>MKSY01000001.1 GCA_001897475.1 Alphaproteobacteria bacterium 43-37
AGAGTCCTGCGCATCAGCGTTGCCTTGGCTAGCCGCCTTCTCCCACAACTTTCGGGCTCTTACATAATCTCGCTCAACGCCTCGACCATTAAAATACAACTTGCCCAAAGAGTGCTGCGCAGGAGCATAACCTTGGTTAGCCGCTTTCTCATACCACTCTACGGCTTTTACATAACTTTGAGAACAATCTATGCCTTCGGCATACATTTCCCCCAACATACTTTGCGCAGGAGCATGACCTTGGTTAGCCGCTTTTTCAACCCACTCTTGAGCCCTTTCATCGCCTTGCGTAGCTGCTAAATCTAGAGCGTATTTTGCCCCAAGCGCATGTTTTCGTCCTGCTTGACCTTCTACCTGAACGATTTTGCGCTTCATTTCTTCAGGAGGTAAATACATAGCATAGGCTTCTTTGCTAAGGTCCTTGTGGGTATAGGGCTTTTCAAAGGCAGAAGAGAAAACTTTTGATATAAGGTTTCGAAAATTTTCGTCAATAAGTGTGCTAAGCGATGTAAAAATATGAGATTTTGCGGGTGCATCAGCGATAAGAATACCAACTAGCCGTTGGGCTCCATCTTTATCTTCAATAAACAAACCACCGCCACTATCCCCACTTGTTGTTGAATGAATCGATACCTGGCCCTTAGCCGTCGCACCTTTAAATTCTAATCGAATGCCATCTTCGATCCGATGGACCGAAACATAGCCAGCTTGCCGTAGCGGTATGGTATTGCCTTCCATAACACCATAACCACTATAAATTAGCGTTGAAATGAATAAATCATCATGTGAGCCTTGCCATAGTAAGTATTCAGCCTCCGATGACTCACCTTTAATAGCAAACGCACCTATATCATAGCGGGGATCTGTTTCATAAAGAGGGTGAATAAAATATGAATGCACAGGAGCATGATCCATGAAAATCTCACTCACGTTTTTAAAACAATGAGCAGCGGTTAGATAAGTTGAAAAGCCCTGATTGCCAATAACTTTTACCGCTGAGCAATCACGCCATTGGGCACCACCACTACGATTCAAGATATTCCCCCTAAACTGCTTTACGCCAGAAAATTTCTCCCGAGCACCAAAATCTATTAAGTCTTGGTTAGCGACCCCAACTGATGGAATTGCTGCTTGACATAAAGTTGATGACAGTACAGCAAAAGTTATAACGAATGTATGGCGTTTCATTTTTCTAAATCCTTATAAAATAAAGAGTTACTATACTTACACCCACACACGATTTCAATACTGATTAACAAATAATCTTCGCACTATCTCTCTTAAATCCCACTTTGAGGAAAGATGCTTCAACGTTACAAACTGCGCACAGATATACTAAGCATCGTAATAACGACAAGTCAGATTATTTGGTTATTTTCTGAGCCCAATAAGCTGATAAACTTGCTGAACTGTCTTTTGGGAAATATCATTTGCTCTCTCAGCTCCATCTTTTAACACCTGGTCCACGTAATCTTTAGCCGCTAAGATTTCTTGCATTTTTTGACCAATAGGAAGAATGGTTGAATGAAGAGTTTCGATCATCGCTTGCTTAAACAAGGAAAAGCTCTCTCCAGCGTACCGGGCTAAAACATCAGCAACTTCTGTTTCCTCAAGGCTTGCCATAATTTGAATAAGGTTTTGTGCCTCTGGCCTATCTGCCAGTCCTTCAACCGTATCTGGTATTGGCTCGCTATCAGTTTTAGCTTTGCGAATTTTTTGTGCAATAACATCCATATCGTCTGTCAACAATATACGTGAATAATCTGAAGGATCTGATTTGCTCATTTTGTCAGCACCATCACGCAGGCTCATCACACGGGTTGCAACACCTTGGATAAATGGTTCCGGAATTATGAAAAAGTCCTCTCCAACTTCTCGGTTAAAAGCCGTAGCTATATCGCGAGCCAATTCAAGATGCTGCTTTTGATCAGCGCCAACAGGAACATGGGTCGCCTGGTAGAGCAAGATATCTGCGGCCATCAGAACAGGATATCCATATAAACCAAGGCTGGCATTTTCTTTGTTCTTCCCAGCCTTATCTTTAAATTGCGTCATACGATTAAGCCAACCAAGCGGTGTAATGCACCCAAGAATCCAAGATAGCTGACAATGTCCAGGAACATCACTTTGCGCGAAGACAGACGATTTCTTGGGGTCAATTCCACAAGCTATATAACAGGCAACCATGGTTCGTACATTATTTTGCATCTCAGCAGCGCCTGGGTAACCTGTGGTTAAGGCATGGAGGTCAACCACACAAAACAAAGTCTCAGACTGAGTTTGAAAGGTAACCCAATTTTTGATCGCCCCTAAATAATTCCCAATATGAATAGCCCCGGTTGGTTGAATCCCAGACAGTATCCTTTTCATGACTTTCTCCGTCTTAATATTGCTAGCAGTTCAGTGAATGAAATTAATCGAACCAAATGCGCACTTGAAAAATACACAACCATTCCAATAGCTATTAAAATCGTTAATAAAATCCAAGGAACAACGCCAAAACAATCCACAATATGTGTTTTAATCTTAGCGTATATCAGTTGCAGAACAGCCGCCATTGCTATGCAACAAATCAAGATTTTCACTAATGTCATTCTCATCATTTTATCTAAAAGTGAAATCTTTGAACGCTTTAACATCAAAATTAGCAGCGTAACATTCACCCAGGAAGAAATGGTGGTTGCTAATGCAATTCCAACGTGTGCCAATGGTTTCATAAACAAAAGATTCAGACAAAAATTAACCACAACGCAGATAATGCCAACAATGACAGGCGTGGTTGTATCCTGTCTTGCAAAAAAACCTGTAGAAAGTACTTTTGCAAGCACATAGGCTGGTAAACCAATAACAAAGGCCTCAATGGTATGAGCGGTTGCTATTGAATCAGCCATTGTGAAAGCACCTCGTTGAAAAAGTACTTTTGTTATCGGTAAGCTCAGCAGAAACAAAGCTGTTGCAGCAGGCACAGTCATAAGCATGGCATAGGAAATAGCCCGCCTCAATTCCTGAGTGGCCTCTTGTTGCTTACCTGTTTGAAATAGACCAGACAACGTTGGCAAAAAGGCTGTACTGATGGCAATACCAATCACACTTAAAGGCAGCTGATTTAATCGATCAGCGACATGAATGTATGTTAAACCGCCAACAGCCAGAAAAGATCCGATCCACATATCAACAAAAACGTTAATCTGAAAGACCCCTGCACCAATGATTCCTGGAACCATCTTGCGAAAAAGTATCTTGATGTTCTCAGTTAACTGAGGCTTTACAATTATCATAACATGCCGGTTTCGATACAAGCTAATCCAAAGCAAAACAAATTGAGCCACCCCCGAGATAAAAACACCCCACGCAAGCGCTACTCCATGGCCACCCACCCATGGTGCCAACAAAAGCATAGAGGCAATCATAATGACATTGAGCAAAATAGGAGCGGCAGACCAAGCTGCGAACTTTCCCAAACTGTTTAAAACGCCCCCCATCAACGAGGCTAGTGAGATGAATAAAATGTAAGGAAAGGTGATGCGTGTAAAATCCACAGCCATTTGAAAACGCTCCTGGGTTTCCAATAAGCCTGGAGCAAAGACACGCATGAGCTGCGGTGTAAAAATCTCAAAACAAGCAACAAAAATGAGCAGGATAATCCCCATAATCGCGAATGCTTGTTTAGCAAATTCAAACGCTATGGTTTTTCCTTCTTTGGCTTGAAGCCCAGAATAAATAGGCACAAAAGCAGAGCTAAATGCACCCTCAGCTGAAATTCTCCGGAAAAAATTTGGAAACTTAAAAGCAACAATAAAGGCATCCATAATTGGGCCAACCCCAATAATACTCAACATAAGAGCATCACGGACAAAACCACCCAACCGGCTCACCAGTGTGAAAAATCCGACTACAAATGTAGCTTTGAAAACCCCCAAGAGCCTTTACCCCTTTTTTGCCAAAAGCTGTTTAAACTCATACAAATAGTCTAAAGCTTGTTTTGGACTTAATTGATCCAATGATAATTTTTCAATGGCGTCAATAACTGGATGCTTTGCCTGCACCTCATTGAAATGTTCAGGTTGATCAAACAGCGGCAAAGGCTCCTCCTCTTTGGAAGGGTTCTGGCGCCTTTTCTCTGCCTCTAATTTTCTCAGGATTTCTTTAGCCCTTATCATAACATCCCTTGGTAATCCAGCCAGAGACGCAACATGCAAGCCATAAGAACGATCGGCTTGCCCAGATTGTATCTCATGCAAAAAGAAAATCTCACCATTCCATTCCTTGATTTTAACAGTATAGCAAGCAAGGCCGGCCACTTGGCCATTCAATTGGGTTAATTCGTGATAATGTGTTGCAAACAAACAGCGAGGCTTAATCTTGTTTCCCAAATACTCCACAACAGCCCAGGCGATGGACATACCATCAAAGGTCGATGTACCTCGCCCTACTTCATCCAAAACCACCATTGAACGGTCCGTTGAGCGGTTCAAAATGGTAGCAGTTTCCACCATTTCAACCATAAATGTTGAACGCCCACTAGCCAGATCATCTGAGGCGCCTACCCGACTGAAAAGCTTATCTACCACACCAATCACAGCTGATTTAGCCGGGATAAATGATCCCATTTGTGCCATGATGACCATCAAACCATTTTGGCGCAAGAATGTACTTTTGCCTGCCATATTAGGACCAGTGATGAGCCAAAGGTTTTGTAAAGCCTCCAGTATGCAATCATTGGGTATGAAGCTACCACTACTACAAGCTTCAACGATGGGGTGACGACCTTCTTTTATATCAAAACGACGATCATTTGTTATCTGTGGACGAGAGTAGTTCCTTTGCTGCGCTAACTCAGCAAGAGCAAGTGCCACATCAAGCTCAGCAAGAGCCTGAGAAGCCTTGATAATCGTATCTTCACTAAGAAAAATTTTCTCTAGGATTTCTTGATAAATGCCTAGCTCTAACTGCAAAGCCTTATCGGCAGCTTCAATCATTTTTGACTCAAGCTCGGATAGCTCAATTGTCGTAAAGCGCATGGCACCAGCCATTGTCTGCCGATGGATAAATTCAGGTGAAAGCTTGCCTGAATGTCCTGAAGCTACTTCGATATAGTAACCTAAAAAATTGTTATGTTTAATCCTAAGCGTATTAATGCCAACTTGAGAAACATATTTTGTCTGCAAAGCAGCAATAAGTTGTTTTCCATGATCCCTGATATGCCTCAACTCATCGAGCTTGTCATTGAAACCATCTCGAATAAATCCACCTTCCCTAGTTAAAAACGGCAAATCATCTGCCAAAACAGATTCTAGATACATAATTAGCGCGTCATGCCCCGCTAAAGCCAGAGATGCCGCATGAAGAATTTGAGGTAACTTTTCAGCTTGAAGAAAGAAAAATATCTGCGCTGAAAATTTTAAAGCCTCACGGATCACCTTCACATCTCTTGGACCACCTCTGCCAAGTTTTAACCTTGAAAGAGAACGTTCAATATCACCAATATGGGAAAGTATATCCCTAAAGTTTGCACGCAATTCATCATTATTATATCCCCACTGAGTTGCATCCAATCGGGCATTAATCGCCTCGTGATCTGCCAGAGGCGCGTTTAAGCGCCCACTTAACAGTCGTCCACCAAAACTGGTACAAGTTTGATCCATCAACCAAAGTAGGCTTCCTTTTTTCTCACCACCAATCGTCTGCGTTATTTCAAAATTACGGCGGGTTGAATGATCCATTTCAAGACCCGATTGCGCTGCCCGCTTAATGGGACGATTAAGCCTAGGAATCTGGCCTTTTTGGGTCATTAGGATATAGTCTAATAACCCTGCAATAGCTCTAAAATCTCCAAGGCTAAAATCACCTAACCCTTCAATTTGTGAAACGTTAAAAACTCTTTTTAAGTGTGATTGCCCTAAATCATCCGCAAATGATGATGAAGCTAAACAAACAATTCTTTGCTTAAAAGATTCAATGACAGGCTTAATTTCAGGCATCTTCCTCATCAACTCCGAGACAATGACCTCAGACGGATCGAGACGCCCCAAGGCTACTTGGATTTCCAATATAGCCCCTGACTCAAGCCAAAACTCTCCTGTCGACAAATCACAAACGGCAAGAGTCGATGTTGCGCCCGTATCATCACTACCTGCAATGGAAACAATATAATTATTCTTTTTTGCCTCTAGGATTGTATCTTCCGTTACCGTACCAGGCGTTACAATACGAACAACGTCCCGCTGCAACAGTGCTTTGCCATTTTTCTTGCTCACAGAGTTTGGAAGTTGCTCTGACACGGCAACACGAAAACCTTGCTTGATGAGCTTTGATAAATAGCTATCTACAGCGTGAAATGGCACTCCACACATGGGAATATCTTCACCCTCATTTTTCCCTCTGCGTGTTAACGCAATGTCTAAAGCCCCTGCTGCGGTGATGGCATCTTCATAAAATAACTCGTAGAAATCCCCCATACGAAAGAAAAGCAAACAATCGGAATAAGATTTTTTGAGCGAAAAATACTGCTCCATCACAGGTGTAATCTTAGGAGGTGTCGGCTTCACTGTTAAAAAGTCAGTATTTTCGGCTTTATTCATATTCCAGCATCTACCTTAATTAGGGTTGACTTTGCATGATAACTCGGCGATACCAAAAAAAACAGGATATGTATAGAGGACAAAAAGGAAAATGCCATAAATGAAACGGTTATGGCTATGGTTTTTTTATATTACAGCCACTTGTGGTCTATGCCTTATAGACCCGGCATTATTTGTCCATTTTGCTACGGCTGCTGAGCGTGAGCAAATCCGCGTGGTGGGCTCTTCAGCCGTTTACCCTTTTGCAGCCACCATTGCGGAGAGATTTTCTTTCCAAGATGGAAGTCGAACACCCATTATCGAAAGTATTGGGACGGGCGGTGGCTTTAAGGTATTTTGCTCAGGCATCGGCCCAGAACATCCAGACATTGTTACGGCTTCTCGAAAAATTACTGCAAACGAAGTAGCACAGTGTGTTAATAGGAGTGTCAAATCGGTCTATGAAATTGTCTTAGGTTTTGATGGCGTGGTATTTGCTCTATCCAATAAAATTGAAAACTTTTCAGTAACTCGAGAACAATTATTCTTTGCCCTTGCTGAAATGGTTCCTATCGGTGGTAAACTTATCAAGAACCCTTATATTTATTGGTCTGACATTGATCAAAAACTACCTAGGATACGCATACGTATTTTAGGGCCAACACCTTCTTCAGGAACACGTGATGCTATTGTTGATCTTGTTATGAAACCAGCCTGCAAAGAAGTCTGCAAAATAACTTCTTTGAAAATCAATTGCCAGCAAATCCGACAAGATGGGGCCTATGTTGATGTTGGCGTCAATGAGAACATGATTATCCAAAAAGTTGATTTGATCCCAGGAGCAGTTGGAATAGTTAGTTATAGTTTCCTTGATCAGAACCTTGATCGGATTCATCCTCTTATGATTGAAGGCACAGCCCCAACTCAAGAAACAATTCAAGATCAATCGTATATTTTATCTCGCCCACTTTACATTTATGCCAAACCTGACCATGAAAATTTCATGAGTGAGCTACATGAATTTTTGATAGAGTTTACTCTTCCCAGTGTCTCTGGATCTTCTGGATATTTAGGGCGTCGGGGGCTAATCCCGCTTAATCCTCAACAACATGATGAGCAGCATCAGAGAGTTGTCAATAAATCGCAGGTTCTTGATCTAACAAATTTTGCTGAAAGCAGCGAAAATGACTAGCTTTCAGATCATTTTTGTTTTCACAATTGCCACTAGTTTCTTTTCAGCCTTGGCCACACAATTACGTCATATGTTGTGGCTCAAAAATGGCAGAACCATTATTGGCCATAAAAAGCACTTTTTCCTATTCAATGTCATTGTAACAAGCCTTTTAACAATCTTTATTTCTTCAAATATAATTTTGTTGCTGAAATTTGAGCCTATCGTGCGCCACCCTTACATTGGAATGAGCCTTATTAGCTTAGTCTCAATTTTATCTGGACAAGCATTTTTAACGTATAAATCACCAGTGCGAGCTTACCTTGAAACAATCGCAAAGGTAGCCCTTTTAATAGCAACGCTTTTCACTGTTCTCATTACAGTCGGTGTTATTCTTTCCATCATTTTTGAATCCATAAAGTTTTTTAATTTTGTTTCCATCACAGAATTCATTTTTGGCTCTAAATGGTCACCGCAAGCTTCAACTGAAGATACCAATGGCCACTTTGGCACTCTGCCACTGTTTACGGGGAGTATCCTTATTACCCTTATCGCTATGCTTGTAGCAGGGCCGATTGGGCTATACTCCGCCATTTTCATGGCATTTTACGCACCACCAAGAATGAGGCACTTCCTTAAACCTATTCTGGAAATGCTTGCCGGCATCCCAACTGTTGTTTATGGATTTTTCGCCATCATTTTTGTTGCCCCTGTTGTACGAAAGCTTGGACTCTCTTTGGACATTGATGTTGCCACTGAAAGTGCTATCGTCGCAGGATTGGTTATGGGCGTCATGATTATTCCATTTATTTCTTCCCTTGCAGATGATGTTTTATATGCCCAGCCTCAGGCATTACGGGATGGTTCTTTAGGCCTTGGAGCCACCTATGACGAAACCATACGCCAGGTGCTTATTCCTTCGGCCTTTCCAGGGATAGCAAGCGCATTCTTACTTGCCATTTCAAGAGCTATCGGTGAAACTATGTTGGTAGTGATGGCGGCAGGTATGAGTGCCAATCTAACGCTTAACCCGCTTCAACCAGTCACAACAGTTACTGTCCAAATTGTATCATTACTAACTGGCGACCAAGAGTTTAACTCGCCTAAAACTTTGGCTGCTTTTGCTCTTGGTCTTACGTTATTTATACTGACATTTATGCTCAACTTTATTGCCTTTAAAATCGTTCAAAATCGCAGGGTAAAATATGAAACCCACTGATTTTTCTTACCCAAAACGAAGCTATGTCAGCGTTGCCAAAATGCTTGCTAAGAGGCATGCCGCAAGCAACAGATTTAAACTATATGGCATTTTATCAATTCTTTTTGCCGTTTCCTTGATAACCATACTTTTTATAACACTCATAATTAAAGGATGGCCTGCTTTCATCCGCACAACAGTCACGCTTCCTATTTATAAAAGCGAGCTTGTTAAAATAAAAAACCAAGACAGTATTAACGATGGGCTTGTCTATAGCTTGAATAGCACTATGAAACAACCCACACTCGAGCATGAAGACCTATTAGCATTGCTCAGTGCCGAGTCTAGCCGACAAATGTATAAGCTCGTTAAGCAGATTGAGCAAGCACCATTAGCCTTTAAATTTACCGCGTCACATGCTGTTGACCACTGGTATAAATTGTACAAACTAACCAATGAGCAAATTCCCATTTCAAACCTTAGGCTTTCTCATGATCAAGTAGAGGCTATCGAATCTCTTCTTTCTCAAAACCGCCTACACTTTGATTTTAACCATGAATTCTTCTTAGGTGGGGATTCACAAGAGCCTGAAATCGCGGGTATTTTTAGCGCTCTCATCGGCTCGATTATGACTCTTACTATTGCCATGTGTGTTGCTGTTCCAATTGGGATAGCCTCTGCTATTTATTTAGAAGAATTTGCTCCTAAAAATCGCTTCTTTGACCTATTGGAAATTAACATCAATAACCTTGCGGCTATCCCAACCATTATCTTCGGGCTTTTAGGGTTGGCATTTTTCCTAAATATATTAAAATTTCCTCGATCTTCTTCCCTAGCAGCCGGTCTGACCTTAAGCCTAATCATTCTACCCATTATCATCATTGCCAGCCGGACAGCATTGAAAACAGTGCCACAAAGCATCCGTTACGCAGCTCAGGGCCTAGGAGCATCTGTGATGCAAATGGTTTTTCATCATGCCCTACCACTCGCTCTTCCTGGGATTTTAACAGGAAGCCTTCTTGGCCTTGTTCGAGCTATGGGAGAAAGCGCACCTCTTCTCATGCTTGGGATGGTTGCATTTATTGTGGATCCACCCCAATCTATTTTTGACCCTGCAACGGTGTTGCCAGTACAAATTTTTACATGGGCCAAAAACCCATCAAGAGGGTTTATTGAGAATACTTCTGCAGCCACTTTGGTCTTGTTATTGTTTTTACTCATAATTAACGCTATCATAGTTTTTTTAAGACGGAAGTTTGAAAGAAAATGGTAGGATCACCATTTACATCCTGGCCTGAAGACCACGTAATCACTGGAAATGATAAGCCAAAATTTTCCATTGAGAACCTCGACTTGTTTTATAGCGAAAAACAAGCTTTATTTCGTGTTACTCTTGATATACCACGAAATCAGGTCACCGCACTTATTGGCCCATCTGGTTGTGGCAAGAGCACATTCCTAAGATGTCTAAATCGCATGAATGATTTAAACCCCCAAGTACGAATTGCCGGGTCAGTACTACTTGACGGAGAAAACATTTATGATAAAAATATTGATGTTGTTCACTTAAGGGCTAGGGTTGGTATGGTCTTTCAAAAGCCTAACCCTTTTCCAAAATCTATATACGATAATATTGCTTATGGTCCACGTATACACTCAATTGCGAGAAATCGACACGATCTGGATGCGATTGTCATCGATAGCCTCCAAAAAGCTGGGCTTTATTCAGAGGTTGCTGAAAACTTGGATGCACCAGCAACACGTCTTTCTGGTGGCCAGCAGCAACGTCTTTGCATTGCACGCGCCATCGCTGTTAATCCGGAAGTTATTTTAATGGATGAACCTTGTTCTGCCCTTGATCCAATCGCAACAGCAACCGTTGAAGAGCTCATCGATGAGCTAAGGAAAAATTATACCATTGTAATTGTCACACATAACATGCAGCAAGCGGGCAGGGTTGCACAAAAAACAGCCTTCTTCCACTCTGGTGAATTGGTGGAAAGCGGTGACACCGGGGAGTTTTTCACGGATCCAAAAGATTCACGGACGCAAGGTTATCTCACAGGACGGTATGGATAATGATGCATCCAGAACATACCGTTAAATCATATGATAGCGAGCTCAAAAGGCTCAGAACCCTTATCGTTGATATGGGAGCGCTTGTTGAGCAGCAGCTTTCACGAGCCATTGAGGCAGTAGCAGAAAGAGATTCTCATAAGGCTAATTTAGTTATTGAGCTCGATCCAGAAGTAGACCAGAGAGAGTATATTATTGATCAATTTGCCGTCCGCCTCTTGGCACTTAGACAACCGGTAGCCCATGACCTCAGGCAAGTTGTTGCTGCACTTAAAATTTCAAGCCACCTGGAACGCATTGCAGATTATGCAGCTAACGTAGCTAAAAGAGCTGTCTTTTTAAATAAAACAAATGTTGTAAATCCTGTTCACCTTATCCCTAAGATGGCATTAACAACGCAAAACATGATTCATGGCGTCTTGGAAGCATACATGAATTTAGATGATGTCATGACCACCAAAATTTGGAAGCAGGATGCAGAAGTTGATGAAATGTATGGCCAGCTGCTCAAAGAGCTTTTAGAGTTTATGAGAGACGATCCTCAATACATTGCCCCCTGCACCCATGTTCTTTTTATGGCAAAGAATATTGAACGCATCGGGGATCATGTCACTAATATTGCTGAAGTGGTGCACTTCATCACCCACGGAAAACCTTATACCGAGCCTCGCCCCAAAGTTGAAGAAATTGAGCTGAATAATATTGATACAAAACCATTTAGATAGGTTCTACTTAATTTAGAAGGCCGCAGTTATTTAACGCTTATTTATCAGCCCACAAAAGGGATCTATGTAATATCAGTTTATTTTTTAGTTTTTCCAGTCGACCAGTTGAACACTCTTCCCATCCCAGGTGATGCCACTCTCACCATTAATGAGCTTAACTGCTTTCTCACCAAAAACCCTATACCGCCATCCATTCAAAAGTATGCAATCTTTTGACAATGAGGGATTTTTTATGGTTCTTACAAGCGCATCTAAATCTCCACGGTTTCCCAAAAGCTTGTAGGCTACCTTTTCTTGATCCCCAATAATCTTAAGCAATAACTTAAGCAGATCAATTAATGCACCTGCCACAGGTAGCTCAGCAGCCCTCAAGTCAGTAGAACGAGGCAAACTTGCCTGAGGGATATTTTTAACCTCCGAACAAATAGCCAACAATTTTGCACCAAATTCTTTTTGAAAGATAGATAAAGACATACCTCTTAAGCGCTTAACCTCATCTACATGCTCGGGAAGAGCCTGAGCAATTTCTAGAAGCCATTCATCTTTGGTTACATGCGACCGAGGAATATCAAGCCTTACGGCTTCAATCTCTCTAGCTGCGGCAAGCCTTTTAAGAGCTTCTGCCGCTCTTGGTTTTAGGGGCTTTACTTTAATTTTTTCCCATGCTGTTGCGGGGTTAGGTTCATAAAGATTAGGCGATAAAAGAAACTCAGTCTCTTCTTTAATCCAATCCATCCGCTGCATTTTCATCAGTTTTTGATGAAGAATGTGATACACTTTAAGCAGCTCCGTCACATCAGCAAGAGCATACTTTTTTTGATGCTCACTCAGCGGCCTCATTTTCCAATCTGTAAGCCTTGAACCTTTATCAATGGATGTTTTGAGCAAAACTTCCACCAGCGTATGGTATGCGATGGACTCACCAAACCCACAGGCCATAGCTGCAACTTGCGTATCAAAAAATGGCTCAGGGATTACTTTAAAATGATGCCAAAATATTTCGAGATCCTGGCGCCCTGAATGAAAAATTTTGATAATGTTTGGATCTGTGAGTAGCGGTTTTATCAGCTCAATATCTTGTTTTAATACAAGAGGGTCGATGAGAAATGCTTTGTCTTCATAGGCCATCTGGACTAGGCAAAGTTCTGCAAAATAGCTTTTTTCACGGATAAACTCAGTATCCATTGCAAGATGAACAAGCCCACTCTTAGCCAGGCTTGATAGCTCATCTACAACGTTTGCAAGGCTGCTTTTCGAATCAATCCATATCATCATATGTTTATATAAATCAAAACAGGCGGAACCTCCTAGCAATTTCTTAAAAAATCAGCTAAGGAGATATAGAAATTGTCTACACAAAAAGGTTATACAACGCATGCATACGTATCGCACACATTATTGCAACGATCTTCGAGCTAATCATGCCCAAGAAAAAGTCAAACTTTCTGGCTGGGTTCATCGCAAAAGAGATCATGGCAATTTATTGTTCATTGACCTACGCGATCACTTTGGCATCACTCAATGCGTTGTCGATATAGATAGCCCCTGTTTTCCTTTGCTTGAGTCGGTTAAAAATGAATCCGTTATTTGTTGCGTCGGCACAGTAACTTTGAGAACAGATGAGACTAAAAACACCAAAATGCCTACTGGTGAGATCGAATTGGTAGTTGAAGAGGCTACCCTTTTATCCGCCGCAGATATGTTGCCGCTGCAAGTGAATAATAACTCTGAATTCCCGGAAGATACACGTCTGCGCTACCGTTTCTTAGATCTGCGCAAGGAGAAATTGCACCAAAACATCGTCTTGCGCAGCCAGGTAATTGCAAGCCTACGCCGCAGAATGATTGAAGCAGGCTTTATGGAATTCCAGACACCTATCCTAACCTCTAGCTCCCCAGAGGGTGCTCGTGATTATCTGGTGCCAAGCCGTGTTCATCCAGGGCATTTTTACGCCCTACCACAAGCGCCACAACAATTCAAACAGCTACTGATGGTAGCTGGATTTGATCGCTATTTCCAAATCGCTCCTTGCTTTAGGGACGAGGATGCCCGTGCTGATCGCTCACCTGGAGAGTTTTATCAGCTTGATTTTGAAATGTCATTTGTCACTCAAGATGATGTGTTTTCAGCCATTGAACCTGTGTTACATGGTGTTTTTACAGAATTTGCTAATGGGCGCACGGTTTCATCTTTCCCATTCACCCGCATTCCCTTTGACGAAGCTATGCTCACCTATGGCTCCGATAAGCCTGATCTACGCAACCCAATCAAAATTGCGGATGTCACTGAGATTTTCAAAAAATCAGATTTCAGCGTATTTGCCAAAGCTGCAGAAGATGGCAGCATCGTTCGCGCTATCCCAGGGCCACAAACCGCCTCTCAACCCCGTAGTTTCTTTGATAAGCTCAACGATTGGGCACGAGGCGAAGGCACACCTGGGTTAGGTTACATTACATTTGCTGAAGAAGGACCAAAAGGCCCTATTGCTAAGTTCCTTGATCAAGGACGCCTTGATGGACTAAAAACAGCCACCAACATCACCACCGGTGACACACTCTTTTTCGTCTGCGGCCCCAAAGCAACAGCCGAGAAATTTGCAGGGACTGTCCGAAAGAAACTGGGCGAAGAACTAAGCCTCACTGATGCAAACGCTTTTGAATTTTGCTGGATTGTTGACTTTCCAATGTATGAATGGAACGAAGATCTCAAAAAGATCGACTTCTCCCACAATCCTTTCTCCATGCCTCAAGGCGGCTTAGATGCACTCAATTCAACGGATCCTTTGGATATCAAGGCTTATCAGTACGACATCGTATGCAATGGTATAGAACTATCCAGTGGTGCAATCCGAAATCACTTACCAGAGGTTATGTATAGAGCATTTGAAATTGCAGGATACCCCAAAGAAGAAGTGGAAGCTCGTTTTGGCGGTCTTCTCAATGCCTTTAAGTTTGGAGCCCCCCCTCATGGTGGTTCCGCACCAGGAATTGACCGCATTGTGATGCTCCTGGCTGATGAGCCAAATATTCGTGAGGTTATCGCCTTCCCGCTTAACCAGCAGGCTCAAGACTTGCTGATGCAAGCTCCGTCACCTGTTGCAGAAGCGCGCCTCAAAGAGCTGCATATTCAAGTTAAATTGCCACCTAAGAAGGTGTAACGGGCTTTTCATAGCTATTTTCTGTCTGTTTGAGATAAGTAAGCTAATGTCACAGTCAAGTTGTCAATGGTGCCCGCTTAACCCCTCTTTCAAGCTTTCTACCAGGTTCTTAGACAAAGCCGTTACATAAAAATAGTTCTCATGACGAACTGCAAATAAAACATCACCACCATAGCTAAGGAAAGATTGCTTGGATCCCACCTCAAAATCAAAGCGCAAGAAATGAACTGCCGATGTTTTGCCATCATCTCTCGTTCGCTCAAGCTCATCGATTGGGTGTGCTTGCAAGCTATTCTCTCCCCAGTTTAAATAAATATGACTATCAACTTGAGAAATAGATTTAAGAAACTCAAGTCGCTTTACTGGATTATTAATTTCAAACATCAGAGTGAATGTAATGCTGGATGACGTTGGCATTAATGGATTATAAGCCTCAAGCTCTCCAGCAATCTGTTCAGCGCCACCCTTTTCAACATACAGCATCTCATGCACCTGGTGCCAGATGGTGTCATAATGCTCGAACATCACAGTAGCATAAGGGCCAACGGCAATCCGACGTGCGTTTTTAAATGGCCTGAGTTTTTGGCGAATCTCATTCCTTTTTTGCCCATACTCCTCAATAGGCATGATATCGTTCATACTTAATTTAGTCATTTTGATCCTCCGTATTGTCTAAAATCCATAGGCTTTCGCAAACAGCTCAATTGGATGGGACACATTGATTTCCACCTCCATCGCTTCTAGCTCTTGTGCTAAATGTGCTCCAGCCAGAGGGCATTCCGAAGCAACGTATTGGGTAGCCTTATCCTTAATTTGACGAGCAGCAGGACGGCCAACTTTCATTGCCACCTCAAAATTCTCAAGCATCATACCCCAGGATCCACCATGCCCAGAACACCGCTCAACTACCTCCACAGTGGTCTCAGGAACTAGCCTCAAAAGATCCGCTGCCTTTTGCCCCATGTTTTGAGCTCGAGCGTGGCAAGCAATATGCACGGTTACACCACCGCTGATTGGCTGAAGCCCTTGGGCTAGCCCTTCCTTTTTCGCAATATCCACCAGATATTCGCTCAAGTCGAATGTAGCCTGCCCGAGAGCTTTGACAGCTGAATTATTTGGCTGTAATAAAGGCCATTCAAACTTAAGCATGAGAGCGCAAGACGGAATCAAAGCGATGATGTCATACCCTTGCTCAATCCATGGCTGCAAAGCTTTTGAAACGGACTCAGCTTTTTGAGCAACCCGATCCAATTTCCCATTCTCTAATTGAGGCATACCACAACATTCTGGATAAACAAACTGCGTTTCAACACCATTTTTAGCCAGAACATTTCTGGCAGCCAAGCCAATGTCAGGGTTATTATAGTTTGCAAAGCAGGTAACATAAACAGCTGCTTTCCGGCCATAAGCAGGTGCCTGCCTATTCACCTCAACTGGTTGTTCACCCACAAGCTTCACGCATGTTTTTGAATGAAATTTAGGAATAGCCGCTCGGCGATCAATATGCATCACCTTCTCAATCACAGGCCGAGTAAACTGGTTTGACGTATCCGTTGCCCAGTTCACAACCTTAGACATCATGGCAGCCAATTTTCCATTTCGATCGGTTTCTGTCAGTTGGCTGGCGACAAACGATGTTTCGCCTTTATGATGTTGAATAGCTTTATAGCGCAGCATCAGATGTGGGAAATCGATGTTAAACTCATGAGGTGGCACATATGGACATTTTGTCATAAAGCACATATCGCAAAGCGTACATGCATCAGCCACAGCCAGAAAACCGTCGCTGTTTACCTGGTCAAGCTCCCCGCTGGGTGATTGATCGATCAGGTCAAAAAGCTTTGGGAAGCTATCGCACAAATTGAAACAACGCCGACAACCATGGCAAACATCAAATTGCCGCCTCAGCTCAGCGTCCAGCTTTTCCTCATTGTAAAAGTCTTCGTTCTGCCAATCCAATGGGTGGCGGATTGGAGCCTCTAAGCTACCTTCCCTCATTTTGCCTCGCTTTTAATATCTTTGTCTTCTCTCGTCATCATAAACGATCAACGGGCAGTGACACAGCCTTTTATTGCAATATCCAGGTACCACAGGTTTCTCTTTACTATCATTCTGCCCCCATAAACTGTGATTCCCGCAAAAGCGGGAATCAACATAGCCTTTGGATCAAGCCCAAGATGGCAAGAAGGTATAAAAGAATTAGAAAGCTGGAAAAAAGAGCCTTTTATAATAAAAACAAAGCTCTGAAGCCAACTTATTCCCTCATAACATATGAATTAGTTCAGCGTTTGAAGTGCCTTTTCAAAGCGGCCAGCATGAGACTTCTCAGCCTTAGCTAAGGTCTCAAACCAATCAGCAATTTCATCAAAGCCTTCTTCCCGAGCTGTGCGCGCCATGGATGGATACATATCTGTATATTCGTGGGTTTCGCCAATAATGGAAGCTTTGAGATTAGCCTGAGTGTTGCCAATAGGCTCTCCTGTTGCTGGATCTCCAACCTCCTCAAGAAACTCTAAATGGCCATGTGCATGCCCTGTTTCACCTTCAGCCGTTGAACGAAAAACGGTAGCAACATCGTTATAACCTTCAATATCAGCCTTTTGAGCAAAATAGAGATAACGACGATTGGCTTGAGATTCACCAGCAAATGCTTCTTTTAAATTTAATTCTGTCTTACTGCCTTTCAAACTTGGCATATTTTCCCTCTTAAACACTTAAAGATTGCAGATCATAAGTGATGGTAGACAAATTTCTAAAGAGCGTCAATCTGAGTTAAATTAGTAAGGATTAAATTTCGCCTAGATCCCTAAAATCTAAAATTTATCACTAAATGATGCCATAAAAGGCAAAAAATTAAACAATTTTTAAAGTCGTTATTTTCTAAGGGATACAGCCAGCCGCAGAAACAAAGTGAACAAATTTATCTCCAATTTTACCTAAGTTTACCTATTTTTAAGACAAATACACTAAAAATAGAAACATGAGATAAATTTACCATTTGGGAGGCATTCATGGCCGAGAGTATTCAACATAAACTGGATCGAGTTCGTCCACCCCGCGTCCAGTTAACCTATGATGTGGAAACGGGCGGCGCTATTCAGATGAAAGAGCTTCCCTTTGTGATGGGCATTTTGGCGGATTTATCTGGTAAGCCAGTCGACACACCGCCTTTGGTTCGTGACAGAAAGTTTGTCGAAATTGACCGCGACAGCTTTAATGAAGTGATGGCATCCATTCGCCCACACCTAGCTTATAACGTGGAGAACAGGCTGACCAATGATGGCAGCATGATGGGCGTTGAATTGTTTTTCAGCAACATGGATGACTTCAACCCTGTCAATGTTGTTAAGCAAGTTCCAGCTCTCGCTCAGCTTTATGAAGCACGGGTTCGCCTCAATGACCTTCTCGCTAAACTCGATGGCAACGATGATCTTGATCACTTGCTAAACGACGTGATTACGAACACGGACACACGCACCGCGTTGCTTAAAGACTTAGCCCCGGCAGATGCAGCAGCTGCGCCAGCAGATGCAGCAGCAGCAGCAGATGGCCCTGCTCCCGCTGGCTCATAATGAATAGAACACGAAAGGACCAGAAAAATGGCTGACGATACAGCAACAACAGGTGGAGCACCACAGTCACAATTGGACAAAATCATTGTCCAAGGCAAACTGGCGCGTGACGATTCACAAAAAGCCGGAGCGAAGGATCTAGTTGGAGAATTTGTTAACCAGGTCGTCGCAGCAGGTGACAAAGTCAACAAGGAATCTCTCACTTTTATTAGTCAGAGAATCCAGGAATTGGATGAGCTCATCAGCACACAGCTGAACGAGGTTATCCATCACCCAGACTTTCAAAAGCTCGAAGGCTCCTGGCTTGGTTTAAGTTACCTTGTGATGAACACTGAAACAAGCACACACCTTAAGCTCCGTTTGCTTAACATTACCAAGCAAGAGCTTCTGAAAGACCTAGAAAAGGCCATTGAATTTGACCAAAGCCAGCTCTTCAAAAAGGTCTATGAAGAAGAATACGGCACTTTCGGTGGGCATCCCTACTCATGCCTTGTTGGCGATTTTGAGTTTGGCCGTCACCCACAGGATATGTCATTGCTTGAAAAAATCTCAGGTGTTGCCGCTGCCGCACATGCACCGTTCATTGCTGCTGCAAGCCCGCGCTTGTTCGATATGGACAGCTTCACACAACTTGGCGTTCCACGTGATCTTGCCAAACTGTTTGAAAGCACTGAGCTGATCAAGTGGCGCTCATTCCGTGATTCAGAAGATTCACGTTATGTCACATTGACATTGCCACATGTACTTATGAGGCTTCCTTATGGACCAGATACAGTTCCAGTCGAAGGTTTCAACTTCGTCGAGCAGGTTGATGGCACAGACAACAGCAAGTTCTGTTGGGGTAATCCAGCCTATGTGATGGGTCAACGAGTTACCAATGCGTACGCTCTTTATGGTTGGACAGCAGCTATCCGTGGCGTTGAAGGTGGCGGCCTCGTCGAAGGACTCCCAGCTTATACTTTCAAAACAACTGATGGTGATATCGCTTTGAAATGCCCAACGGAGGTTTCCATCACGGATCGTCGTGAAAAAGAACTTAGTGACCTTGGATTTATCTCCATCTGTCACTGCAAAGGCACAGACTACGCTGCTTTCTTTGGTGGTCAAACAGCACAAAAGGCAAAAACCTATAACACGGATGATGCCAATGCGAACGCCACAATTTCAGCACGTTTGCCTTATGTTATGGCCGCGTCACGATTCGCTCACTACATCAAGTCGATGATGCGCGATAAAATCGGCAGCTTCATGACACGTGGAGAGGTATCCAAGTATCTTAATACATGGATTGCTAGCTACGTTCTCTTGAACGATGATGCACCACAAACCATGAAAGCAAAATACCCGCTTCGTGAAGCCAGGATTGATGTGTTTGATGTTCCAGGCAAGCCAGGTACATATCGTGCCATTGTCTATCTCAGGCCACATTTCCAGCTTGAAGAGCTGACGGCTTCTATCCGTCTTGTTGCAACACTCCCACCACCAGCCGCATAAGCTGATGAGGAAATCCCTTGGGGGTATGAAGAGCATGCTCCCAAGGAACATTTAAACGATAGGTGAAAAAATGGCTGACCCACAAAATCCAAATCCCAGCAAAATGACTACCCCCAAGTTCATGTTCACCATGGATGATATGGGAATGGAGTCAATGGTCAAAGGATTTGAAAAGTTCTCTGAAGTAATTAACTGGGGATTAGGTGCTCATTGCTATTCCACACCCCAAGTTTCAGGAACATTTTCACAGCAACAACCCCCTTCTTGCAGTCCATTATATCTTAGACTACCAATTGGATTGCATATGCCCAAGCTTATTAAGTCAATGATTACCAAAAAACCCTCTAAAAAAGCTGAACTTATTATGCTTGGCAGTATCAATAACACAAACACTGAGCTTATGGCACTTAGCCTTGAAAGTGTCACAGTTGAAGAGGTTAATCTGGGGAGCGCTGCTAAAGATAACCCAGTTCTCTTTAGCCCAAATGAGAAACATGATCTTGAAAACACCTTTGAAGTTCAACTTCGATTTGGCAAGATTGAGTGGAAAGTTGTTTCATACAAGCAATTGGACGGCAAAAAAGAAGGCCAAGACACCGCTGGCCTCAATCTTCAAACCGGAGAAGCTGTTTAGTCTCTTGACTTTAGTATTCCAAAATGGGGGCTTATGCCCCTTTTTTTCTCTGATGATCACAAGAAGCCTCCACCTGCGGTAGAGGGCTGGACGAGTTATTCTTCCCTGTCACCCCCGTGCTCTCACTTGTCACCCTCGCTCTTTTCCTGTCACCCTCGCGAAAGCGGGGGGCCATATAAAAGCCTGGATCCCGGATCTGCGTCCGGGAAGACAAGGAAAGGTGTGCGGGAATGACAAAGGGGTGCGGGAAGACAAAGAGTGGTGCGTGGTGTACGAAGAGAGGTGCGGGAATGACAAAGAGGTGTAAGGGGCGATACCTTCAAATGAAAAAATTGACATGCAAACCTC
>MKSY01000002.1 GCA_001897475.1 Alphaproteobacteria bacterium 43-37
AGGTCATCGGTTCGATCCCGTTCACCTCCACCATGATTTTCCTAGGTTTTTTCATTTTAAGATTTTCCCAAGCAACAAAAAATTAAGAGCCCACAGGAACACCATCGCTCCTCTGCGACAAAACTCTAGATGCAACTTGGAATATCCCCGTCAATATCTCCCATAGGGCAAAGTACCTTGCCACCAAACTTAAGAAATGCCTATGGATCCCCGCATACGCGCACTACTGTCCGGGGAAAGTTGAGGAGGCAGATCATGAGAATACCAAAGAGAGTTGTTTGGCTAGCTTAGGTGCAGTTTTGGGAGGTTTTAAGGTGGGCTGAGAAAAGAGGCTTGTTCTGATTAGCACGCTCACATCTTTGGTTTTAAAGCTTTTGCGATAACGATCGGCCTGGTGCTGCTCAACGATGGACTGAAACGAACGACGCGGAAGGCTCTTTAAAAGTTGAACGAATATGCTAGATTGGTACACGGAGCTGCTCCTGTTCAAAATGAAGTTTTAACACCCTCATTTTAACAGCAATCAAAGAGCAGCTCTATCCTTTTTAACCCTCATACTCTATTTTCCCCGGACAGTAGTGGCATCAAGTGCGGGAATGACGAAGAGGAGTGCGGGAATGACGAAGAGGAGTGCGGGAATGACAAAGGGAGGTACGTGAGGAAGACAAAGGGAGGTGTGGAGTGACAAAGAGAGGTGTGGAGTGACAAAGGGAAGTGTGGAGTGACAAAGGGAAGTGTGGAGTAACAAAGGGAGGTGTGGAGTAACAAAGGGAGGCGTGGAGTAACAAAGGGAGGCGTGGAGTGACAAAGGGAAGTGTGGAGTAACAAAGGGAGGTGTGGAGTAACAAAGGGAGGTGTGAGGGATTAAAGCCGAGAAAACGGGGTGACAAAGGGAGGTGTGCGGATTGCCAATCAAATGGATGTCTATTACCTCAACCCAACCCCGCTCCAAACTCTGCAAGCACAGCTTCATAAACCGAACGTTTGAAGTCGACGGCAAGGTCAGGCAGCGATAATGGAGAGACCCACTTCCATTGGCTAAATTCCGGGTGAGCAGTGTGGATGTTGATTTCGCTATCTTGCCCCAAAAAGCGGAAGAGGAACCAGATCTGCCGTTGGCCGATATATTTGCCGCCCCAGATTTTTTTCTGCAGATCAGCAGGTAGCTCATAGGAAATCCAATCCTTAGATTGCGCGATGAGAGAGACGTTACTCGTCCCAATTTCTTCTTTGAGTTCCCGCAAAGCGGCGGTTAGCAGATCTTCACCAGGATCAACCCCACCTTGGGGCATTTGCCAAGCCTCTCGGGCCGTTTGATCAATTCTTTGCCCCACGAACACATCGTTATTGGCATTAATGACCATCATCCCAACGCACAAACGATACGAATCATTACTGTACGTGCTTGACACTCGCTTGTTGCTCCACAATGGCGGTTAAACAAACCAACTCTATCCCTTTTGTTTGAAGGCCCTCAGCCCATGTCGCCAAGCGGTCTAACGTCACAGGATATGGCATCGCCACGCCAACGGCCGTCCCATCCTTCAAAGCTATTGCTTCCAGTTTCTCAAGGTTCTGATCAATAGCTTGCTTGGAAACCTCATCATCAATGAGCAAATTTGGGCGAATATAGAGGCCGCCATTATCACGCACAAGCGCAGCTGCCTGAGACCTGACTAACGCATGCACATCAAACCAAATCAAGCCTCGCTTTAACACATCTTCAACAACTGGCTGAAGAAAAGCCTTCTGGCTTGCTAAAACATGCCCCATCGTGTGAGAAATACCAACAATACCATTGGCATGCTCTAGAGCTTGATCTAAATGCTGCAGATTTCTTTCCGCACTATAGGACGATAACAAAGCCATTGGGCCAGGATCATTAACAGGAAAATCATCCGGCTCCATCGGCACAACGACCAAAGATTCATGACCTCGTTCATGAGAGTGTTTAACCAGCGCTGGTAAATCTGGCGAATAGGCAGAAAAAGCAATCACAATCTGAGATGGCAGATTATCAATAGCCTTCAATGCCGCCGCCGTCTCCAAACCGACCCCTTTTAGAACGACCACAATACGATGGGGCGCCGCCTCTTCATGGGGTGTTTTTTGAGAGTATTTATAAGCGGGCCACTCACTCTTTGGTGGAAACTGAACACCAGAAGGTGATTGCAGCTTCGCTTCTTCGACTGAATTGGCCTCATTAGGAGCCTGAACCGGCTCCTCAGTTAATACAGGCCGTCCTCCCTCTCCTTGAGGAGCAGGCGTCTGCTCGCTCTGTGAAGCAGCCGCATTCTCTATATCACTATTTTCAACTGGCCGAACTGTCTGATCCGCATTTAACTCAGCGGCAACCTCATGGGGCTGCGCAGTGTTTGTATGGTCAGTTGATTTTTCAGGAGGAATAGCGGAGATAATCTGAGCTCTTCCCTCACCCTTTCCCTGCTCAGCCCCCTCCATCGATTCGACTAAAGGAGCCTCATCTTTATTCAAGTGCATGGTAATTGTGACGCTATGTCTCGGCGCAGCCTCATTAGGAACATAGACCCAAGAACACCACGCTACAATACCAACCAAAATCATAAGTAGGCAGGTCCAAGCCACAACAAGCGGTGACATGATTACATTCAAAAGCTTCCTCACCACGCCTACACCCCCTGCTAACGTTTTAGAATAGATGATACCGGCCCAGCATCGGCATCCACAACATTAGCCTTTTTTGGTGATTTTGTGTAGATAGCATATGCCTTTAAAAGATCAAGAGCACGCGCAAGCTGATAGTCGTATTCAGACTCAGGCAATTTAGCTGGCTCAGCCCCTTGGGACTTATGATCATTCTCATCATCAGCGCCACTAGCCTTATTATTCTGCTTTTTTAAAGCAGCTTCTTTATCTTTTTCCTTTTGCTTTTCTGCCTGCTCCTGACGCTCCTTCTCCTTCTCGTGCTCTTTCTCAAGAGCTTCGATTGGCTTTAAGACGCCCGGTAGATTTTCCTCACGGCGACGCTTATCGTCAACATGTTCAAGCTTGGCTTGGTTAATAATCACATCTGGGGTCACCCCATTGCCCTGAATTGGATAACCGGATGGTGGATAATAACGCGCAACGGTCATAATCGTGCCACTCAGCTTGTCCGAGTTAGGCACCATAACCTGCACTGATCCTTTTCCAAACGATCTATTGCCCATGATGATAGCACGCTTATGATCTTGAAGAGCAGCCGCAAAAATTTCAGAGCATGAAGCAGAACCAGCATTAATTAATACCGCGATGGGATAGCCATGAAGGATATCGCCAGCTGATGCATTGAATCTTTGAATTTTCTGAGAGTCTCTTCCTCGAACCGAAACAATCTCGCCGCTATCTAGAAACAAATCCGCACAAGCTAATGACTGCTCAAAAACACCACCAGGGTTATTTCGCAGGTCCATAATAACACCTTGCAATTTTGGCCCAAGCTTCTTTTTAATATCAACAATAGCCTCTCTCAGCATACCTTCTGTTTTATCGTTGAAAGTACTGATACGAATATAACCTATTTCCCCCTCAATCCGATACTTCACTGGATGGACTTTAATTATATCTCGCTTAATAGTGACATCAAAAGGATCACGGCCTTCACGAACGATACGCAATTTAACGATGGCTCCCTTTTGCCCTCTCAGCTTCCTGGCAGCCTCTTCAATATTCATGCCCATAACCGGCTCACCATCAATCCAAATGATATAGTCACCAGCCTTAATCCCTGCGTTGTAAGCAGGTGTATCGTCAATAGGCGAAATCACTTTAATAACACCATATTCTTGGATCATTTCGATCCCGATGCCAGCAAACTCACCCTTTGTTCGCTCTTTCATGACATCAAATTCTTTTGGCGTTAAATAATCTGAATGAGGATCAAGAGCTCTCATAGCTCCTTTGAGAGCACCGTTCCAAAATTTCTCCTCAGAAACTTCGTCAACATAATGATTCTTGACCTTTTCATGAAGCTCTAAAAGCTTCTGAATTTGCGTATTATTGCCAGTCAATTGCTGAGCCGGCTGTGGCGGCGAGTCTTTTGCACTCAAGCAAGTTGACGAGAGCAAAAAGGTATTCAAGACGATTAGAAGGAAAATTTTATTTCGTTTATGCATTTCTACTTCTTCCATTTTAAGATCCACGGCGTCGGGTCAACAATAACAGTATTTTTTCTAAGCTCAATGTAAAGTTTTGGCCTTTTCTTTTCATCACTCATCTGGCCAATTGGCTCACCTGATAAGACCTCTTGACCAGCCGCAACATACATTTTTTTCATACCAGCTAATAAAACATGATAATCTTTACCCGCATGAATAATCAAAATATTGCCATAACCGCGAAATGGCCCCGAAAACACAACGGCCCCATTAGTTGGCGCAGTCAGCTGCGCACTCGCTCGTGTTTCCATTACAACACCCATACTATACGGGGAAAACTCTTTATTTTTGTCAAACGCAGTTAAAACTTTTCCCGGCGCTGGAGGCACAAGCTCCAATTCTTTGACCTGCTGCTTAAATTTCTTAGCTAAACTCTTATTGCCTTTAACATGCCCCAAAAGCTCTTGCACAGTCCCAGAAGAAAGAACAGCCTGATCGAATTCAACCTGCGGCTTGGTTGCCAATGCTTTTGCTTTCGCCTCCATCAAGCGAGCCAAGATAGCTTGCTTGCCTACAAGCTTTGAATATATAGGCCCAAGCGCTTGCCGTTGGCGTTCAATATTTTGACGCAACTGGCTTAGCTCTGTCACCTGTTGTCTAAGGATATCACCTTTTTGTTTCAACGAAGGCCAAATAGACTGAAGAAGCAATCCTGAACGCAGCGTTTGATTCGCATCTTTTTCAAGCATCAATAAAGCAATAGGTGAGGTTTGCGATAAATGGGCCAACGATTGCAACGTTGATGAAATTTGCTGCTGATGAGCCTCCAGAAGCTCTTGCTTTTGGGATAGCTGAATTTCAAGCTCGTTGAGATTTGATTCAATATCAAAAGCTCTCGCTTCAAATTCATGAATTTTGGAAGCGATATGAATCATTTCAGCTCGCAACCCTTCCAGCGACAAATCTTCATAAGTTGGCCCATACGCATCACCTTCTTGCACAACTGGAGCCGGTTGATTGACCTGAACTTTTCCAACTGGTTTAGCATTCGATACCCCAGCGATTCCAAAGGCCGCGCAAGAGATGCACATAAAGCATAATCTTTGAAAGTTTTGAATTATCATAAGCCTTTCTTCCGATTCAACAATGAATGTCCTGTCATTGTATCAGGAACACGAATCTCCATTAGCTCGAGAACCGTAGGCGCTACATCTTGCAATCCACCTGAGACCAAGCTTCCCTCATAATCTGAATGAACCAAAACACATGGCACAACGTTTGTTGTATGAGCCGTATGGGGTTCATGCGTAGCGATATCAAGCATACACTCGGCGTTACCATGATCAGCCGTAATCAACACGTACCAACCTTCAGCCAGAGCGACATTTTCAATGCGCCCCAAGCATACATCCAGTGTTTCAACCGCCTTTTTAGCCGCATCAAAGCTCCCTGTATGACCAACCATATCAGCATTAGCATAGTTGACCACAATGAGCCTGGCCTCTTCTTCACGCATCGCTTTCAACAAAGCCTCTGTCACTTCTGAGGCCGACATTTCTGGCTGCAAATCATAATGAGCAACTTTGGGTGAAGAGATCAGAACCCTTTCTTCATAAGGAAACGGTTCTTCTTGACCTGCATTTAGAAAATAAGTCACATGAGCAAATTTTTCTGTCTCGGCTATGCGATATTGCTTATACCCTAGAGCCGATACCACCTCACCTAATGTATCCTGAATTGGCTCGTTCACAAACAAGGGAGAAAAATGCTTCTGCAAACTCTGGCTATACGCTGTCATTCCTTGAGCTGGCCCCTTATGCTGGAAGCCATTCCGCTCAAAAGCAGACAAGGTAGGATCGCTTAAGCTGGTTAACAGCTGTATACACCGATCAGCTCTAAAGTTGATCATCAATACCCCATCTTCTGGGTGCATTCCTGCATAGCCCACTCGGCAAGATGGGACAAAAAACTCATCTGTTACCCCAGCGCTATAAGAAGCGTGAATAACCTCAAGTGGGTCAGCAAATTCACCCTCACTTTTACCAAATACAATTGCCTGAAATGCTTTTTCGATTCGCTCCCATCGTTGGTCTCTATCCATAGCAAAATAGCGCCCGCTGATGGTTTGAATAGTTATATTAGGGTGAGAATGGATAGCGCCAGCAAAGGTTTGAACATATTCAGCAGCCGATTTTGGGGCCGTATCTCGCCCATCAAGAAAGGCGTGTATGTTTACGTTTACACCCGCCTGACTTAAGGTCAATGCACAGGCTAAAAAATGATTCTGATGAGAATGCACACCACCAGGCGACAAAAGTCCCATTACATGGCATGTACCTGTTTTCTGTAAAATACTTTTAGCTAAAGGCTGCAAAAGCTCAGCAAGCTTCCCGCTTTCCAGGGCTTGATTAATCTTGGGCAAATCTTGATAAATGACTCGCCCACTGCCAATGGTCATATGCCCCACTTCAGAATTGCCCATTTGCCCTTCTGGCAAACCGACACTCAAACCGGATGTATTTAGGGTTGCGTGTGGGTATTGCGCTAAAAAACGATCAAAATTTGGAGTATTGGCAGCGGCAATAGCATTGGACGTAGAAGCTTCTTCTACACCCCAGCCATCCAAAATACATAAAACAACCCTCTTGGCCTTCTGGTTCATCCAAAACCTCAACGCATTTAATAACATATATCTTTAGTCTAACTTGACTAAAATGTTAAGGGATGTTTTTGAACCACCACGCCATTTTCCTTTAAACACCCCCTTTATCACCCCTTGTTATATCAAAACTCCTTGTATCTTGTAAGGATACAGTGGCAGAATGCAACATGAGTTTACATACTGACCTGCAAATTTTTTTAGAAATTTTAGCTACAGAACGTGGTTTCTCGCTCCACAGCCTCACAAGTTACCAAACAGATCTTCTGGCATTTATAGCCTCATTACAATCCCCCTTAACCACACATATCAATATGCAATCTTGCAGTGAATTTTTGGATCGACTCCATGCGCGAAAGCTTTCGCCTAAAACCATCCACCGCAAAATGGCTTCATTAAATCAATTTTTAAAATATCTTCTGGAGGAGGGACACATTTCCTCAAACCCGCTTGCCACGATGGATCGCCCTAAACTTGGACTACGACTACCCCGAATATTGAGTCAAGATGAAGTCCTTGCGCTGATTGAAGCCAGCGACACACACGACCCAAACCATCCTTTTCGATCCCGTCTTATCCTCGAATTCTTTTATGCAACTGGTATGCGCGTTTCAGAGTTAATTTCCATTGAACGCCATTGCATCATGCCTGGCAAAGGGTTGACCATTCGCGGAAAGGGCAATAAGGAGCGTTTTTTGCCATTGCACCCAATTGCATGGGACGTGTTGAATGACTATACCGCCACACTCTCTCAAATAAAGCTGGGTGGGCCGCATTGGCTTTTTCCATCGCCAAAGCCTCAACAACATATAACACGCCAACGGTGCGGCCAAATCTTAAAGGAGCTAGCTCTTTTAGCGAACTTAGACCCAGAGTGCGTTCACCCACATGTGCTGCGGCATGCGTTTGCATCCCATCTTCTGGAAGGCGGCGCAGACCTCATGGGTGTCCAAAAATTATTGGGGCACGCGGATATTTCGACAACAGAAATTTATACCCACCTTAATCACGAACAATTACGTGCATCCCTTTTTAAGGCCCACCCTTTAGCTAAAACAAAGAAGAGAAAAGAATAGAATAACATATTTTCCGCCATTCACACTCTACCAGATATCTTCCTTCATCTCATACATCACACTATCTTACCTTAAGCAGAAAAGCATATAAATTTCATTTTGCATAACGACCACATTGGGAGTATAAAGATGAATCACATTACGATTTTAGACCAGCCATGTTTACGATTTCAACTTTCTATAAATTTCAGGAACTTCCCCATTATCAAAGCCTTAAGCAGCTGCTTCTAGATTTTTGCATTCAACAAGACTTGAAAGGCTCTATTCTCCTGGCTAATGAAGGAATTAATGCAACGATTGCAGGGACCCGTGAAGCTATTGATGCTTTCTATCACGAGCTCACCACCAATCATGGCATAACGCTTCATAACGCAAAAGAAAGCTTCTTAAATTATAAGCCTTTTGGCAAAATGAAAGTCAGACTCAAAAAGGAAATTGTGAAACTGGGATTGCCTCATGTAAATGGTCAGGATGCTGGAACTTACATAAAGCCTGCTGAATGGGATGATTTTATTAGCCGTGATGATGTTGTCGTGATTGACACTCGGAATAATTATGAGATCGCCCTTGGGACATTTAAAGATGCCATCGATCCTCAAACCCGTTTCTTTAATGAATTCCCAAGCTGGTTTGAAGCCAATAAGGAGCAATTTCAATCCAAGAAAATTGCTATGTGTTGCACAGGAGGTATCCGCTGCGAAAAATCGACAGCTTATCTGAAATCACTTGGTTTGACAGATGTTTTTCATCTTGAAGGTGGCATCCTCAACTATTTAGAAAAAATGGGTCATAATGGCCAAACTTGGCAAGGGGATTGCTATGTTTTCGATGAACGCGTTGCTGTTGATGCAGATCTAGATCAAAGCACAACCATTGATCCTCATTTTAAAAAGACAGAAGCCCTGCTAAAGCAATCATAAGCACGCCTTTAAACACACCTAACACGTTAAAAATAGACACTTATCAAGTAAATGCCGCTTATAGCTCAAACGCATCAAGCTTCTAGGAAAAGCTAATCCTTAAGATCTTTCCAAAATTCCTTAACTTTCGCAAAAAAGCCAGCTGACTTTGGGCTGGTTTCGCGATCCTTATTTTTCTCAGAAAAATCCTGAAGGATTTCTTTTTGCTGTTTGGAAAGATTCACAGGTGTTTCAACCATCACATGAATATACATATTCCCTCGACCACTGCGACGAAGAATTGACATCCCCTTGCCCTTAAGACGGAATTGGTGCCCAGTCTGAGTCCCCTCTGGCACGGTCACGCGAGCGCGTGTACCATCGATAGTTGGCACTTCAATTGTGCCGCCAAGGGTCGCTGTCATCATGGGAATAGGAACCTGGCAATGGATATTTGCAGCATCTCTTTGGAATATGCTATGGGACTTAATCGAGATGAAAATATACAAATCTCCCACTGGGCCACCGCGCATACCTGCTTCACCTTCACCAGCTAAGCGGATGCGAGTTCCCTCCTCCACACCAGCTGGGATATTCACAGATAACTTTTTCTCTTTGCGAACTCGGCCCGATCCCGAACAAGAACGGCAAGGGTTCTCAATTATTTGGCCCGCCCCATGACAGACATGGCAAGTCCGCTCAACAGTGAAAAATCCTTGCTGTGCACGCACCACGCCGTGACCATGACATGTGCCACAGGTTTTGACTCCTGTTCCAGCTTTGCCAGAGCAAGTTTCGCAGGAGTTATAGGTATGCACTTTGATGGTTTCTTGTTTTCCACTGAAAGCTGTTTCTAAAGTCACCTCAAGGTCATACCGTAAATCAGATCCCCGAACGCGGGTATTCTGCTGACCTTGACGCTTACCCCCCATAAAATCACCAAACATTTCATCAAAAATGTCTGAGAAATTCCCGCCACCAAAATTGAAATCAAAACCTTCCGCCCCAGCCCCTGGGTGAAAGCCGCTACCGCCTCCTCCACCTTGGGCAAATGCCGCGTGTCCATATTGGTCATAAGCAGCACGCTTTTGAGAGTCTTGCAAAACCTCGTAAGCTTCTGTAATTTCACGAAATTTAGCTTCAGCAGTTTTGTTATCTTTGTTGCGATCTGGGTGATATTTCATCACCAATTTGCGGTACGCCTTTTTGATTTCGCCCTCGCTGGCCGATTTAGATACACCCAATACATCATAAAAATCGGATTTACTCATAGTAAGGCACTTTCAATTTTGTCATTCCGTTTTCTCACCTGTCATCCCGCACACCTCCCCTTGTCATCCCGGGCACACCACTCTTTGTCATCCCGGGCACCCCTTTTGTCATCCCGCACTCTTCTACTGTCATCCCGGGCGCTAGACCCGGGATCCAGGACTCATATGGATCCCCGCATACACGAGGATGACACATAGAGCGCGAGGATGGCAGAAAAAAGAGCGTCATCCCGCACACCTCCCCTTGTCATCCCGCACTCTTCTACTGTCATCCCGGGCGCTAGACCCGGGATCCAGGACTTATATGGATCCCCGCATACACGAGGATGACACATAGAGCGTGAGGATGGCAGAAAAACCAGGCACAACCTCACACTCCATCAATTATACTGACGTTTTCTTATTACTATCATCAACTTCTTCAAATTCAGCATCCACAACCTTTCCCTCAGGTTGAGTCGTAGCAGAAGCAGAATCTGCACTAGATCCAGCACCTTCTGCAGAAGCAGCCGCTTCCTGCTGAGCTTTATAAAGCGCTTCACCCAGTTTCATGGATCGTTCCGTCAACACATTTGTTTTATCGCGAATAGCATCCAGATCCTCGGCCTCAAGAACTGATTTTAGCTCCTGCATCGCCTCTTCAATGGAACTTTTGTCATCAGCTGAAACGCCTTCACCCACGTCTTTTAATGTACGCTCAGTGGTATGGATCATCGCTTCCGCTTGGTTTTTGGCATCAACCAACTCTCGGCGTTTTTTATCCTCTTCAGCATAAAGCTCCGCATCTTGTACCATCTTTTCAATATCTGCCTCAGAAAGGCCGCCAGAAGCTTTAATTTGAATCTGTTGCTCTTTCCCTGTGGCTTTATCTTTTGCGGTAACACTCACAATACCGTTCACATCAATATCAAATGTAACTTCGATTTGAGGAACTCCACGCGGCGCAGATGGAATACCCACTAACTCAAATTGCCCAAGCATTTTGTTGTCAGCAGCCATCTGGCGCTCACCTTGGAACACACGGATACTAACACCAGTTTGGTTATCATCAGCCGTGGAAAACACCTGGCTGCGACGAGTTGGGATAGCCGTATTTCGCTCAATCAATCGTGTAAATACACCACCTAATGTTTCAATACCCAATGAAAGAGGTGTTACATCCAACAAGACCACATCTTTAACATCGCCCGTTAAAACACCGCCTTGGATTGCAGCACCAATAGCCACAACCTCATCAGGGTTTACGCCCCGATGGGGCTCACGACCAAAAAATTCCTTCACGGACTCAATAACCTTCGGCATGCGGGTCATACCACCGACCAGAATCACTTCATCAATCTGGCTTGCAGAAAGACCAGCATCCTTCAATGCCGCCTTGCATGGCTCCATTGTACGAGCGACCAACTCTTCAACCAATGATTCAAACTTAGCACGTGAAAGCTTGATATTTAAATGCTTAGGGCCAGATGCGTCAGCCGTAATAAAGGGAAGATTAACATCCGTTTGTGGCACACTAGAAAGTTCAATTTTTGCTTTTTCAGCCGCTTCTTTCAAGCGCTGCAAAGCCATTTTATCCTTACGCAAATCTATGCCTTGCTCTTTTTTGAACTCATCGGCAAGGTAATCAATGATGCGTTGGTCAAAATCTTCACCACCAAGGAAAGTATCACCATTGGTGGACTTCACTTCAAAAACACCATCACCAATTTCCAAGATGGAGACGTCGAATGTACCACCACCAAGGTCATACACCGCAACCGTTCCAGAGGCACGCTTCTCCAGGCCATAGGCCAGTGCAGCGGCAGTAGGTTCATTGATAATACGCAAAACTTCCAAGCCCGCAATCTTTCCGGCATCTTTTGTTGCCTGGCGTTGGGAATCGTTAAAATAAGCAGGGACTGTAATAACAGCCTGTGTCACTGTCTCACCTAAGAAAGCTTCTGCCGTTTCTTTCATTTTTTGCAGAATGAACGCGCTGATTTGGCTTGGGCTATATTTTTTATCACGACAATTGACCCATGCATCGCCGTTATCACCCTTAACGATGTTATAAGGCACTAAGCCCATATCTTTTTGGGTCAATGGATCGTCAAAACGGCGACCAATCAGCCTTTTGATAGCAAAAAGAGTATTCTCAGGGTTAGTGACAGCTTGCCTTTTTGCACTTTGCCCTACAAGCTTTTCACCACCTTCGGTGAAAGCTACCATTGATGGAGTGGTTCTAGCGCCCTCACTGTTTTCAATAACGCGCGCATTCTTACCTTCCATAACTGACACACAAGAGTTTGTCGTGCCAAGATCTATTCCAATAACTTTAGACATATTATTCCTCATTTGTTAAGCGATCTGCATTAGCCTGATAAACAGCGCCGTTGCACTCCTTTAAGGTGCAGCCCTATGACTACACCTCTATTTTATATATTAAAAGCAAAAATTTTGCAAATTTATTTCAAGGATGGGTAAAGCTTTTTACACCGAATAACCACGCCCACTGGGACTTTTTGGTTAGACGATTGATTAAGATCTTTTGTCTTAACATCAAACTTATATCCCATAAATTCCTGAGCATTTAGTTTTAGGCTTGAGGGCAGCTGATTTTGTGGCCCAAGGTCAGCCGGACGGTATTTGGAAGCTGATCGTTCAGGAGAGTAATTTGGATCATTGCGATCCCGCTTGATTAAGTCGCGACAAACGGCCTCCGTTAGTTCTTGAGCATGTCCTTTTAGCGTAAACAAGCAAAGGAAAACAAAACTAAGGCTAGCGATGGTGCCGCCGGAGAGGATCGAACTCTCGACCTCACCCTTACCAAGGGTGTGCTCTACCACTGAGCTACGGCGGCAGCGACAGGGCTCACATTGGCATAACTGCTCATGCGATGCAAGTCTCAATCTTTTGAAAAACATCCAAGCCCCTTTTGCCATTCTACCCCTCCCCTTGCCTTCCCACTTTCTCGCTTGCCATCCTCGCGAATGCAGGAACCCATGAACACTTGCCATTCTACCCCCTTTGCCTTCCCGCACACTTCATTGTCTTTCCCGCACTTGATGCCACTGCTGTCCGGGGAAAGTTGAGCATGAGGGTTAAAAAGGATAGAGCTGCTCTTTGATTGCTGTTAAAATGAGGGTGTTAAAACTTCATTTTGAACAGGAGCAGCTCCGTGTACCAATCTAGCATATTCGTTCAACTTTTAAAGAGCCTTCCGCGTCGCTCGTTTCAGTCCATCGTTGAGCACCACCAGGCCGATCGTTATCGCAAAAGCTTTAAAATCAAAGATGTGAGCGTGCTAATCAGAACAAGCCTCTTTTCTCAGCCCACCTTAAAACCTCCCAAAACTGTACCTATACTAACCAAACAACTCTCTTTGCTATTCTCATGATCTTCCTCTTCTATTTTCCCCGGACAGTAGTGGCACTTGATGCGGGAACCCAGGCTTTTTATGGCCCCCCGCTTTCGCGAGGGTGGCACTGAGGGCGCGAGGGTGACACCGCATACGCGAGAATGACACCAAGGGCGTGGGGATGGCATCATAAAAATAAAGCTGCCAACCTTACGATAACTCAATAAAAATGAACAAATTCTATATTTTCAGGATAAATTTTATCTTTTAAAAAATATGACGCGATATTGAGAAACCGCATGGGAGAGTCTGTAACTAAGTAGCGTGTTTCATACGGTCCCTCCAAATCGGCCATACCGTTCAATTCACCCAGGCTAACAAGCTGCCTTTTAAGCGCTATTGCCGTAGGTGACGCAGAGTCAATAATATTCATATGCCCGCCAAAAAAATGCCGGAAAGACTTTTCAAAAAAAGGAAAATGCGTACAACCTAAGATCACTGTATCCATTTTCGAATCCATAACATTCTTAGGAATGTAATGCGCAAGAATTTGATCCGTGATTGATACCTCCCGCCATCCTTCTTCTGCCATCGAAACCAACAGAGGCGTCGCTATACCGGCCACCTGTGCCAACGGCGACTGCGCTTGGATAAGGCTCGTATAAACACCGCTACTAACTGTTCTTTCTGTCGCTAAAACTAAGAAATTTTGCGCCCGTGATTGCTTAACGGCGTGACTAACCGTTGGTCCAATTACATCCAATACACTAAGCGTAGGAAACCTTGCTTGAATAGCCGGCACAGCCGCCGAAGACGCTGTATTGCATGCAATCACAACAGCATCAACACCACGGCTCACAAGCATTTCCACCGCCTTTAGGGAATACTGCACAACCACATCGTGGCTTTTTGTCCCATAAGGCAACCGCGCCATATCTCCAAGGTATGTAAACTGAGCACAGGGTAATTCTGCCTTAAGTGCCTTTAGCACCGTAAGCCCGCCAACACCTGAATCAAAAACACCAACATGAAAGGGTTTTGGTTTCATAACACCCTGGCTTGAATTAAAGATGGCTCATGTTAGCCGACAGAATGGTGAGTGGCAACTGTGTTTTCCGTCATTACGAAGGGATGAACTTCGTATTTTCTTTGGCCTCTAAGATCAATAGCTCAATTTGTTCATCAGTCAATTGATTAAGATGTATCGTTTTGGGCTCGGGCTTTTTTCCAACAACCAACACACCAGTGATGCGCGCAATAAGCTCCTTGGCCCGGATTGCGCTGGCTAATTTTTGATGCGAAACACTTAACTTAAAAAGGTACTCCAAGTCATCCAGAACCGCCTTTGTTTGTTGGTCATACTCCACGCTAACCCTCCATAAAAATTCGTGCGCTTTAAAAAAAATGATGAGAATTTGTATTTTTTTTGCTTTAACAAGAGCAAAGATGTATAGTGTCAAAAATAAGAGCAAAGAATGACGGAAAACAGCCATTTTCTCCAGTTGTTCAATAAAAACAGCGCCTTAATAGGGCTGACATTAAAAAATGATCTGGAGACTGGACTTGACAGCAAAAAAACAAAAAAGATGGTCTTATTTTGTCAAATGGACCATTTTAAAAGCATTTATTATCACTCAAATTTTATCACAACCAGTACTTGCTAAAGAAAAATCAGCCCTCGAAGAAGGTCTCGTTGATTCCCATCTCACAGCTGCGCCATCATGGAACCCAATCAAATATTTAGAGCAACACCAATCCTCTTATTCATTACGCGGGTCAAAAAAAGCGAGAGAATCAGCCGAAGCATCAGCATCTACACAACCAGATCCAGTATTACCAGCCCCTAGCCACAACATTAATTCTTTGACAGTAAAGCAAGCCCGCCAACTTTCATCAAGCGAAGCCACACCCTGGCTTGCTTGCGCTTATGAAGATGACACAAGCCAGCCTGGGCGGTTTGCGATCTCTGGCATTTCACCCAATGAAACAGTCCTCGATACGTGCACAGGATTGACATGGGAGAGAGTTGTATCTGCCTCAACCTTCACTTGGGATGATGGACGATCAGCCGGATCAGCTCAAGCCTATTGCGGCAACCTCACCAAAAACAACTATACCGACTGGCGCCTCCCCAATCCTCACGAACTCCAATCCATCGTGGATTACTGAGCTGCGCCGGATATTAAGACAGGAAACATTAGAAGTTAAGGTGGAAGTTCTGTCCTTAATTAAGCCACTTAAGTGGCTTGTAATTTTTCTAGCTAGATAACCATAATCCATTCTCCTTTTTGTTGAAACTATTTTGTTGCTGTAGCGGGGCCCGTGGAGTTGTGGGCAATCCTGAATTGTCCATAAATCCATCAGGCCTTAAGCTCTCCTCGTAGACCTCCTGAGGGGTTCGATAGTCTAAGGCTTGATGAGGGCGCTCTTCATTATAAAAGCGAAAATAATCTTTCAGGCCATCTTTTGCTTCAGCAGGGGTTGCATATGCCTTCAAATACACCTCCTCATACTTGACACTTCGCCACAAGCGCTCGACAAAGATGTTGTCCATAAAACGACCCCTCCCATCCATGCTCACCTCAATTCCTGCCTCAAGGAGCACATTGACATACCCTTGTGATGTAAATTGGCTACCCTGATCGGAATTATGGATCTGGGGTGGCTTGAAGAAGCGAAGGGCTTCCTCTAACGCTTCAATGCAAAAATCAGCCTCTAGGGTATTGGAAAGCCGCCAGGCTAACACATATCGACTAAACCAATCCTGTAGCACAACCAGATACAAGAACCCACGCCGCATAGGAAGATACGTGATATCTGTCGCCCAGACCTGATTCGCTCTGGTGATGAGTCTATCCTTTAAAAGATACGGATATACCTTATGCTCTGGATGACTCTTACTGGTTCGAGGTGGAGCGTAAATAGCCTGCAATCCCATAAGCCTCATGAGTCTGCGGATACGTTTAGGGTTCACACAATACCCCTCGCGCTGTAGGCAGGCTGTCATACGTCGATATCCATAAAAGGGTGTCTTGAGATACTGAGCATCTATCTTGGCCATCAGCCCCAAATCATCCTTATCAGTTCCTTGAGCCTTGTAATACAAAGAAGATCGACAAAGCCCTAACAGCTTACACTGACGAATTAAAGCAAGATCACTGTTATCACGTTCTATCCTGGCCAGCCTCTGCTTTTTGGTCAAAAGCCGGACTTGCGCCTTAAAAAACCCAGCTCAACAGTCAGCTCTCCTATTTGCTTGTAAAGGGGAGCAGTTATCTGCTCTTCGTTCCTTGGGGAGGATGCTTTATCCCCAGCAAAGCGAGCCTTCAGCCCTTCAATAGCCTCCTTCTTCCACTTGCTAATCTGATTGGCATGAAGCCCATATCTTAACGCTAACTCTGCCAACGTGCCTTCTTCGCGAATCGCTGCCAAAGCCACTTTAGCTTTAAACTCTGGTGAATATTTTTTGCGTGTAATCTTTCCCATAATCGGCTCCTAATTCTTCTATCCTCAACTCGCAGATCTTCACCTTATCTGACTGTCTAATTTTTAGGGAGCACCTCAATGTTGCCCGCAAATAGCCGAACATACATGATTTGTGTTATGTAATTGAATCTGCTATGCTTCAAAAATCTTTACGACTAGCATTAGAGGACATCAATGAAAAAAGCAATTTTAGCCCTTTGCCTAACCCTTCCACTGGCCTCCACAGGTTGCTTGAATAAAGAAGGAGCCGGCACATTGTTAGGTGGTGCGGGCGGCGCACTTGCAGGAGCACAGTTTGGCAAAGGTTCAGGTAAACTTGGAATGGTAGCGATCGGAACACTTTTAGGTGCTTTTACTGGCAACCAAATTGGCCAGTCCTTGGATAAAGCAGACGCTATGCACGCAGATAAAACAGCTCAAAACGCACTTGAGCGCGTACCTTCTGGGCAGTCAATGACATGGAACAACCCTGACAATGGCCACTCGGGCACATTAACCCCAACTCGAACATTTCAAGACCCATCTTCTGGCCAATACTGCCGAGAGTTCCAACAAACCATTAATGTTGGCGGGCAAACTCAGCAAGCCTTTGGCCGCGCATGTCGTATGCCAGACGGAAGCTGGAAAATCACTCAGTAATTTTTTACCGCAGAAGATGAGGGTGAGATTATCTCACCTCTTTTTAACCTAACCCTACTTAGCCAGCTGTTAAAAAGCGGTAAAGGCTAAGTGGTGGGGCTGACGGTATCAGACAAAAAAATAGTTGATAGCGAGTTCCACCCTTAAAGTTCACCATGATCACCATACCACCAATCTTGCATCCTTTTCACAGAATTCCTAAAAGGATCAGCAACATAAGAGCACCATAGCTCAGATGTGGGCACAATTACATACTCTTGAACTGGCTGAACAACATAAGCCTGAACAACCCCAATATTTAATATTGGAATCACTATATGATCTAATATTAACCCTACAGACATCACAGCTGTTTGCCCCCGAGCAAATATTTGATGCACAGACACACCTCGGATCATCGTCGTTTTAGCCTTGGATGTATACATTAACATATACACAGCAACAGCACAGGTTGTCACCACGCTTGCAGGGTTAGCTACAACAAAAGATTCGATAATCGCTGGAATAGCATACGAAGCAACCGCATAAATTCCCAATCCTGTAACAGCCCATCCGAAGGCACCTGTTACTGCATATAACCAACCTGGAGCATTTTGAATGGCTGGGAGCAATCCTACGACCTTTTCACCAAATCCCCTAACCCATTCTACAGAAGTTATCCGGCCGCCAATATTTTTCATAAACTCAAGCATCTCAGCAGAATAGAAAAGACTTGTCAAAGCGGAAACCCCCACCACTGCTAAATCAGCCGTAGCTTGGGTTAATTCCATACGCTTATTGTCTATCATCCGATAAAACATGAAAGTGCCAGCCAATACGGTTCCAACCGATCCTGTCAACCATATACCAAAGTTATAGATAGGCGCACCATAAGCGCGCATAAATGTATCCACCATTGACAAACCAGACCATACAGACAGCCACGACAATAACTGAGCCACAGCTGGGATACCCACAAAATTCCTCAAATGCACGGTAAATATTCTTTCTAGACCCGGCCCTATCACTGGCGTATGGGCAGCCATAAACGTCAAAACCTTATGGGTATATCCAACCATCTTTTCATCATAAAGCTGAGCTGTCACAAACACAGGCGTCAAGGCTTTGCCCATCCAGATGAACAGATCCCCATAAAATTTGGGGGTAAAGGGTTCTTGCTCTAGCAAGGCATCAAAACGTGCCTGAGAATCTTTCCAGTAAAAATTATCAAAATCAAACACAAGAAGTGGAAGCGCAAATAGGTTTAAGACAGCATAAAGATAAGCTGAGCCTTGAGGATGTAGCGTGAAGAACTTGCGATTCCGATTGAGCAGGTCGTAAATCTCACCAAAGTAGCTCTTCACGGCTTTGACAGCCAATGAGTATTCACCCTCTCCTATTAAAACCACAACAACCGCTGGACCACGAACAGCCTCTCCTAAATCTGCCAGCAATTCTTCCATAACGCCTACACCTGAAAAGATGTGCGCATATTTGTAATAATTAACACGCCACTCTTCGCTAATAGCCGTTACATTACGATGGTAAACATTATCCAATAACTGCATAGTATCATTGGCAAGATGCCCAATGGCTACGTCCATTGGCACATTAACTTGCGTTAATTTATAGCCAAAATAAAACCAATTTATGCCTCTTAATAACTCATTATTAACTCCACCTAAATTGTTTCTTTTTTTCTCGTCATCCAAAATCCAAATTCCGAATGGTACAATTTTTGACATTCCAAAAACATCCATACCGACTCTATCCCATACCCATGGTTGGGATATAGTTGTCGAAAACTCACTCCACCTTCCATAATGCCGACTATCTGATATGAAACGTTTAATCATATCTGGATGCATCTTGCTTAAGGTATCCTCTATTGGAGCTAAATCTGCTGTTTGCTCACTACCAGCAAACCTCAAAGCTCCAAGAAGAGCTTGATAGCTCGCCACACGATCCATAGACTGACTTAATGACGTACCATTTCCCTCAGCAGACAGCCCCGCAATAATCCTACCCAAAACTCCTTTCAAAATAGGTCCATCAACTTTCTCAAAAATAGCTTGTTCTTCTGGCGCTCCAGTGTAAGACTTAACACGCTCCAATGCATCTGGCACCAAATATCCTGGCGCTAGCGCTTCAAGCCAACTATTTCTTTGGAAGTCTGCAAAGGCAGTAGAATGGAGTGTAGTTACAAGGATGCTGACAACGATGCCAACAGATATCATTCTGCGGTACATGGACATAACTGCTCCAAAAAACTTTTTTATTAAGTCATATTAGTGACTGTTCTGAAACTAAAAAACAAGACTAAAAACAAAAGGTTCTGGATTATTTTAAGCGGCATCTCTATGGCAGAAATGCTGAATGTGCTCTAAGAACCGCCCAACAGAAATCGGTTTTGAAAGATAAGCATTACACCCAGACGCTAAAATTTTCTCTTCGTCACCATGCATAGCAAAAGCTGTAATAGCAACCACTGGAATATCTTTATGAGGAGGATTTTCTCTAATTTGTTTAATGATCTCAAACCCTGAAATTTCAGGCAGCTGAATATCTAAAACCACGACATCTGGCTTGAACGACTCACAAAGCTCAATAACATCTAAGCCAGTGACAGATTGCGCTGTTTGATAGCCATTAGCTAACAAGACATCGTTAAAAAGCTTCATATTGAGGGTATTGTCTTCAACAATTAATACTTTTTTCATTCCGAGCGCCCCTTTTATGGTTTTGTACCATACTAGCTGCTCAAATTCCAGCCCTTTTGTTTAAAAAGTAGTTTTTTTTAATTTGATTATTATTATGGTTGACAAAAAACAGGCACTAACGTTAAAAGGAATGCGCATGTTTAAGTAAGGAGTCAAGTCGTGGCAAAGTCAGCAACAATCGTGGTTAAGCTTTTGAGCACAGCTGATACAGGGTACTTTTATGTAGCCAAAAGAAACCCACGCAAAGTAACAGAAAAGCTAACCAAGCGTAAGTATGACCCCATTGCTCGCAAGCATGTTGAGTTCAAAGAAACTAAGATTAAATAATTTTTATCACATATAGTTTTTCATCGCAGCAACATCAAAGCAGGCTATCATTCGATAACGATAGAAAATAACGCCATGAGTGAAAACATCCCTCCATCACTTGAACGGCTTATGCTCCGATCCATTGCCATGCCCGCTGACACCAATCCATCTGGCAACATCTTTGGGGGCTGGCTACTATCACAGATGGATCTTGCTGGCGCAAATGCTGGAACTCGGCGTTGCGGCGGCCCTGTTGTCACTGTAGCCATTGATTCTATTGCCTTTCATGAGCCAGTAAATGTAGGTGACGAAGTCAGCAGCTATGCAGAAGTCATTCATGTTGGGAAGACCTCTATGAAAGTTCAGGTAGATGTATGGACTCGCTCTAACAGAGTTGGCCCGCCAAGGCGGGTAGCTGAAGGACAATTTATCTTTGTAGCCATTGATGATAACAAAAGACCACGCCCCGTAGACTCGACCTCCTGATAACTTGCCTATTAATATTTTTCATTTTGTTCAAATTTTTTAAGGATAAGAGCAACCTGCTCATCTTTATTTTTACTACCTCGTGATGACCCAAACTCAAAAGCGTAAGCATCTTTTAAACAGGCACCAAAAATACCAGCAATGGTTGAGATGATACCTATCGCCTCACCAGGCATAGATGTTTGATAAAGAACCAAACTAAACAAGCATGCTGCCAGGCCTAAAGCCGCACAAACAACCATAATATCAGCGCGCATATTATAGACCCCGTGTCGAAGCATAGCTATATCTCGCTTGCGAGCGCTGTCTCTGTCTTTAGCTAAAATTTCATCGACTTCTTTTTCAATTTGCGCCAACGATTGTTCAAACTTCTCACGTGCCATTGGATCCTGATTTAAGATTCTCACGATCCCTTCAGTAGTTTGTGAATTTGTCACATGTTTTGCTACCGAAATGATTTTTTCAATTGTTGCAGGATTATTATCCTTAATGAGTTTAGATATGGATGGAAACAAACCTACCAACGCCAAAATAATAGGTAAAAAATTGATCGCCATAGTGACACAACCCTTTGTTAAATTTTATAGAAAATATGTGCGCCAATTTGGATTGTCGGCTTCACGCCAGCCGCCCATTCAGGCGCCGTAATACTTGTGGAATGGTAGTGGTTGCTACCTTTTGTCAAGTCGGGCCACAACCCATCACTCACCTTTTGCGCTACATTCAATGCAACACACCAAATAGGTTCTTTGAACCGAGTAGGCAAGCTTAACAGCAACAGATTAGGATCAGAGTCATTCCAGCAAGAAAACTGCTTTTTCGCCAAACACACTTCTTCCACAGTATTGCCAAATCTTTTTGGATCCTTCACACGGTTCATAATGACATTAGCGACAGCGATGAGACTGGGCAGCCCGCCACTTGGGCGGCAATACTCCCCTCTAGCTTCACCATAAATGGTATCAGCAAAAATAATCGTTTGATCCATATTTTTACCCCTTTCATAAGGCGTTGATGGTTATTTTTTGAACAATGACTTAAGATTTTTTTCTAGCAAACGTTAGAGCGAACACACTTTCACTCACCTGGTTCAACTGAACAGATTGCATACGAACTGGCAGAGCATTATCTTGTCTAACGATGATTTGAATGCCCCCTGAAGCAACAGCCTCTGCCAGGCTATCCATTGTTACTTCTTGCTCTTGGACAACAATTTCCCGGTTATTGTAAAATACCGGCTTTTCATAAGTGACCCCTGCTTTTCGCAAGACCTTAGATCGCACCAAATCAACATAAGTTTTACCCTGCCTCATCGTAAGCGAGAAGAATACAGGCTCACTTAAGTGTATCTGCCCACCATCGCCCATAACACCACCATAGCTCCACACAGGGTAGCCCCTAGGGCGGCCCGGGGGTATTACATTGAGACTGCCATCGGCTAACTGCTGATAGGTCAGAGTAAAGTGTCCGGCTGTTTGCTGACGAAACTCATGGATGTAAAAAGCACTTTGTAAAACCAACGGCTTCCCATCTTGCATCTCAATACGGTATTGCTGATCTTCTTGCCTTAACCCTAACCAAACGAATTCCACACCTTTAAGCAAATGGTCGCCTGAAATCGTCGATTGAGCGGCTCTACCCACATCTGATGAATACAATCGAACACTCGGCAGCGGCTCTGCCCCAAGGTATACCTGAGCCGTCACATCATAATCTACCAATGGGATTTTCACTAACCGGCACGAGAGCTTCAATGTTTCAAGAACAACACCGCGCACAGCATTAATACGAACTTTTTCTCTTTTACCTAAAACGATTTCTTTTTCTGGCCATGGATGAGCATCGGCAGGCCGTGGCAATACGCCACGGTTAAGAGTTGCCACAAACAGCGGCTTGATCCAGCTGAACATAATGTTTTACTCCGGTTTGATTTAGGATGAAGAAAGCGCAAAATGTTTACGAATAGTTTGATTCTTCACTAACGCTTGCGGATTTAAATGTACCTTAACTATGGTTGCGTTCACATTTAAATCACCAGATTGCTCCATGCCCTGTATCTGTGCCATAGCGCCATGATCGACGGCAACATTAGCAACGATATCTTGCATACCATTCTTTGGTTTAACCTCTTCTTTTAATTGCACAGACAAATCCCCCCACGCATCAGAGATTTCGTTCTTTTTTTGAAGAAGATCTGCTCCATAAGATGAGCAAGCAGCGAGTGTAATCGTAATATTGCGGGCATAGCCTTGTATATAAATAGTATAATCAATAACTTTTCCCTCAAATGTTCCTTTCGGCAACCGAGGATCTTCAACCAACACCCAGTCAAAAGTGGAGACAAGGTAGGATTCGTCATAAGGAACAGTTAAAGTTAAACGATGGTTTCGATGGCTAGCCCATAGCTTCATTTGAGCCACCTTCATAGCATGGCGAATCGCCATTTTCCCACGATCACTCTCAAAGAAAGCTCTATCTTCAGAAACCTCTCCAACATCAGCTGCATTTAGCCTGAAGTGCTGGGGCATTACAGCCCCAAATGATGAAGCAGACGATAAAGTAACGTCCGTTTCAAAAATCTCGTAATAGTGGAACTTCTTTTCATGAGAGACAATCAGCTCAGGCTTCACGGTTGCAATTGACACAGGCACTTTTTCCTCTTCACCAACGTCAGACGCCATCTTGAGAACCGATGTGTCTTCCCTCTTTGTGATAGGCAAGTTAGAAGATATTACGGTAAAGACCCCACGGCAAAGAGGTTGCCCTACCTTTGGCCATGCTTCTTGCATAGACTGAGGGGTAAGCGTATGAATCGGGCCAGCGCCTTGCTGGATCAATCCACCAAGATCGAATAGCTCAAACGAACTACGCGACCAATTCATTTCAAATTTAAGATGAATTTTTCCATAAGGGATCTTTGTGATATCCAGGTGAAATACCTCATCTTGCGGCAAGTTCTTAAGAACAAGACCACGTCTCCCCTCAAACACATTATTAATACCATATTGTTGCTGCGCACGATCATAGTCGAGAATGACGGAAACTGTTTCGATAGGATAGTTGAAGCCAGAATGCTCTGTGTGTTCAAATAATGAGTCATGCTCTTGCAGATATGGAGCAAAAAGCTCCCGGATATGGCTGATAGATAGCATTTTTGGCAAAAACACTAATGCAATAGCATGTAAGCCTTGTGGTGTTTGCCCAACATAACTTCCTCTAAACAATAAACGATACTCGTTAGACGTCTTCTCAATGATCTCATACACACATTCATGACGCAGTAATTTTTCCAAATTGTAAGTTTTTGGGATACTTAATTGCGCATAAGGCAGGAATCCTTCTTGCTGCTTAATTGTCACACTTAAAATTTTATCAATATTTTCAACAAAATTTCCCTGTTCATCTTCAACCTTTAGAAAAAACATTCAGCCTCACAAAATTATTTTATTAGAAATTGAAACGCATTTAGTTTGAATACGATCTATTTGATGGAGCTTTACGCAAAGCGGCACCCCTTGCTATTCTACTTGGATCACTTGGCTCACTTGGAAAAGGTTAATTTTTGTAAAATATAGTGGAGTTTCAACTTATTTATTTGTATAGTCACAGTGGATTTTTTGGTGCCACTTTTAGAAGACGTTCATGATTACCCATCTAGACTTTGAACGCCCGATTGCGGATTTAGAAAATAAAATTGCTGAACTCAAGCATTTATCGGGCGCTGAAGATATTGACATCGTTCAAGAAATTCAACGCTTACAATCTAAAGCAGAGAAGCTTCTGTTGCAAACATACGCTAAGCTGAGCCCTTGGCAAAAGGTTCAGGTTGCCCGTCATCCCGACCGTCCTCATTTCAGTGACATTGTTGTCAAGCTAGTGCAAGACTTCACACCGTTGGCCGGAGATCGCACTTTTGCTGAAGATCGAGCCATTTTAGGCGGCTTTGCTCGTTTCCATGGCCAAAGCGTGGTAATCATGGGGCACGAAAAAGGTCATGACACAGAAAGTCGCCTCCGTCATAACTTTGGCATGCCTAAACCGGAAGGGTATCGCAAAGCTAAAAGGCTGATGGAGCTAGCGGATCAATTTAATCTACCACTCATCTCTTTGATTGATACAGCAGGAGCTTACCCAGGCCTTGATGCAGAAGAACGCGGGCAAGCAGAAGCTATTGCAAAATGCCTTGAAAAATCTATGACCCTTCGAGTTCCCTATGTGGCCGTTGTGGTTGGAGAAGGCGGATCTGGTGGCGCCATTGCTATTGCCGCGGCCAACCACGTTCACATGCTTGAACACGCAGTTTATTCTGTGATCACCCCTGAGGGCTGCGCCTCTATTTTGTGGCGAAGCGCCTCAAGAGCCCAGGATGCTGCTTTAGCTCAAAAACTAACGGCTCAAGATCTTCTTGAATTAAGCGTCATTGACGAAATCATCCCAGAGCCTTTGGGCGGTGCACATCGAAATCACGCTATCAGCGCATCTAAGATTGATAAAGCCCTTGTCAAGAGCTTTGCTGAGTTAGGCCGCTTCGATGATAAAGGTCTTTTAAATCATCGCCGCGAAAAATTCCTCAAAATTGGACGGATGCTTTAGCATGCCAGTCCCTTCATTTTATTCTCCCAACCACTGGTTTTAAAGGACACCCGCTAAATGAGTTGGCTAACAAATCTTGTTCCTCCAAAGCTTCGTGCTCTTGTTCAAAAAGTTGATGTACCTGACAATCTTTGGAGTCGGTGCCCATCATGCGGTCAAATGATTTTTCATCGCGAGTTGATTGAAAATCAACATGTTTGCCATCACTGCCAACATCATCTGCGCATTAGCGCCAAGGAACGACTAGCCATAACCTTTGATGAAGGCAAATATAACCTTTTACCTTCCCCAAAAGTAGTAGCCGACCCCTTAAAATTCAAAGATTCTAAAAAGTATACCGACCGCCTTCGTGACTCTAGAGCCAAAACAAACGCTGATGATGCCGTCTTAGCTGCAACAGGTTCTATCCTTGGGCGCGGGCTAGTAATTGCTGCGTTTAATTTCGAATTTATGGGCGGCTCAATGGGCATGGCTGTTGGTGAGTCAATTTTAGCTGCTGCCAAAACTGCTGTGGAAAAAAATCTGCCATTGGTAATTTTTCCGTCCACCGGCGGCGCCCGCATGCAAGAAGGCATCCTATCCTTGATGCAGCTTCCACGCACAGTCATCGCCACCACCATGATGAAGGAACGCAGACTCCCTATCATTAATGTGCTTTGTGACCCAACCACAGGGGGCGTCTCTGCTTCTTTTGCCATGTTGGGGGATATCACCATCGCCGAACCTAAAGCAATTATTGGATTTGCCGGGGCACGTGTGATTGAGGAAACTATAAAGCAAAAGCTGCCAGAAGGATTTCAAACAGCAGAGTACTTACTTGAACATGGTATGGTTGATATCGTCTGTCACCGCCATAAAATGCGCGAAACACTCTCGCAAATTATCGGCTTCATACACGGTTAGTTTTCGTCAACAAAAGGCTGTAGTACTTTCTTTTTCATAGCCACAATCCGCTGGTAAGAGTGCTCGATTTGGGCATAAGAAAGTTTTCCATCATCTATCGCCTGCCTTATAATAGCGTGAACTTTGGTTGGCAAATCTGGGTCAGGAGCAAAATCTTTCACACCCATTGCTGCTAATGGATTATTGGAAAAGATGAGCATATCGCATCCGGCCTGTAGAGCCAAAACAATGGCTTCATCTAAGCTGTAGTGCTGCAAGATAGCTCCCATATGTAAATCATCACCGATAACCACACCATCGTACCCCATTTGCTCTCTAAGGAGAGTGCGGATAACATTTGGTGAAAGCGTTGCCGGATGTTTTTCGTCATATTGGCGGTTAAACACGTGGGCGGTCATAATCATGTCTGCTTTATCTCGGCGGATTAAATCTGCAAAAGGCACCAACTCATCTGTCTGAGCGGTTTGCGTTACATCCACCCATCCTTCATGGCTATCACCAATAGCTAATCCATGACCTGGAAAATGCTTCAAACAGGTGACCACACCTGCATAATGATGCCCATTAACAAAATCCTCAGACGCCTCAACAACCTTTGACGACTCAACACCAAACGATCTACCAAGAACACCAATTATTTTTGAATCTAACGAATGCAAATCAACGGATGGCGCAAAATTGATATTAAACCCATAAGCCTTAAGCTCCATCGCCATCTGCTGACTTATTTGATATCGAACCTTTGGTGATTCCTCGCCATATTTTTGAGGTGACATATAATCGGTAAAGCCAGTTGAGGCTCTCAGCCGCTGAATTTTGCCACCCTCTTGATCAATAGCGATCCCAAATTGCATGCTTCCTCGCGCTGCTTCACTAAGGGCATGATTCAACTTTTTAATCTGATGAGGCGATTCAATATTATGAGAAAATAGGATGATATTTCCGACTTGACCATCAGAAACCTGCTGTTGCAATAAAGTTGGCCAAGAGTCATCTATACTCTTACCCTGGAAACCGATGACCAACATTTGCCCAACCATAAGACTCAATAAACCCATGTCCATTCCCTTTTTCTTTAGGCCTCATTTTTATCTCATAAGTATATCAAAAACAACTTATCAGTGGTTATTTTGACTTTGTAGATCGCAATTTTAAACATTTATTTTGCTTGCGAAAATTTTTGTTCCCAACTATCACTTGAACAACGGGAGTTAGCGAAGTGGGATACAATCGTGAGTAAAATCATTAGTAAGAACCAAACTCTTATGCATAGCGGTATCGCTCACGGAATCATGTGGATCCTTGCAATGTCTGCCGTCAGCAATCTTAACGATGTTCTCATGAAATTTTTAGGCCAAAGGTTGCCTAGTGTAGAAGTAGCCTTCTTCCGATTTTTCTTTGGGGTTATCAGCATGCTCCCCGTTATGGTTTACTTAGGCAAAGAGTCCCTGCTTGTTAAAAAATGGCATGTCCATGCAATTCGTACAATCTTAGGAACTATTGCCATCATGATTTGGTGTTATGGGGTTAGCCATGTTCACTTGACAATCGCAACCACCCTCGGCTTCACCGTTCCACTGTTTGTGCTTCCCTTGGCCATGATTTTTCTAAAAGAACACGTAGGCATGAGGCGCTGGATCATTACTCTCATTGGCTTCTCTGGCATTCTAATTGTCATCAACCCACTTGGAACAACATTCAATACAGCGGCCTCCTTATTGCTCGTATCTTCGATCTGCTTTGCCCTATCGGATATCATTGGGAAAAAGATGATCACGAATGAGTCTATGGCAACCATCCTTTTTTACTTTAGCATCGGAGCCTGTCTTATCAGCTTCCCATTTGCCATTAACGCATGGCAAGCTCCAAATATGAATGAGTTGGTCTTTTTGTTCCTGCTTGGCGTTGGTTGCAACTTGATTCAGTTTTGCGTTTTGAAAGCTTTTCAAGCCGCAGATGTTTCCGTTCTCTCGCCGTTTCGTTATGTGGAATTGTTATTTGCCGCCACCACAGGCTGGCTCTTTTTTGGCGAAACACTTCATTTATCAACAGGCCTCGGCGCAGTCATCATCATACCAAGCACACTTTATCTTGCACATCATGAACTTAAAATGAAAAAGACAGCTTAAGACCTATCTTGTGATAAATCTTTGCGCTTATTACAAGCCACCATCATGACGAACATTGCCAAAAAGCCGCCCAATTACACGCCATATGGCAGCTCCGTGCAGACAGATAGTTATTAGAACCCCCGTGGTAAAAACTACCGTACCCCATTGCCACCAGCCGCTCTCACTTTGTACCGCAAATACAAAACTACCCTTTTCAAACATAATATTTTTAAAATCCGGTCTACAGCTTGGTGTTTTTTTAAAATCATTCGCATACCTTTGGGTCCCATAGGCTCCTATGATATCAACGTCTAATTTCATTAATTCATCTACAAATCGGCAGACCCTTGGTTGAAATTCCCCAAGAGCTGCCGGCTCAGATGCACTCAAGAGCCCTCCTGTTACTTGATGCGACACCTTGGGGTTAGAACTAAAGAGAAGAGCTTTCGGTGTAAATCCTTCTTCATTCGAAAGTTTCGCAATAATGGCCTGTTTATTTCTTTCAATCTCGGCAACCCGCAAGGGGCTTCTCTCTTTTTGCGCCAATAAAACACTAAATGCCTTAATGTTATGAACAAGAATTTTCCCAACAAAGCGACTAACAAAAGCCGTCATTAATTTCTCAAATTCAACTGTCATGCCCGCTTCAAGTCTAGAAACAGTAATGCTAACAACTTCATTATTTAAGGGTCTAACTTGAGCAAAACCAATGGCATTATTAGGGCGATGATTGCTATAAATAAGCCATGGGCTAAAAAATGGTGTCAAAGTATACGTCGTGGTTAAAACATACTGAGAAAATTCCGATACATCTGTTGTGCGTCCTAATGCATTATCAAAAGCATGATGCAACTGACTTTCTGAGAAAGCATCACCCGGCACAAATCTTACTAACCTTAGATTAGAGCCATTGATAGCAGAAACAGGGGCAATATACTCGGGGAATTGACTTTGAGCTAATGCTGAATGACCGCTCAAAGCACAGCAAATAACTATAGCAATTATTTTTTTTATCAACATATAACCTTTTGCTCCACCAATCTTACAAATCAAACCCTAAATTTTATAAGTAGGAACGATCATGTATATGAATACCTTTTTTAACAAACGTGACTATTAATCGATCGTATTAAAGAAAGCGTCAAAAAGTCAAATTAAATCTCTTCTAAATGTATGCTCCACTCAATAAGATTTTGCTTTTCTTGAATACTCATTTCAACATCAACAACCATCATCTTAAGCAAAGGACGGTAGCGAAGAAATCGCTTATGTGAGCTTTCTGTTTCTAAGAAAATAGCCTTCTCAGAAATATGATGAACTGGTGTATCTCCTTCAAAACCAAGCACGCGAATAGATTGCGGACAAGGTAATTTTGACAACACAACCTCATTCACTCCGCTAGCTATTTCTTGTGTCAGAAATTGAATACAATGGACAATAACCTCACGTCCACGCCACAAATTTTCCAATGCAGGCGCATGTGAATCTTTTCCGCGAATCTGGGTAATGTATTTTTGATGATCTGCATTACCTAAATACACCATTTCCCCATTCACAGTTCTCGTCAACATTCCCTGCCTAACCAAGGAAAACTCTTGTGTACAATGAGCAGCTGAAAAAAGGGGCTCACCGCCCCCTCCTTCAATAATTAGTTTTATATCATTCATGATCCCTCATAAGTCATTATACCATTCTGGCAAAGGAAGAATTTTGGATAATGTTAATATCAAAAAATACTCCTCCATAGCCCTCTCTGGCGTTTGATCTTCACTCGCCACCTCTTTGGATTTACCTTTAAATAGGTGATTTATTTTGCTATTCAATTTAAATGACATCGCAGCATTCTTTACCGAACGGTCAGCCCCTTTAAGGATTCAAAACAAACCACATCACCACCAACACGACGCGTAATATAAAACTCAACAAACGGCTTTGATGTATATGGATCTCTTAGCAAGGAAAGGCTCGTGCGGTCAGCAATTTGATAGGTTTGTTTTAAATTTCCGAACAAAATCTGAGTTGATGGCTTCCCTTCTTCAAGTTTAGGCATATCATCCACAGTGACAACTGGGTATCCAAACAATGTCGACGGCTGATCTGCAAGCAAAGCTGGCTGCCAGAGATACCTACCACTGCGTTCTTCACGTAGTTTACGCAATGTAGAGAGCATCTGCCTAGACATAATCCAGACAGAACCATTGAGATGCCCAGGCTTAAGACTATACACTATATCCGTCAATGCGTTAGAAACAGCCCCCCCATCAGACAATTGCTGCCGATTAACCGAAAACGATTGGAACTCTCCCCATGAGGTTGGCTCATCTTGGAATAAATAGCTTAATATTCCCTTTGGCATTTTAACACCAGAGCCATTTAAAAAGGCTTGGTTTTCCTTCGCTATCATCTGCTGCGTGACCTTCTCAATTACCCAACGCTCTAAATCGATACATGAGTCATCCAATAGTTTCTGGGTAACTTTGGGCTTTGCATATAACTCATGAGTTGAAATAGTCATTTTAAGAATCTCAGGTGATCCAGTTTCTTTTCGTGCCTCATCCTCGCCTACCCAGCCAGCATCAGCCTCTTTCTTCTCGACTAGAATATCCACGCTATCTGACTGAACTTGGATGACATTGCAAAGGGAGCGGATAGAGTTTTGCCCACTTAATTGCTGAACAATTCTGTCATGAATATAGCGAGGAATGAGACCATCCCCACCTCTTTCCGTTGACAATTCTTTCACCTCAAGTGATCCATCTTGACCACCTCTACGGATAAAGGATTCAAGAGCGCTTTTCATTTCTACTGAACAGTGGGCGTTAGCTCCTCTCAATAAGCCTCTATTACGCTCGGCTTCAAGATGAGAAATTCTTTGTGTAAGACCATCATGCTGGCTTTGCACATCAGCAAGCTTTTGTTCCAGGTGTAAGTGCTCTTTCTTTTCTACTAAAGCTGCATAGCAGGCCTGTTCAGCCTTAACATGAGCCAGTTCAGCACTCATTTGGTCAACTTTATAACTTAGATCATGATATTCCATATCTTTCCTCTTTGGTTATGATTTGTTATGGTAACTAAATTGCGGGTGATTTAATAAGTCCCGCTCTCATAAGGGAAGGGAGGCAACAGAATAACCGATGGATACCAGGTATTTCCGATGTCTAATACTCTTCCTATTATGTTGTTTGGTCACAGCGTGCAGCAATCAGAAGATTCAAGAAAAGCAGCTTCAGTGGCGTGTAGAGTGCGAACAAATGCTCCTAAAAGGAGCTGATGGCTTGATTAACCACCATGATTGTTACAACCGTTGCCTTCAACATTACAACCAATATTGTTTTAACCGTTGTGAAGGCGCTTTACTCGAGGGCGATGCTAAGCGTGAGGATGTTGATAAACATTGCCGAGGGTACCTTAAAAGCTACCTCGTGAAGAAATGTCATCATTTGTGCGAATTATCAGCTGACGAGCTTAAAGAATATCGCTTATCGTATGTCCAACGAATTCAAGATAAAACGTCCTCAAAATCTGCTTGTAGTGCTTGGGATAACAGCGACACATTTATGAGCACTGCCAAGAAAAAAACGCTTGATCCAATGGATGATTCTTTCAATCAGTTTCGTCAGCCAAGCTTAGATAAAAAGCTAAGGGCTAAGAACCTTAGGCAAAAACAGATGAAAGACCTTCCATGGCTTGTCGACGGATCGTCTTCAGGTTTATCCACGCCCTTAGATAGTGATTTACCTTGGTTGTCTAACTCACCCTCCAGAAACTCAAATAGCAGCCAGGACGATGATGACGATGACTCAAGCTCGAACACAAGCTCTAGCGGCGATGATGATGACGGCTCAAATCAAGCCACCGCACGTGATGGAAGCTTCACAGATGGATTCGTCCCCGCAGGGAAAATCAGCATCCGAGGAGATACAGCTCAAATTGAAGCATTACTCCAACAGCTTAGAAGTTCCCAGAAAGCTCCAGCAGTTCTTCAACCGACCGGCGACGGATCATCAATCGGTATAGGTGGGACAACGCATGCAGTGGAAAACGAGATCATTCAGTCCAGAGACACAGCTCAAGCCATCAAAGACATCAGCTCGATGTTTAAACGAGGGAAATAAGAGATAACCATAAAGCGACTGGATCGCATAGTTTTTTCCAAATGATACGTTTTTATACACAAAAAAATTCAGAAAAGTCCAAAAAAATTTTTATCTCTATAATTTACTTAAAATTTTATCTTTAAAACGTGGCAGCACTTTACGATTTTGGAAATCTCACAATGAAGTCATAGACCTCCACCGGAGACGAAAGTTTGTGACTTTTATGCTCGCAATGAGATGCAGTGGGCGCCGCCGCCATCTCCGCTTCCCAGTATCACCCTCGCTCTTTTCCCCATCACCCTCGCTCTTTTTCCTTATCGCCCTCGCTCTTTCCCACGTCACCCTCGCTCTTTCCCACGTCACCCTCGCTCTTTTTTTTGTCATTCCCGTGAAAACGGGAATCCACCTTTTTTACAAATCTAAGATCAGTTAAGCTGAAAGACTCATGGGTCCCCGCATACGCGAGGAAGACATAGGGAGGTGTCCGGGAAGACAAAGAGGAGCGCCCGGGAAAACAAAAGGAGTGCGGGAATGACTAAGTGGGGTGCGTGGGAAAACAAAAGGAGTGCGGAATGGCCAAAAGTGAGGTGACCAGATGGCCAAAAGGGAAGCGGGATGACAAAGAAGAAAGCCAAAAACCTCCACCAGAGGTGGAGGTTTTTCGTTATGCAAATTAATAGAAAGTCTTATAAAAACGAGAACTACAGCAACCCAACCAACTTTAAACCTGAGTCAATTGCATTGAGCAGGCTTAAGATAAAAGGAGATTTAAGCCCCAAGTTTTCACCACCGGTCCGCTTTGCAGACTCAATAATACTACCAGCTGTCTTACCTTTCTTTCTCAAATATTCGTACGTTGGCCCTAATGGATCGCTATACATGTACTGATTACGAAGATAAATAACGCCCCGAAGAAATGATGGCGCCATGCCTTTAAATCGCTCGCCAATCCGGCGACGCGCAGCATGCATCATCCGAGAAACAACATCCTCCGCCTCTTGGGCAGTTGTTCTAGTTTCCTTATTTTGAAGGACTGGGATTCGGGCTAAAACAGCATCTTCCAGCTCTTGTAACGGTTGTGTCCAGAAAATTTCGCTAATTTGGATTTGGTGAGTGCCATAACTATTCATGGGTGAC
>MKSY01000003.1 GCA_001897475.1 Alphaproteobacteria bacterium 43-37
ATTCACTCTTATCCCTCACTCTTCAATCATCTTCACACCTTCTAGCAAACACACCCACCAAACGCAATATCTTTTTTATCTTCTTCATGAAAATTTTAATAATTTATTAAGAACCAAAGGAAATATGCCCCTAAAATAATGGAGACGCAGGGCAATAAAGGGGCGCCTGAGGCAACAAAAACCTGGATCCCGGGTCTAGGCCCGGGAAGACAAAGAGAGGGTTGCGGGAAGACGAAGAAGCGTGCGGGAAGACACTGTTTTTCTTGTCACCCTCGTGCTCCTTTTCCTGTCACCCTCGTGCTCTTTTTCTTGTCACCCTCGTGCTCTTTTTCTTGTCACCCTCGCGAAAGCGGGGGGCCATATAAGAGCCTGGATCCTGGATCATCACGCTACGCTCGCGATGACGGTTCAGCTATAAAAACAACACTTCCCCAATCACACTCCATAATAGAGAGCATATTCACTAGGATGAGGTTGCAGAGCCACAGCCATTACCTCCTCCTTCTTCATACGGATATAGGATTGGACCATATCCGGCGTAAATACATCGCCGCGGAATAAGAATTCGCAGTCACTCGCCAATGAAGCCAACGCCTCCTCCAAGGAACCACAAAGGCAAGGGTACTCGCCAGGACGCTCATAAAGATTATCCTCAGCCGGCTTGCCTGGATGAATTTTGTTCACAATGCCATCAATCCCCGCCATCAAAATAGCAGCCAGGGCTAGATACGGGTTGGCCGACGGGTCTGGGAATCTAAATTCCACCCGCGCATGTTGCGGATTGGTAACAACAGGAATGCGGCAAGCAACCGAGCGATTCGCTTGGGAATAAGCCGCAATTACAGGCGCCTCATAGCCCGGGACCAAACGCTTGTAGCTGTTCGTGGTTGGGTTGGAAAAAGCATTCACAGCCTTTGCATGCTTTAACACACCACCTACAAAATGAAGAGCCAGATCAGAAAGGCCGGCATAGCCATTGCCTTGAAACAAGGGCTTATCCTTATGCCACAAAGACAAATGCACATGCATCCCCGAACCATTATCGCCAAAAATTGGTTTAGGCATGAAAGTCGCGCTTTTGCCATACATATGAGCCACATTTTTGACAACATATTTAAAGGCTTGCAGGTGGTCACCTGTTTGCACGAGCTGATCGAACTTAAAGCCCAGCTCATGCTGCGCCGCGGCCACTTCGTGATGATGCTTTTCCACGCTCACGCCCATCATTTTAAGCATATCCAGCATTTCGCCACGCATATCCCCACATTGATCCGAGGGAGCCACATCAAAATACCCACCCTTGGTACCCGGGCGATGCCCAGCATTTGGCTGAAAAACAGAACCGATTCCGCTACTTAATGACATTTCCTGAGAAAAAACCTCATAGCTAGCCTTGCCAATCGATACATCATACGATACATGATCAAACACAAAAAATTCTGGCTCCGGCCCAAAATAGGCACGATCAGCGATATTAAGCTCCGCTAACAGCGCTTCAGCCTTTTTGGCTAAGCTGCGCGGGTCAGATTCATAAGGCTTGTTTGTTTTAGGATCCACCACATCAGCCATCAAAACAGCCGTGGGCTGAGCACAAAAAGGATCCAACACAATCCGCTCTAAATCGGGGATAAGCCGCATATCAGATTCATGGATATCTCGCCACCCCCTTATGGAGGAGCCATCAAAAACCACACCGTTTTGCAAAAAAGATTGATCCACCTGAGAAACATCATACGCTAACCTGTGCCATTTGCCATCCATGCCTGTGAGCCGAAGATCAACAAACTTAATATCGTTCTCAGCAATGTAAGCTAATACCTTCTCTACCTGTTTCATTTCACCCTCGAAGAACATAACGGTTTATGGATTTTGTCATCAAAGGCTAAACACTAAAATATTTTTTTATCATTGTATATATAGGTTTAGAAAACATGATTTAGTCTTGACTCTTCTTTTGAGTTCACGCTAAATGAGACCGACTTTGATGGCGGGTGTAGCTCAGTCGGTTAGAGCGCAAGATTGTGGCTCTTGAGGTCGCCGGTTCGATCCCGGTCACTCGCCCCAAAGTTTCTTGCCCCATACATTCTAATTTGTTATTGGCAGACACTTCCATTGTCACCCTCGCACTCTTTTTCTTGTAGATCCTCGCACTTTTTCCTGTCACCCTCGCGAAAGCGGGGGGCCATATAAATGCCTGGCCCCATAAAAACCATGGATCCCGGATCTGCGTCCGGGAAGACAAAAGGAGGTGTCCGGGAAGACAAAGAGTGGCTTGTCACCCTCGCTCTTTTTCCTCGTCACCCTCGCGAAAGCGGGGGCCCATATAAAAAGCCTGGATTCAGCTCTTTTACAAATTACAAAAAAAGGAGGGGAAATCCCCTCCTTTTAGTAAGCCTTAATAAAATTAATTGCTCACATTCTTATCTTAATGGTTCGCCGCCGCCGCATGGTAATTAACTATTGGCCAAGTCTCACGAAATACCCTATCAGACTTGGCATGAAGCTGACGATAGTTTGTTAAGGCTGTTTCAAGTTGAGCAATATGATCCAACAAACGATCGTGATCTTCATCACGTATATATGGCTTAACAGCTGCTATTTTAGTTTTTAAATCAGCTAGTTGTACCGCCTGCACGTCATGATTGTCATAAGAGCCACTAGCGCTATGCAAGTCCTGCATCACGTAAAATGATTCCATAAGGCCATCAATAGCAGCACTAGCTGCACTTTGTTCAGCCTCAGCAATATGACCACCTGCATTCACAAGCTTCACCTGATCATGAACGGCTCTAAGGGTTTCCCATGTTGCATCTATTTGAGTAAAAGCAGCTACAAACCCTTCTACTGAGGCAGCACTGCTTTGATCTCTGGCTGCGACAACAGCAGATTTTCTAGCTGCAAAGTATTTATCAACGGCAGCAAAAAGCTTGGCAACATCAGCAGTTTGGTCTCGATCTTCTCCAGTACTTACCCCACCACCGCTTTGTAAATATCTTGCTGGTCCACCTTCTGTAGCTGGCGCAACTTGAGCATCATATAGCTGCTTTAGACTATCACAGTATTTCATTGCATCAAGAAGTCTTCCTTCACTCAACCGAGTGATATCATAAAGCTGGGTATAATATCCAACATATGACTCGGGCTTACCTTCCTGGGACCTGACCATAACATCAGATGTATCCCATAGCTCTGGGTATGTAAATTTTGTACCATCAGCAAGCTGTTGTGCAAGAAGCGCTTGCACAACAGCATTCGTTGCGCCTGCCGGAATAATTTTATAGCCAACAGCAGCAACTTGAGCATCAACGGAAACGACAACAGACTGCGCTGTAGGTTGCACTCCAGAAACTGATCC
>MKSY01000004.1 GCA_001897475.1 Alphaproteobacteria bacterium 43-37
AAGGTAGCCGTAGGGGAACCTGCGGCTGGATCACCTCCTTTCTAAAGAAAAAGGCATCGGTTTGTTCTCACAGGCTGATGCTAAAACGGAGTCACTCTTTTAGAGCGTCACTGTTTAGAAGGAGATTGTTCAAACATTCTGAACAATTCCTATTATTATTGAAAACTCGCTATTTATAGCGTCTTTCATGAAAACCAAGCCTTACCAATACTGATCTTATAAACCACCTGCTCTTTCATTTATTTCCCATTATTCAAACCTCACTAAATCTCAAGTTCTGAATACTCCCTGTTTTAATATGCGGGTTCCCTGTCCTCCTCGCTTTTTTTTGTCACCCTCGCGAAAGCGGGGGGCTATAAAAAAGCCTGGGTTCCCGCATCAAGTGCGGGAAAGACAAAGGAGTGCATGAAGACAAAGAGAGTGCGCGGGAAAGACAAAGAGGGGGGAGCTGCTAGCCACACTCACACTTTTCCCTGTCATCTTCGCGAAAGCGGGGGCCCATAAAAAAACCTGGATCCCGGGTCTAGTTAGCTAAATCATCCCATAAGCTCGTTCAGCAAGGCATAGGAAAGGTTCTGGTGATAATTTATCTTCTAAGCACCAGCAGCAGGAGCGGATAAGATGAACAAAGTACCACTCTTGGAGCAGCGATAGCGGGTAGTTAAAGTGGTTGGCGATGAAGGATAAATCCTCTTCCATATCTTTCACAAATGCCCAAGTCTCATGAATGGGGGCGCCGATTACACCTTTCGGGTCGATCGCTATCCATCCATCTTTATCTGCAAGGATATTGCTGCGGTGAAGGTCCCCATGGAGCAATTTTTCAGGTATGGTAGGGCCGCAAACCCTCTCATTATTTATGATCTTTCTGGCCTTGGCGAGCAGATGAGCGGGAAGTGGCCAATTATTATCAATGGTCGTTAGCCAATCATTTATATGCGGAAAAGAATGAGATGCGGGAACTTCTGCGTTATGAAGTTTCTTCATGACGTCGCAGGCCATTCGAATGGTGCTGTTTTTGTTGATTTTGCTTCCCATTGCCTCAAGAGTAAATCCAGGATTGGCGCGCGTTAAAATAAGCAAGTTATCTTCTTGAGCAAGTATTGTTACTGCACCATGCCCTGCAAAAGCTTTAAGCGCTATAGCTTCTTTTGTAAGTAATGGGATGTCTGGCCCCAATTTAAGGACAGCATCTTTTCCATCAAATTGGCAGGCAGCGACATAGTGGAAGGTTAGGTCTGGAAAAGAGGTTACCTCATTTAAATTGTATTTTAGACAAATTTTAACGATTAAGTCTGAAAGATCTTGTAGCCATTTTTGGCCAGCGGCCCCATAAATTTGTGTAATGTTAATAAAGAGTTTTTCCATTTTTAATCAGCAGTCAAAATCTCTTGGTGCTGTGCCGCCAGATATATAATAACAGCTTAGGCTGACAAGGCCATATCGATTGGAAAAGCAACACGTTCTTTTTCATGTTCATAATAAATAATGCCGGAAATAGAAACCTTAAGGGATTGGGTCTGCTCGTCATATTTTTCGACAACGACAGTAGGGGATTTTAGTCTAGGTTCAAATTTGGTGATGATGGCCGTTAAATCGCCCGCAATGGCAGCCCAGGCGGCTTTACTCATGCCGTCATATGCTGTGATGCTATGCAAACCAATGTTTGAGGGGATGCCATAGTGTATGTCAGCGGTTTCATCCCGCCGATCAGTTTGCTTAAGCCGTGGGGTACGAGTGTTAAGCAGGCGGGTGAGTTCCTCCATGATGGAGGCCTTTTGCTCATCGGGAGATAAAAAGCCATAGGGCTCTTTTTCTACCTCAACCTCAGGGTTGTGGTTAGTTAGTCGATCAAAAAGGGGGGCAAAAGATCCCTTTTTCTTTTTTGGTCCTATGGCATCAAACATCATGATTGTTGCTCCCGTTTAGAGGTTGAGGCCTTTAGTGTGTTGACCTTTCTTTTTGCTTTTCAATCTTACCAAATCAAGGCTGGACGTCAAAGTATTTTGAAGTTTTAGAAATTTACTATGCTTTAAAGTTCGCTATTCAAAGTGTCATAAGCATCCAATTATGAGCGCTAAAAGGAGGGGGCAACCTCTCCTTTTAGTAAGCCTTAATAAAATTAATTGCTCACATTCTTAACTTAATGGTTCGCCATTGCAGTCGAAGTTAAAGCGGCTGCCGCTGCACGGGAAGATTTTCGCTGCCGTAATATAGTCATCAGCTGTTGGCATAGTCGCATGCTGCGCCAGATGCTCGGTTACAAGCTGCTGATTGTTTGTTACGGCTGTTTCAAGTTGAGCAATATAAGCCAACAAATGATCATACACTTCATTATCTATATGTGGCTTAACAGCTGCTATTTTAGTTTTTAAATCAGCTATTTGTTTAGCCTTTGCATCATGATTATGAAGATGGTTTGCTACAGCTGTTTCAAGTTGAGCAATATGAGCCAACAAACGATCAAGCGTTTCACCATCTATATTTTGCTTAGCAGCTTCTACTTTAGCTCTAAAACCAGCCATATCTGCAGCCTTTCCCTCAGCGTTATCATCGATATGCAAGCCGGTTATTGCGGAAAATGATGCACCAAAGCCATCAATAGCAGCGCGAGCTGTATACTGATCATCCGAACTCTGACCACTTGCATTCACAAGCTTCACCTGATCACGAACGGCTCTAATGGCATGCCATATTACACTTAGTTGAGTGCTAACAGCATCATGCCCTCGTGCTAATACAGAAGCGCTTTGAGCTCTGGCTGCGGCAATATCCGTTGCGCCTTCCCGAATAACTATACTTTTTAGAAAAGAAAAAACTGATTTATAAGGATATGCAATAGCAGTATGAGCCGTTACTGTAGGAACAGGGTATGCCACAGCTGCTATTCTTTCAGCCATAGTTTTACGGTCAGCAGCAACATGATTACGAAAGGAAATTACAACAGAATACGCTTTAGGCAGCTCTCCAAAAACTGACCTTTCCTCAAGATCAGCAGGCACACCATCAACAGTAGTATGAGCCGTTACTGTAGGAAAAGAGTATGCCACAGCTGCTATTCTTTCAGCCATAGTTTTACGGTGAGCAGCAACATGACTACGAAGGGAAACGACAACAGACTGCGCTGTAGGTTGCACTCCAGAAACTGATC
>MKSY01000005.1 GCA_001897475.1 Alphaproteobacteria bacterium 43-37
AACAATAGTGGCACAGTTATCATTGAACAAATCAAACAACTCGCCGGCCAATTCAGAGTCTTCAACTTTGGGGTCGACACCTACCACACCTACTTCATCGGCGATGGAATTTATGTCCTTGTGCATAACCCTATCAATGCTTTTGATGTAGATACATATTCTGCCCTTTATGCATTATCGCAGGATGAAGGTAGAGCAACCTTAAAGAGTAAGGGGCTAGAAATTCACCATCTTATGTCTGCAGAAGTATGGACCGACGGACGAACTGTTGCGGATACAGAAGTTCCTTCCATAGCTCTTCCTAAAGAATTACATTTGTTAACCGGCAGTAACAATCAAAATAGAATGGCTGCTCCTGACGGATCAACAACAAAAAAGGGGACGCCATCGTCATATGCCAAGTGGTTTCAAGGTCAAGAAAGTGTATTTAAAAGAGGGGGAGATTTTGAAGGTTGGTTTAATTTTGTTTTAGACGATTTAGGAAGAGCAAATAAGGCGTACATCGATGGTGGGGGGCCTTCTGGGTTAACAAGAGCGCATTTTTTAACATTAATTCAAATGAATAAGCACATAGATGATAGAGCAAAAAGTCGACTGCGTGATAAAATTGATGGCTATTTAAGTAGAATAGCAGGAGGAGGCGCTGCTGCTGGAGCTAGTGGTGGGATGGCTACAAGATCAGGAGGCTACTTTGGCGGTGGAGGCGGAGGTGGTGGAGCAGCTGGCGGCGGAGGCGGTGGATGTGGCTAACAAAGGATTAAAGGTAATGAAATGGTATGATGTAAAGTTAAAGCTAGTATTTATGATTATAGTTTATGGATTTAACATAGCTATAGCGCAGCCTCCTTATGATATGATCAGCGGAGCGGCAATGCCAGTTGTGCCTCGAGGGGGTGGCGTTACCTTGCCTGCGCCCGCAACAGTTGTCGTCAGTCTAGCTGAGTATGACGAAGCTGTTCGGGTAAACGGCAGTGCAACAGCGGCAGGAGGCGCTGGAGATGAAGAGCGAGAAGCTGAACTAAGAGGAAGAGATCAAGTGTCAGATGATCCAGAAATCCAAAGATTGACCGTTAAACCTAATGTTGGCATAGGCTTAATTAAGTTTGATATGAATAGAACTGATGTAAAAAGATTGTTAGGCGAACCACATTGGACTCGAGATGAGAGCTTTTATCCTGATGGAAGGTTAATGGCGCAAGCAGTTGATAGTTTTGCTTGCGGTCTAAGAATTACTTATGTACGTGAAGAAGACAAGTTAATATGTACAAACGTACTTATTAACTATCCCACGGAAGCTCTCTATAATGGGATTAATTTATCTAAAATACCTTACGGAGAACTGCTCGATATGTTTAAGATTGAAGATCCAAGCTTGCTTATAAAAGAAGGGATAAGTTTTAGGTCATTAGTCTTGGGAATGGATATTGAGTGTGAAGCAAGTTCTGAAGAGCCAGCTCAAAATATTTGTATTTTTTCTATTAAAGATATGTTTGCAGATGAAGAAAATTTCTAGAGTTGCGAGACTACGCTCTTATCCATTGAGTGGAGCTGGAACGGCAATCTGAATTCATAAACAAAGTTGGCTAATCCACCCTGAAATATTAGGAACGCGAGGGAATTGCTAGGATATTTTGGGTAGATGGTGTCGAATTATTTGCAAGAGAAGCGTGTTTGCCTTTTAAAAAGTTGCAGCTATTTCCTGAGCATTCCTCCACGAATTGATGCCCGACAGGAAGTGTTGTTTCAGACGCGCTGGTCAGAAAAACTGAGCATGCGCGCTGGGACATATTGGGCCCAAGTTGCGATGGCTGAAGTTGCGGCATCATCCCAGGTGTTGAAGGACATTCTGCTTAACACTTGCTGATTTGCAACACGGACTTTATCAAAAAGCTCATTAAAATTTAAATAAAATTTGAGACACTTAACTAAAGAACGATGATATGATAAACTGCCGATATTAAGAAGAGGAGTAGTTTATGCCTGAGATCATCAAATGCAAGAAGTGTCAATCTACGCAGAACGTTAAATCTGGTCATGTTCGAGGCCATCAGCGCTATAAATGTCGGGATTGTGGGTGTCAGTTTACGCAGACAAAACAACGAGGAGTACATCCCGCCCTGAAATCGTTTGCCATTGTGTTGTATGGGTTTTGTGGTTTGTCTATGGGGAAGATCGCTCACCTGTTTCAGGTAAGTAGGGTAGCGGTACTGAAGTGGGTTAGATCAGCTGCTTTAAGTGTCGAAGATCATCCTAAAATTTCCAGCTCTGATATCGTTATGATTGATGAGCTTTGGCATTTTGTGAATGGAAAAAAAAGAAAGTTTGGATCTGGAGGGCCATTGATGGCGTATCGCGTCAATCTCTTGGATGGGAGCTGGGTTCTCGTGGCGATGGTTGCGCAAGGCGACTTATCCAAAAAGTAGACACGGGAAGTTGTTCCTTCGTCACCGATGAGTGGCCTGGGTTCTTTCGTCTTTTGCCTGAAGAGCGACACTTTTATGGTAAGGATTTGACTTTCCCTATCGAAGCGACGAATAGCGACATTCGACATAGATTGGCAAGGTTTACCAGAAGAACGAAAGCTTCCAGCAGAAGCCTTCATATGGTCAGGGCGTCCCTAACTCTTTTCCACGCTCTCCAAAACCCAGGGGTTGTAGAGGAGCTCCTTCATCCTATGTTATCGTTCTTTAGTTAAGTGTCTCTAAAATTTTAACATTATTACGAAACTGCAATCTGGTATTCCAATTTTGGCGGTTGATGTTTGATAGTTATTTTTTAAGTTGTCATGAATGAATAACTAATAATAGTTGTGTGCAGGATTATGGCTAGATTTGGAAAATTTTTAAGGTTTTTTGTTGCTTTAAATTATTTATTTACAAGCACACTCGAATGTGGTGCGGCTTCTGACTTTTCGGGCATTTTGATCCCAGATGCTTCCTGGCTTCCAATTTATGAGCGGCCCTCATTAGCAAAGCTCAACCAAAATGAAACATACTACTCCTATGATTGGATTATGACCTCACCGCCAAACACAACCTATAATGGGGCTCATCTTGAAGGCTACACAGCCCCTGCGAATGCCACATTTTTTACGCAGCCTCCTGGGCAGGTTTGCTGGCCGGATGTTTCAGTGTCAATTCTGAAAGTGTCCGATCAGTGGCAGCCCAGACTTCGGTTGATGGAATGCGATGGCCTCATGATGACGATTGATCCTTCCGATGGCGGCAATGGCGCCTCAGGCTTGATAAGCCTTAATCATGAAGATCCAACCATTGGATTGGTTCTACGAGGTAGCTTGAATGCCACCAGCGGGCTTCTTCGTCTTCAACATCTGGCTTTTGATCCATACAAACTTAGTGAGAATAATACCGCTTCGATAACACTCCCACCCAACTTAAATCCGACAGCTTCTTTGTTGAAAACGGTATCTGTTACGGCACCATTTGTTCACGTGAACGGGAATATTGTGACGGACGCTAGTTTGGTTGTGGATGCTACCTCGCCTGATCCGGGTGAGGATGGGGCGGCGCCCTTAAATGTCACCCCAGAGTCCAGGGTGTATTCAGCCTCCATATCCGCAACATCTGAAGGTTCAATGTCATTAGCTGGCGAACATAGGGCCCTGTTTGGCTCCATGAGCTATAAAGCTGGAAGAGATATTCTCGCCCCGCCATCATCGAGCATCATGGGACCTTACAGCATTGATTTTGTGACGAATGGAGAGATGAAGGTTGATGCAGACGCAAAGATGATGGCAATTGCCGAAATTTCGGTTATGGCAAGTACCCTGGTTAACTCAGGAGAGGTAATCGGTTTGAGGGGGTTGAATACTCAGTTAGAAAATAGCCTTCAAAATAAAGGAAAATTAGGATCCTCTCAAACAGTTCAAATCAATGCTCGTAATTTAACACTGCATAATGGCGCTATCTACCAAGGCAACATTAATATTCCAGATCAAATATTGGCATTTTTGTATAATTACTTCCAGTTGGGGCAGATGATGATCCGTTCCATTGCAGAAATTGGTGTTTTTATCGCCATCCAAGAACAATTTCAGATGCTTGGGCAAGCTAAAGTGCAAGCGTTGGGACGTGTGTCCATTTTGGCGCATGACATCGATTTACAATCTCAACAATTCGCAAACACAATAAATTATCCTGTCATTGAATCATTAAATTCAGATGTAACGCTTATGGCTAAGGGCGGGCACTATTATTCTAATATTGCCACAGTTTTATCCTCTCAAGGATCTGCAGAGGTTTATGGTCACGATGTACAGGTAACAGGGATTCCATTCAATTTACATCCGCTACTATCAGTTGCCTATCGTGATCTTAACGCGAAAAAATCAATCATTATTAGAGCAGATGGCAATGCCACGATCACGGATGGATTTATTGTCAGCTCTGATCTTCTATCGATTTATGCAAAAAATCTAAACATCACCACAACCCCATTTACACCTCAACTTACTGATTCCACTCGCAAAGAATATTGGAGCCAATTTGTAAGTCTGGCTGGATATCGTACAGAGTCGAACGTGAATGAACAGGCACTTACGGAAAGAGTAGCCATTACTAAAAGTGACCTTGCCTCCACTGTGCCACCTCAGTTAACCATCAGCAATATTAATCTGGTGGGAAGTCAGAAGGGCAACGGCGCACTCTATAACGCTCTCGAAGGCGGCAAGGTGATCTTAAGGGCGAAGGGGCGCTATTTCCAGCAGCTTGCGAACATTCGTGGCGAGGAACTTGTGGAAATAGAAGGCACGCAGGGCGTAAGCGTTATCCCGGCTTATGTTTATGACTATGCCAGAACTCAGCTGGCGCATGGGTTTGATGAAGTTGAAACCACCATGGCCCTCGTTTCAGCCATCAATGCTGGTATGCTTCTGGTTGATTCAAGCGCGGCGACTACGCTGGTTGGGGCCTATGTCAGAGCGGCTCAAGGTAAGATTGATGGCGCGAGCATTCATATCCTCCCCGCAGAGGAGCGGTTGAAAAAGTTCCATTATTGGCATGAGGCAGTTTGCAGCAAAAGAGCATTTGGCGGTTGTCGCAAGCATGGCTATGAGCACGATGAACACCGTGAAGAGCGTACGATCCTTCGGCCATCTGACATCATGATTGGCGATCTCACCACAGGTAGTGCTAAAACCCAACTGATTGATATTGTGGCTGCCCGAATGGTTTTGGACGCATGGGAAGCCATGTCGAAGGACATCACTATTTTTGCCGGCAAAGAGCTTGTCTATGTGGATGAATTCAATCAGGTGGTGAAGACAGGGGCCTGGTTCCATGGCGGTAAGCTAAAAATTCATGAAGACAAACGCCAGCGGTCAGTCTCAATGGATGAGATCGTTGTGCCCACCATTATCAACATTGGTCAGGCCTTTTTTGGTGTGTTCCAGGGGAAGTATCACCTGTTGGGCACTCGGGTCGATGCCCCCACAGCCCAAGTTGTGGTTTATGCTAAAGAAGGCCTCAAGCTAGAAGCCATGGGCGAGGCCCACTACCGCATGGTGAGTATTATGGAGCGCAGCTCAGGCATTGGTATCCGCGCCAATTTTGACGAGCTCAGCATCCGCATGAGCCACCAACACGCATCCGGTCGCCACTGGGAGGAGTGGGTATCAGCTGTCGCCTCGG
>MKSY01000006.1 GCA_001897475.1 Alphaproteobacteria bacterium 43-37
TACGAGTGTGAACTGGGCTGCCGTTCGTAATGCCAACCTCATCGATCCCGCAAAGTTTGGGGAGCGTGTGAAGGCTGGACTTGGGCCGCTCACTGAAGTATTTGACCACATTGGTGATTGGTTCTCAAGTTCAAAGGAAGCTTCAAAAGCTGAAGCTGAAGATAATTTATCCGCCATACTTTCCGATGATCCTAGTGAGGCTTTCAGCCAAGAATACAAGGAGCTCATTGAGGCCGGTGTTTTGGCTGAAGAAGCTGAGCAGATGCTGTCAAACCCTCTCATTCAAGATATTTTGGCTTATCAAAAGGCTGAGACAGTGTTGGCAGCCTATTGGAGCAGCAATATCCCTGAAGGCGATTATGAAACGATGGCGATGACAGGGTCAATGCCTGTGATTGTGAACGGGCAGCTTTATTTTGTGGGAGGGGCGGAAGCCAGTTGGGAGAGCACTCTTGGTGGCAAGCCAGTTTGGCATAAGTTTGCCCCTGCACGCTTTGAGGATGGGAAGATTGTCTCTGGCAGGCATGTGATTTTGTGTGATCCTATGGACTTTCCAAATAGGCCAGATACGGCGCTTCAGGTGAAAGCTCATGAGCAGAGCCAATTGACCCAGTGGGTGTATGAAAACATTCTGAAAATGGCCGAAGATGCCGCGAACATTATGGAAGAATACCCCAAGGCCAGAGAGGTATTGTTGTTTGCCGGCAGCAGCATTCTAACAGGAGGGCCTCTTGGCGGCTTGCTCAAGAAAGGATTACTCCAGGCAATCAAGCAGGTGGGCAAAGGCGCTCTGCAAGGAGAGCTAGCTGAAGCTGGGGCGAGATTGCTTGTGGAGCAAGGCGAAAAGCGCTTTGGCTGGGAGCCAGAAAATCGTGATCGAAACGAGGCTCTTCTCACCCTCGCCTTCGGACTGGTTGACGGATCGAAAGATGTTGTTAAGAATGGCCTTAAGAAGTTTGCTCAGGTGCGGAAGGGAGGCAGGGTAAGGCCTGTAAATGATAGATTCCCAATTAATCATGAGTATGCTGGCAAGCTTTACCCGCTTGAAAAACTTCCGAAAGAGCTTAGAGAAAAATACTCACATAGTATTCCTTTTTCGGGGGCTGGTTTTCCAGACTTTTCAAGATATGCAAAACATAAAATTAGGATAAAATTTAGTGGAGATAGTAACCGTGATATACGGTTATCAAATAAGCTGCTAAGCTATAAAAAAACTCCTGAGGGCTACACTTGGCATCATCATTACGATGGAGAAACAATGATGTTAGTTCCCAAAGAATTGCATGATGCAGTGAGGCATACAGGAGGTAATGCTTTAACAAAGCTAAAAAATTCTTAGGACAATTTAGCATGGAATTTGAAAAAAATTTTGGACCACTTAATGAAAATGTATTAGAGGCACTCGAACAGGTTTGGGAGTTTAAACTGCCATCATCTTATAGAGATTTCTTATTGCGATATAATGGCGGTATTCCCGTTAATGATACGTTTTATTTTAAAAAGGATCCTTCAAGCGGTTCAATAGTTCAACTTTTTCTTGGGGTTACGCCTGAAAAGCATGCTAACTTGCTTGGGCATTTACGAACTTATCAAGGCCGAATACTTGATACTATGTTTCCAATAGCCTATGATCCAAGTGGAAATCTTATATTGCTTGTGGTTAAAGGGCCAGACCGTGAGAAAGTGTTTTTTTGGGATCATGAGCTTGAAGCAGATTCAGAATGGGGGCAAGAACCAAATTACTCTAACTTAACGCTAGTTGCTGACAGCTTTGAAGAGTTTGTTGCAAATCTAAAGTTTGAGTAAATCATAAGCTTAGGCGAGCACCCTTGGCGGCCTGCTCAAGAAAGGATTGCTTGTGGAGCAAGGGCTGAATATTCGCCCAGGACAAGAATGGAAAGAACTGATCAAGGGTCGGCCACAAGTGACAGGAACTGAAGGGCATGACTTTACATCCATAGAAGTTGCGATAGAATGGGCTCAATCTGGACTCTATAAGGAAATACGATTGAACCGAGCCTATAAAACTGTAACCGGTGTACAAACGACTCCAAGAAGGTTGCCCGATGTGATCGGCATCCGCCATGATGGAAAGGTCGATGTGGTGGAGGTTCAATCAAAGACTGATGTTCGCCAAGAACTCTTGGAAAGAAACGAAGAAGCTATGAAGCAACTGCCTGAAAGTATGAGAGGACGGATTCAGACGCGCCTTTCTCGCTCATTGAAAGACCAACAGCCATGAGAAAAGAGAAAGAACGCGGCTTATGCACAGCCATAGCTCTGTATGACCTGGATGTGGCAAAGGTTAATCTTAAAGGCCTATTTGAATGGGCCGAAGGGTGGTTTGAAAAAAATAATCGTCCTCCCACTCGAGCAAGTGCTTCTGGAGCAGATATTAACCACAAAACAACCAAAACTTTTAAATATGTTAAGAAATTTTTTGCTGACAAAAGATACCAAAACATCAATAGTTTGTGGATTGGTGCCCCATCAGATAATTATGGTTCAGATGTTTCTGGTTCTCTTTTATCAGTGGGCATTAGCTACCCAAAACGTAATAACGTTTTTGATCTTGTTTTCCACCATTCCATCATCCCCCATTCATGGGAGTATTGCGAAAGCCTGGTTCAAGAAATAACTGCCTTTGTTCCCTCATCCTATGGAATTGCTTTTCAACGAGACTTAATTAGGGGGCCAAGTTTTTATGTCATAGGCATGGACGCGGGTACAGTTTCTGACTTTACTCCCGAAGGTCAAGCCGAAGGAGATATGATCTCCCGCTGGTTCCATAATTACGGCGATCCCAAATACTGGTACACCGGGATGCTGCGAGATGTGTACCCACTGAACTTCCTCAGTCAAGCGCATTTGGCCAATCAAGTGGA
>MKSY01000007.1 GCA_001897475.1 Alphaproteobacteria bacterium 43-37
GCGCAAGGCGACTTATCCAAAAAGTAGACACGGGAAGTTGTTCCTTCGTCACCGATGAGTGGCCTGGGTTTTTCCGCCTCTTGCCTGAAGATCGACATTTCTACGGAAAAGACCTGACCTTTCCCATTGAGGCTAGCAATGGCGATATCCGACATAGACTCGCCAGATTCGTCAGAAAAACAAAGGCATCCAGCAGAAGTCTTCACATGGTTCACCTCAGCTTAGCTCTAACTCACCACCTCCAAAACCCAGATGCCCTCCAAAGCTACCTTCAACCTTTTATATCTATCTTTAGTTAGATGTCTTATCGCTTTTTAGAACGCCACGGATTTCGTAAAGTTGCCCCTCGTCTTTACCATCCCAAACGCAGCCTGGAAAGGCAGGAAGCTTTTAAAAAAGCTTTCCAGACCAACTGATCGTTTTTGCACAACAAGCCAAGGATGAAGGAAAGCCTCTCGTCATCCTTTTTCAAGACGAAGCAAGATTTGGTCGTGTTCAAAGTCCACGTCGGTGTTGGGCACTGCAAAATGTGAGGCCAAAAGCCAAATCTCAAACCACACGGCAGTATCTTTATGCTTATGGCGCCATTAATCCGCTAGAGGGAACCTTCGTATCTTTATGTCTGCCACGAGCAGATACTCTTTGTATGAACGTATTTTTAGAGGAAGTGGCTGCGGTTTATCCAGACGCTTATGTCGTTATGTTTTTGGATCAGGCTGCTTGGCATAAATCCAAGACTCTCAAGATCCCTCCAAACATCCACTTTGAGCATATACCGCCTTATTCTCCTGAGCTTAATCCAACGGAAATGGCGTGGAAAACTTTACGAAATGGCTTTTTTCATAATGCTTACTTTAACTCGCTTCAAGCCGTTGAGAATCGTCTCTGCCAAGCTCTCTCCCATTACGTTCACCACAAGGAAATTCTTCGCTCAGCCTGCGGCTTTGACTGGATCCCCGCATACGCGCACTACTGTCCGGGGAAAGTTGAGTATGAGGGTTAAAAAGAATAGAGCTGCTCTTTGATTGCTGTTAAAATGAGGGTGTTAAAACTTCATTTTGAACAGGAGCAGCCCCGTGTACCACTCTAGCATATTCCTCCAACTTTTAAAGAACCTTCCGCGTCATTTGTTTCAGTCCATCGTTGAGCACCACCAGGCCGATCGTTATCGCAAAAGCTTTAAAACCAAAGATGTGAGCGTGCTAATCAGAACAAGCTTCATTTCTCAGCCCACCTTAAAACCTCCCAAAACTGTTCCCAAGCTAACCAAACAACTCTCTTTGGTATTCTCATGATCTGCCTCCTCAACTTTCCCCGGACAGTAGTGCGCATACGCGAGGAAGACAAAAGGTGGCGTTCGGGAAGACAAAGAAGGTGCCTGTTACTCTCGCACTTTTTCTTGTCGTCCTTACTCTTTTTTTGTCACCCTCGCGCTCTTACTTGTCACCCTCGCGAAAGCGGGGGGCCATAAAAAGCCTGGGTTCCCGCATCAAGTGCGGGAAAGACAAAGGGAGGCGCGCGAGGAAGACAAAGAGGGTGGTTACGGGAAGACAAAGAGGGTGGTTACGGGAAGACAAAGAGGGTGGTTACGGGAAGACAAAGAGGGTGGTTATGGGAAGGCAAAAGGAGGGGTGTGGGAATGACTAAGAGGGGTGCGGGATGAGAAAAGCGTGGTGTGCGGGATGAGAAAGAAGAAGTCGCAGTCCCTTACCTCCAGTGGAGGTTTTTTATTGTGCAACAAAAAGCCCACCTTTTGAGGTGGGCTTTTTTGCATTTAAACAGAAGAAAGGAGGAGTTATTCTTCTGACTTTTCTGCATCCTTTTGTTTAGCTTTAAAGATAGCGGCACCAAGGATGTCACCCAAGCTTGCACCGCTATCGGATGAACCAAAATCAGCAACGGCTTGTTTGTCATCATCAATCTCTTTTGCTTTAACGGAAAGATTAACTTTGCGTGAGCCACGTTCAATCGTTATCACTTTTGCATCCAACTGCTCACCAACGGCAAAGCGCTCTGGGCGTTGTTCACTACGCTCGCGGGAAAGATCTGCCTTTTTAATAAAGCCAATAACATCACCCGCTAATTTGACTTCCAAGCCACCATCAGTAATCTCTGTAATGGTACAGGTAACAACTGAACCTTTTTTAACATCACTCATGGCGGACTCAAATGGGTCATTTTGCAATTGCTTAATGCCCAATGCGATGCGCTCTTTTTCAACATCGATGTCCAAAAGTTTGGCTTTGAGCATGTCGCCCTTCTTGAAAGCTTGAAGCGCTTCTTCACCGGATTTTTCCCATGAAAGATCGTTCAGATGGATCATCCCATCAATTTCATCATTCAGGCCAATAAACAGACCGAACTCAGTTGCATTGCGGACTTCACCTTCAATAATATCACCAACATTGTGCTGGGTGGCAAAAGCTTTCCATGGGTTTTCATGGCATTGCTTGAGGCCAAGGCTAATACGACGCTTGGAGGAGTCAACATCCAAGACGATAACTTCCACTTCCTGGCTGGTGGATACGATCTTGCCAGGATGGACATTTTTTTTGGTCCAGCTCATTTCGGAGACATGGACAAGGCCTTCAATGCCATCATCCAATTCAACGAATGCACCGTAATCGGTGATGTTTGTGATGCGGCCCTTGAGGCGATTGCCGATTGGGTAGCGATTTTCAACATCAGCCCATGGGTCAAGCTCAAGTTGCTTCATGCCAAGGGAAATACGCTGTGTATCCTTGTTAAAGCGGATAACTTGAACTTTGACATTTTGGCCAATAGAAATAACTTCTGATGGATGGTTGACGCGACGCCAAGAAATGTCTGTGACATGGAGTAAGCCATCAACGCCACCCAAATCAACGAATGCACCATAATCTGTAATATTTTTGACGACACCTGTGAGGACTTGTCCCTCGCTTAAGTTTTGGACAAGGTCAGTGCGGGCTTCAGCGCGTGTTTCCTCGAGAACGGCACGACGTGATACAACAATGTTCCCACGTGCTCTGTCCATTTTCAGGATCTGGAATGGTTGTGGCATGCCAATCAATGGGCTAGCATCGCGGATGGGGCGAATATCTACCTGGCTGCCAGGTAAGAAGGCTACAACCCCCATGAGGTCGACGCTAAAGCCGCCTTTTACGCGGCCAAAGATAACACCAGTAACCTTTTCAGCTTTGCGGTGTGATTCTTCAAGTTGAACCCAAGTTGCTTCACGGATAGCTTTTTCGCGGCTCAAGACAACTTCACCATTTTTGTCTTCAAAACGCTCGACATAAACATCGACCAAGTCGCCAACTTTAATATCTGCTTTTAATGCCGCCGATCCAAACTCTTTTAAAAGGATGCGTCCTTCGGACTTAAGGCCAACGTCTACAAGAGCACTGTCACCCTCCAAGCCAACAACACGACCTTTAACAACTTCGCCTTCTAAGCTTTTCCGTGAGCCAAAGCTTTCTTCCAGAAGTGCTGCAAAGCTTTCCATAGACGAGCTTTGCGATTCAATTTTATTTGTTGAGGGAGTTGACGTAACCATATTGGTAAATAATCCTTAAAAGAAATGTTAAAGGGCGCTTGTATACTTAATTAATATAAAGGGCACCTAATAGTTGAACCAACCAAGCCAATATTTTGGCCTGAAACCTGAGTTAATATGATTCAAAATGCCTAAGACGTCAAAGTTTTTTTGCCAAAATTGTCAATAATTTCTTGGGCCGATTTAAAAACATCGTCGGCTGAGAGAGTTGATGTGTCAATCACTAAAGCGTCCGGTGCTTGATGAAGTGGGGATGCTGTTCTGGATACATCCCGCATATCTCGAGTATAGATGTCGTTAAGCAGCTGTTCGTAGGAAGTGTTGACGCCTTTCTCTTGCATTTCTAGTAATCTGCGATGGGTTCTGGCCTCGGCAGATGCAATAAGGAAAAGTTTGATACTGGCTTTAGGGAAAATTACGGTTCCGATATCTCTGCCATCCATCACAAGCCATTGGCCAGCGGGTAGGGACGCATATAGGTTTCGTTGGAACTGTAATAAAGCCTCTCGTACATTTGGGATGGAGGCGATTTGAGAGGCAAGTTGCCCGACACTTTCAAAGCGCAATGAATCGTTGTCCATGACTATGTCATCGATTTGAGATGCCAAAGAACGCCAGTCATCCTTTGTGTTGAGCTCTGGGACTATTTGATTTTCATGGCATAACCAGGCTAACGCACGATACAAAAGCCCTGAGTCAAAATAACGCCACCCATATTCAGCTGCAACGCGCCTTGCAAGGGTGCCTTTGCCTGAGGCTGAAGGGCCATCAATTGCAACAACGCGTTCAGCTAGCATTTGTCTTCCTGAAATTGGATTAACACACCCAATGTCATACGTCAAAGCTGGGTTAAAAACAATGCCTCCGATGGGGTTTTTTTAAAAGAGAGTTCTTGCTCAATGATAGTTGTGGTTTGTTTTGTGCCATCCTCATGCTTTGCTCGCCTTAGCCGTTGGTTCTGACCGCCATGAAGTTAGTCTGGATAAATAGCCGGTCAGTTTGTCCCAATTCCCCAGGGCTGCGGCGACGCTTGTCATAACGGCGGCAGCGGCACCAATTTTTGGCAGTGTGAGTTGATCGGCAATGGCTGCTCTATATTCCATCATATAGAAGGAGGCGCCTACGTTAAATGCAAACGTTGTTAGTTCGGCTGGTTTTACCAGAAATTGAGGAAAAGCTGGGCCAACGATGTCCCAAGATACAGTCCCAAGGGCAACCCCATCCAGAAGGATCAAACAATTTTGCACTGGGGTTGGGAGGGCCCACGTCGCAGCGGCCTTAATAGAAGCGGCAACGCCACCCAGGGTTAAAACTGTCCCCCAATTAAGGATACGATCTTGAAGCCCAATGGTCCAATGCTCTTCAAGCTTTTCAATGCGCTTACCATGATTGACAAGGGTGCTATTCAGAATTTCTATTATGGTATCGAATCGTTTATCCATGGCTTCGAACCGGCTATTCATTTCTTTGCCCATGGCTTCGAACCGTTTATCCACGGCTTCGAACCGGCTATTCATTTCTTTGCCCATGGCTTCGAACCGTTTATCTATGGTTTCGAACCGTTTATCTATGGTTTCGAACCGTTTATCTATGGTTTCGAACCGTTTATCTATGGTTTCGAACCGGCTATTCATTTCATGCCGAAAATCAGCAAATTGGGTACGTGTTTCATTGCGCAGCTCTGAAAAACCACCTTTCATGTCAATTTGAAGTGTTCTAACTCTTTCATCCAATCCGTTGATGCTTTGAGTGTTGGCACCAACCCGCTGAGCTAAGTTAGTCTGGATCGTTATCAGCTCTGGTAACAGCGACTTCTCCTCAGAAGAAGCATTAGTGGGCGCTGTTATAAGGCACACAAGAGCAACAGAAGTAGAAACTTTAAGGAGTTTTATGAGGTTCATTTTTGAGCGTCTCCATGATATCCATAATATTTTTTTGTGTATCACACTATATTCAAAAATGCAATATATTTTTACAAAATACTAGTTTTTGAATTGAGTTTTGCCACGGTTTTTCGCCTAAAACTGAGGCGGGTTAGATAAAATATAGAGCCTTTGAGAAATATTCATTGGCAAAAAAGAATTTTTATTTTGACATCAAATTCAGTTCATGGCAAACGGAGCATATATGAGTATTAGATTTTGGAGGAAACAATGGCAAGTTCTGCATTGGGAATGAAACGGCATTGCTTAAGTTGTGGCGCTAGATTTTATGACTTGAAAAAGAGCCCTATTGTTTGCCCAAAATGCTCAGCCACCTTTGATCCTGACGCGGTTTTTAAGGCCAAAAAAAGCCGAAGCGCGGCAGCAATAGAGGCGGCTAATGCCATTGGTAATAGGAATAGTATAGACCCTGAGTCATTGTTGGAAACCGAATTGGATGTCGATTTGGGTTCAGACGCTGAAGATGATGCTCTCATTGAGGACACCGATGATTTGGGCGAAGATGATTCTATGGCAGAAGTCATTGAGCACATCGAAAGCGATGAAGATCGTTAAAATACAAATAAGCCTCCCTTGCTATTGGGGCTCTTCTTGAGCCATAATATGCTCATGCTATTTTGAACACAAACACATGAGGCGTATATTGAGCGAGACGGATCGAAAGCATATCCTCATTATTGATGATGATGATCGTATTCGCAGTCTTCTTGCACAATTTCTGGGCGAGAATAATTTTATCGTTTCCACATCGCCCAGTGTTGAAGATGCCAGGCTTAAGATCAAATTTTTCCAAATGAGTCTCATTATTTTGGATATCATGCTTCCTGGTGAAGACGGGCTAAGTTTTTTAAAATTCATTCGCGATACCAGCTTTATGGCGGTTTTATTGTTGACCGCTAAGTGGGAGACTAGTGATCGTATTGAAGGATTGGAATTGGGGGCGGATGATTATCTTTCCAAACCTTTTAACCCAAAGGAATTGCTGCTACGCATCCAGTCTATCTTAAGGCGTGTGAATGTACCCAACTCAACTAATACCAAAATCAAGATTGGCTCCTTTATCTATGACTGGCAACGCAAAATTTTAACACAAAATGAGGAAAGAATTTTATTGACTACCTCTGAAGCGAACCTGTTAACAATCCTCTCCATGCGCATGGGCAGGGTGGTTTCAAGGGATGAAATTGTTACCCAATCTTTGATCTCCCTCAATGAGAGGAGTATAGATGTTCAAATGACGCGTTTGAGGAAAAAGATCGAAAAAAATCCAAATGTTCCTGAACATATTATTACCGTGCGCAATAGTGGGTATATCTTATGGGGTGAGGAGTTGAGATGAACTTTGTGTCTAAACTCATCAAAAAAATGATGCCAAAAACATTGTTTGGGCGAACGTTTCTTATCCTAATTGTGCCACTGCTCATGGTTCAAATCATCTCAGCCTATATCTTTTTTGAGCGGCATTGGGATGATATTACTAAAAAGATGGCGGATGTGACAGCATCACAAATTTCTGCGGCAATGGAGCTCATTGAGCTAGAGAAAAAATTAGAGGTGCGGCTTTTACCGACATTGATTGAAAATTTTGACCTTGAGGTGATTAAGAGGCCAAACGCTCCTTTTCTTTTGAGCGATCATAGTCAGTTTGATGTTCGAAAATATGAGCGTGAATCAATATTGCGGATTGTATTTAAACGTGATTTTTGGGAAATTTTTCTGATTGAAGCTCTTCAAAGACATCTTGTCGATCCATTTCATGTCCGTGTTAAAAGGCATAAAGTTGTTATCGAAGTGAAGGGGGACGACGGCGTATATGAATTTCAGGTTGACCGACGGCACGTGTTCACGGGTAACACGCATATTTTTATGCTCTGGTCACTTGGGACAATGCTCTTGTTCCTGATTATTGCCGTCTTCTTCTTGCGTAAGCAGATTCGCCCAATTCAACATTTATCTGAGGCGGCAGAGAAATTTGGTATGGGGCAAACCATGGCCGTGTTAAAGCCGAGTGGGGCAGTTGAGGTTCGAAAAGCGTCCGTTGCCTTTTTGATGATGAGGGAGCGAATCCTAAGGCAGATTAAGCAGCATACAGAAATGCTTGCGGGGGTATCCCATGACCTTAGAACGCCATTAACGCGCTTGAAGCTTCAGTTGGCAATGCTGCCCAATCTACCGCAATCCAAAGATTTGGAAGCGGATGTTGATGAAATGGAAAGCATGATAGAGTCCTATTTGGCGTTTGCCAGAAGTGGGGATTATGGGGTGATGTCCGAGGTGGATTTAGTGGATGTTATTCAAGATGTTTTGCCAAAAGTTATCAATGACTTTCGAAAAATTATTGTTGCGGGTATGCCGGAAAGCTATCTCATGGTGGTGCAAGTTTCAGCCTTTAAGCGTGCGTTGTCTAATATTATTCAAAATGCAGATCGGTTTGCAGAACATATTTGGCTCACTTTCTCTGAAACCGGAAAATATGTGGTTTTAACCGTTGAAGATGACGGTCCAGGTGTTCCAGAGTCGTCTTTTGAGGATATTATGCGGCCGTTTTACCGATTGGAAAAATCAAGAAATAAGCAAACAGGTGGGATTGGGCTTGGGCTTGCTATAGCTCGCAATGTGGCTAAGAACCATGGTGGCGATCTGATGGCTTCATCATCCAGCAAAGGTGGCCTTGCTATTACTCTGAGTCTTCGGAAAGGCCTTTAGAATCAGCAGCAACAAATGCTATAGCTATGCCCAACCATATGGATTGGACATTTCTCCCCAAAAAAGCTCTTGCAGCTAAAAAACGACCCCTAGTTCCCCGCATTCGCGAGGGTGACAGTGGGAAAAGAGCGCCATCCCGCACTCCCTTTGTCTTCCCGGACGCTCCTCTTTGTCTTCCCGCAACCCTCCTCTATGTCTTCCTCGCGTATGCGGGGATCCATGAATCTTCCAGCTTAACTGATCTTAGATTTGTAAAAAAGGTGGATTCCCGTTTTCACGGGAATGACAAAAAAAGAGCACGGGAATGACAAAAAAAGAGCGCGAGAATGACAAAAAAAGAGCGCGAGAATGACAGGGAAAAGAGCGAGGATGCCTGCATTGCGCAACTTTCTCAGAACTTGAGCAACACTTTCCTCATACCTGACAATTCGTTAGACGTTATATCAAAAACCAAGAGAAGCGTGATAAAGCCAGTGATTACGCTGATTTATTCACTCACGCATACTAGTTAACAAAACCACTTTTAGTGATTTTTATCAATCCATAACCTCAATCGCAATGGCTGTTGCCTCGCCGCCGCCAATGCAGGGGGAGGCGATGCCTCGCTTGAGACCATTCAACTCTAATGCATTTAGCAGGCTGACAACCAGGCGAGCGCCGGTAGCCCCAATGGGATGGCCCAGTGCACAAGCACCGCCGTGGATGTTGACTTTGAGCGGATCCAACTTAAGTTCTTGAATGGCAGCAAGCGTTACAACCGCAAATGCCTCATTGATTTCCCATAGGTCAACGTCACTAATCTCCCAACCAACTTTTTGGGTGAGAGAACGTATAGCTCCAATCGGAGCGGTGGTGAACCATTGTGGCTCATGTGAATATTGAGCATGACCTACGATTTTCGCGCGTGGGCGAAGCCCAAGCTTGTTTGCTAGGCTAAGTGGCATAAGGACAAGGGCCGCTGCACCATCGCTGATGCCGCTGGCATTAGCGGCTGTGACTGTTCCATCTGGAGCGAATGCTGGTTTAAGTTGGGGAATTTTTTCAGGTTTCGCGTTTAAAATAGGCTCATCTTTGTCTATTAGCTTTCCTTCTTTGTCTACTAAAACAGGGGTCATCTGATTAGCAAAGTGACCATTGTCCATTGCCTGCTTGGCCCTCTCGTAGGATTTGAGCGCGAAAGTATCTTGCATCTGCCGGGAAAGGCCATATTTGGTGGCCGTTTTCTCAGCATAATGCCCCATTAAGGTGCCGGATTCATAGGCATCTTCAAGCCCATCAAAAAACATATGATCTGTAAGTTTAGCATGCCCCATCCTAAGGCCTGCGCGTGCTTTGTCGGATAGATAAGGGGCATTGGTCATGCTTTCCATGCCGCCAGCAATGATGCATTTGGCTGAGCCAGCTTTAATTAAGTCATGCGCTAGAATAATGGAACGCATGCCTGAACCGCAAACCTTGTTGACAGTTGTGGCAGGTATGTTGTTGCGCAGCCCAGCTTTGATTACTGATTGGCGAGCAGGGGCTTGGCCAAGGCCGGCAGTCAAAACACAACCCATAATAACTTCATCAACGGACTCTTCAAGTTCTTTCAAGTTCTCTAAACAACCTTTGATAGCGAGGGCGCCCAGGTCTGGTGCTTTAAAATCTTTAAGAGCTCCTTGGAAAGTGCCAATTACTGTTCTTTTGGCTTCAACAATCACAATGGGGTCAGTGTGCATCTTATTTTTCTCCTTAAGTTTACTCTGCGAGTTGGAATAGTTGCCGACCAATAAGCATTCGTCTGATTTCAGAAGTGCCGGCGCCAATTTCATAAAGCTTTGCGTCTCGCAATAGCCTACCCGTAGGATATTCATTAATATACCCATTGCCACCAAGGCATTGGATTGCTTCCAACGCCATCCAAGTGGCTTTTTCAGCGGCATACAAAATGGCTCCAGCCGCATCCTGGCGTGTAGGGCAGCCATTATCGCAGGCTTCAGCTACAGCATAAACATAAGCACGGCAAGCATTCATCGTTGTATACATATCAGCGATTTTCCCTTGCATAAGCTGAAACTCGCCAATTCTTTTTCCAAATTGTACCCGTTGGTGAATATAAGGCAAAACGATATCCATACAAGCTTGCATGATTCCAAGAGGGCCGCCAGCCAATACTACTCGTTCATAATCCAGGCCTTTCATGAGAACATGAACGCCATGATTAATTTGTCCAAGGATATTTTCATCGGGGACAAAGCAATTATTAAAAACAAGCTCTGAGGTGTTAGATCCACGCATGCCTAATTTATCGAGTTTCTGAGCAGAATGAAATCCGTCAAAGCCCTTTTCAACAATAAATGCCGTGATTCCATGGCCGCGAAGCTCAGGAGCCGTTTTGGCATAGACAACTACGACATCCGCATCAGGGCCATTGGTGATCCACATTTTGGTTCCATTGAGGGTGAATCCACCATCAACTTTGTCAGCTTTTAGACGCATAGACACAACGTCAGAGCCGGCTGTTACTTCGCTCATCGCAAGAGCTCCAACGGCTTCTCCGGCAACTAACTTGGGTAGGTACTTTTGCTTTTGTGCTTTTGAACCATTAAGGCTGATTTGGTTGACGCATAGGTTTGAATGTGCACCAAAGCTGAGTCCGACAGAGGCTGATGCTCTGGAAATTTCTTCCATCACGATGACATGTTGAAGATAACCGAGATTGGCTCCGCCGTAACATTCTTCGACTGTCATGCCTAAAAGACCCATGTTGCCAAATTTTTTCCAAAGCTCATTCGGGAACGTATTGTCGACATCGATCTTTTGAGCTAAGGGTACGATTTCCTGAGCTGCAAAATCAGCGACAGCCTGACGAAGCATTTGCGTGTCTTCATCATGATTAAATTTTAAAAAATTAATATGGTTCATGGTTCACTGAGTCGCTTTTTGATGTTTTTAAGGCATTATGCTGTATATAAGGTAAATTTTAGATGAAAAGGTGAAGAAGAGTTAGCTTCAACCCTTATGTTGTTTTCATCGCATAGGCTATAAATATAATTAGGTAAGGCTTGTCGTGTGGGGGGAAGCGATTCAAATGATGCGCTGTCCTTTTTGAACCGGTCAAATAGATCGCCTCGCTCATAATCTGCCTGGAAAATTAGCTGTTCATGATCAAATGAAAGTTTTCCATTGCGAATTAATGGCAGGCGGTCGTTAAGGCATAGTAAAAGCGCGCCAGAGCAACGAATTTGCCATATTTTTGCAGCTTGGTTTGCCATCAAAATTTTTACATCGCATTTGAGTGAAGCAATATAATCAGTAAATGCTCCCATAAATGTCGCTTCTTCTTCAAGCATGTTGTCAGAAAGAGAAAAAATCGTGCGCCAAAGTGTAAGTAGGACGCGCATTTTTGTTACTGAATCTTGGATGATTTTGATTGATTCTTGTGAGTCTTTGATATCGTTTGTCATTTCAATCATGTCTAGTGCCATGATGACTCCTCCTAAAGGGGAAGCCATATCATGGGCGAACTTTGCTAAAATTGGATCAAGCGATTTGTTTGTGAGCATATTTCCATTTATCCCGATAAGTGAATTGCGCTGTTGATAAAGTATCGCGCTAATTATTATTTGTTAATTTTCTTATCCTGACTCTCTTTTTGGATATATGCAATGATATTTCTTGTGTTTGTAAGGGATATCTTAATCTATATTTTCTTTTTGCATAAAAAAACACCCCGCAAAGCGAGATGTTTTAAGAAAAATGCTCAATAAGATTTAATTAGCAGATTTGCTGGGCTTTTTGGGTTGATTGTTAAGCTGTTCAAACCAAGTGGTCGCAGATTGTGAAAGTGCTTGAAGCACTGCATTTGAATGTGCCATTGCGCGGTTTAGCCCTTGATTCATGGCTTTTTGAGAAAGAGAGGCTCTTTGCACTGGTTGAGCTGCCATGATTTCATTGGCAATGCCGCTTATCCCTTGTAGCGATTCTTGCATATACTTGTTTTGGAGTTGCGTTAAGTTCTTAACGGTTTCTCCGGCTGCTTTTGTCATCTTGGTAAGGTTTTGCAAGTTTTGTTTGTAATTTTCCACTAAATTGTCGACGTTATTTTCAGGTGATTTTCCTTGTGTCATATAATTAAGCTCCCCATATTAAAGTTATTTATGCTAGTTTTAATATAAATTTGATTCAAAATCAATTAAATATTTAGGTTTACAGCCCGAAGTATCCTGCAAAATCTGCGACTTGTCGAAGCTTCTGGTCAATGAATGACATGGTTTTAGCTTGATCTTCGCTGTCATCTTCGAGCCATACATACGCTGCTGCTGCGACAAATAGCTGCATAACCTTAACGCGTACGGCTCCCTTTAGGCCAGAGGTCGATATTTCGGCACTTTCTAAGATCGCTTGGCATCGATCATCTAGTTGTTTAAGCAGTTCATAGGAAATGCTTTGTGTTGTGCCGGAAAAAAATGCAAGCCTTAAAAAGGCTTTGTAGGGCTGTATGGTGTCAAAAATGGTCATGACGCCTTCAAGCAATATATCGTGCACAGATACTTTTGTTGAAACCCCTTGGGAAATATGTTCAAGGTTTTTGTCAACTAACCAAAATAAGTATTTCCAAAGAGCTTGTTTGGGGGGCGTTACAACAGCGAAATCTCTTAATTGTTCGGGGCAGTCTTTTAGGATGTCTTTTTTTGTTAATCGCCCCCAGCCTTTTAACTGAATGATCTGTGCTAGCTTGGTAAAATAGGCATTATCCTCTTGGTCTAACATACTTCGTCATTACTCTAGTTGTCATCAAAACCTACTTATCCCCTCAACGTATCTAAAGTGAGATTAGATAAAAATTTTCTAAAAATTTAAATAAATCTAAAAATATATGTTATGCGCATTGTTGTTTCAGGCTTCTCCTGCTGTTTCAGTAACTGAGGCGATAAGAGCTTCTGTGGGGCTTTTTTCCCCCAATGCAACAAAATTAAAGGCAGGGAAGAATCTATCGCACTCAATGAAAGCTGTTTCGATAAGATCTTCAATTTGGTCATGAATGGTATTCATCTGCTGCCTGATGGGTAGGGTGTATCGATAGGCAAAAGAGGGCTCCTCAACGGAAACATCAAAGTGGCCAATCCAGAGTCGTTCATTTATTTTGGCCGTTATCTCAAATAATTCACTTGGGTGACAGCGTAAGTTAGGAAGTTGGGCGATGCATGAATAGCTTAAAGCGGATAAATCGTCTCTCCATAGGAAGCCAAAACGATACAAGTCCCAGCGTCCATTTGCCTCGGCCAATAATTCGTCGTCGGCATGTCTTTCTGTAAACCAGCCCTGGCTGTTAAAAAAATCTTCAATAAAATTAAGAGGGTTCAGGGGGGAATCGTTTTTTTGTATTTGCGCTTTATGTGTTTGGTTTGCCATCAAATAATCGCTTCTGTTTGTTCCAATGTTAAAATATATAACTAAAACTCTGTTGTTTGGAAACAGGATTAAATATGAAATTGGGCTATTTGTCATCATAATAGTGTGCATAAGTCTTTATTTTTCCATTTTTTGACAAATAAATGTTGGCAAAATCCCGAGGCTGTCTGGGTGAATCTCCATAATTTTCAAGCCTGATTCATTAAGAATCTGAGTGGCTTCTTCTATTGTGTGAGGGTGCATAAAATCAGACTCTAGTATGTCATGAAATAGGACGTGCTGTAGGAGCGAGTCATTTAAATCTGGTGCCCCGGCCTGATTTGTGTCCGTTAAAAAGTTGGAGGTGTGAAAAGCTGTAATCAAAGTACCATTTGGTTTAAGGGAGAGCTGAATTTGTTGATAGAATTTGACAAGTTGATCGTGTTGTCCTGACATTTTATAATGCCCATAGGAAAGGACCATGTCATAGGTCTTTTCTTGAAGTTGAAATGTGTCTTGATTCAATAATGTCGTAAAATGCTCTAATCCAAAGTTTTGTGCATTGCCATTAGCAAGGACCAATGATTCATCTTCCGAATCAATCCCCCAAAGATGTATATTGTCAAATGCTTGGTAATTTAAGCGTAGCAAATCATCCATTAAGCCACAAGGGATAGAAGCTAAGTTTATATTTGAAATAAGTCTTTTATGTGCTTCAAGCTGGAAGATATGAAATCTTTCTCTGTTGGCGCAAATATATGGAGATTTGAATCTAAGCCATTCTTCAAACGGGCTCATTTCATTGTCCATTTTTGTGTCTAGAATAGAGTCAGAAAGCCAATAGCCATTGAATCCGCCTTTGAAAAGTAAGTAGCGACCAAGCTTAAAGCTGGCAAGGTGCTGCAATATTGCCTGAGTGCGCTCAACAGGTAAGGTAAGGTTTTGCTTGTGTCGTATCTGGTCAAGCTTAAGGTTGAGCTCGTGTATAACCTCAGGCGTCATGGGTGGGCTAAAGATGCTTCCTTGATAGGTTAACCCAGTAGGGTTATTAAACGCAGATATGTTCCAGTTCTCCATTCTCCCTCCTCTCCTGCTTGTGCTTTAATTCGAGCATATTGAAATTTTAATCATTATAAAAGAAAATTTTTTTTTATAAAAGATCATTAGTGGCTCGGAAACTCTAATTGTTCTGTTAAAAGTAATATTAAATTATAGCTAAAATAAATAATCAAATTTATTTGTCTAGACTATTTGTTTTGAGTTTTTGTTTTTGCTTTGAGTTGGTGATATTCTCTAGCGAGGAATTGCGATGGGCATGCTTAAATCTTGGGTTTAGCTGCAATAACTTCAAGATAATGGTCATAAAGAACGATTTCGCCATTGTTGGTAGGTTGATAGGTGAGGGTATAATTATCAATGATGTTGTTTAAGAAATCCTCGGCGATTTTAGCATTTTTATTCGCTAAGAAGCGGTAGTGTGGAAGCCAGCTTTTTAATTGTAGCCTTAATTTTTCTAAGCTAGGCAAGATATCGCTGTCTTGTACTTCTTGTAGGGATAAAATTTTAAATCCTTGTTTCATCAGGAGTTTTGAGTAGGTTTGGGTGTTAAAGCGGTGTAAGGGGTCTTTAAACCCTATAAAATGCCCTGACCATGTTGGTGTTTGGCTTAACTTATCGGCGATGGCTTGGACAGGATCGTGGCCGGTTGAGCAAAGCCGTAGGTAGCATTTTCCTTCGGGTTTAAGAGCAATGAACATTCCCTTAAGTGCAGACTCCTGATCGTCAACCCAGTGCATCACTGCAAATCCTGTGATGATATCAAATGTGTTTGCGTATTTCTGGTAAAAGGTTACATCCTGAGCGCTTTGTACGTCAAAAAATATATTGCTGATATGTTTATGATCTTGTTTGGCTAGAGCAATCATGGATGTTGAGTTGTCGATGCCGAGAACATGTCCTTTGGGGGCCAGCGTAGCGATTTTTGCCGTTATCTGGCCATTTCCGCAGCCGACATCTAGCAGCCATTCGTCACCATTAAATGTGTGATTGTCAAAAAAGAATTTTTTTGCCCAAGAGTCTTGCAATATTGAGTTTGCCTTGTATTCCCTTCCATCCCAAAGGTTTTTGACTTGTGAGTATGCTTCGGTTTGAGAAAAAAAAGCGCAAAAAACCAATGCGGGCAACCAGAGTGTTTTTTTAATCATGATCCTTGCAATACAATATTGTATGCTCTTTTTTACCTTTAAAATGGAAATTGTGAAATACAATTTTTTAACAAACGTAAACTAGGGGCATGGCTGAATTGGGTCTGTGTTTAAAAGTTGAAGTAAGTGTTGCTCTACTCTAAAGACTGGATGCCTGGAGATTGTTGGGCTGATGGCAAAGGGCTGGTGGGAGGTGGTGACATGGGGCTAAAGCTGCTGTAGTCACCGCTGCTACCTGTGAGGCTGGGGCTTGAGTTTGATTCAGGGGCAACATCGACGGTAATATTGCTTCCATAGATGAGTCTTTCTTGAATTTGTGCTGTGGCAACCCGTCCGCCACGTTTGAAAACAAGAACGCTGACAGTGGAGCGGATGCCAGAAAGTTGTGTCCATCCCATTCTAGCCATTTCGGCTTGCATGAAGTCCCATAGATAATCTGTACTTTCGCTGCACTCATAAGTAAGTCTGCCAACCCATGCATCGGGAGGGCCGAGAACCATGCTTTTTTTGTAGTGAATCTTGGAGTCTTGTGGCATGGCTATGTCTTTGATTTTAATCGTTCCATACTGCTGTCTAACTGGGATCTCGTCACTCGAGGAGCAAGCTGTAAGGGCGATTGCTAAGCTGAGTAGTAAATATGTGTGTTTTAAATTCATGCCATTCTCCACCTTCATGCGTAGCGCTATTTAACAATAAAAGATTGCTAATATCAAGAAATGGCTTGTTGAGGTTGTTTTTTTGAAGCCGTTCAAGGTGGAGAGCGAACAATTCGCTGCCTCAAGGTTGATTTGTGGGCAAACAATTATGTGACATAAGGGATAAAAACCTTTGGGACTGGTTTTTGTGATGAGATGATGGTGTTATTGCTTGCCTGAATTTCCTGATATGCCCCTGTTTTTCTAGAAAAATTATAGAAGGTTGGGTGATAAAATTTTTATTTTTAAAATGTGAGATAAAAGTTATTGACGCGGAGAGAAAGACCGGTGTAAAGATGGGGGGTCAGGCAGCATTGCCTGGATGATTGATAGAGTTTGGTGGGTATTGTTGTTTGGCTGCTTTTCATAAGTGGCGGTAGCAATACATTATAAAGTCAGTAGTTTATTTGGTAAGAGTTCTTGGAGTCAACA
>MKSY01000008.1 GCA_001897475.1 Alphaproteobacteria bacterium 43-37
TTTTTAGCCGCAAGAGCTTTTTTGGGGAGAAGATTCATGGATCCCGGATCTGCGTCCGGGAAGACAAAGAGAGGGTTGCAGGAATGGCCAAAAGTGAGGGGTGCTGGTCTGTCACCCTCGCTCTTTTCCCTGTCATCCTCGCGTATGCGGGGATCCATAAAAACACAGAGATCCAGCTCTTTTACAAATTGTAAAATTAAGGAGGGGAAATCCCCCTCCTTTTAGTAAGCCTTAATAAAATTAGTTGCTCACATTTTTAATGGTGCGCCGCTGCTGCAGAAGCTGCTGCTGCTGTATGCGCTGTTGTGGCTGCCGCATGGTCACCAGCCGCAGTATGAGCTGCCGCTGCTGCTGTATGCGCTGTTGCGGCTGCCGCATGGTCACCAGCCGCAGTATGAGCTGCCGCTGCCGCTGCATGGGAAGCTGCCGCTGACGCAGGATAACCAGCCGTAGCATGAGCCTCAGCTGCTGCCGTATGAGATGCTGCGGCGGCTGCATGATCGCCAGTATTCTCATGTGCAGTAGCAGCAGATGTATGAGCTGACGCAATAATCTTAGAATCACTTCCAGCAGTCACATGAGCTGCCGCTGCCTGCGAATAAATCGCCGCTGCTCCAGCATGATCCCCTGCCGCTAACAAAGCATGGGCCTGAGCAGTGAGTGCAGCCGCATGAGCCGGATGATCCCCAGCCGCAAGACGAACCGCCGCTGCCGCATGGTCATCAGCTGTTGGCATAGTCGCATGCTGCGCCATATGCTCGGTTACAAGCTGCTGATGGTTTGTTACGGCTGTTTCAAGTTGAGCAATATGAGCCAACAAAAGATCATGCTCCTCATCACGTATATATGGCTTAACAGCTGCCGCTTTAGCTTTTAAATCAGCTATTTGTGCAGCCTTTGCGTCATGATTCTCATGAGCGTCACCAGCGCTATGCAAGTCATCCATCGCGTCAAATGATGCCCTAAGGCCATCAATAGCAGCACTAGCTGCACTTTGTTCAGCCTCAGCGATATGACCACTTGCATTCACAAGCATCACCTGCCTACGAACGGCTTTAATGGCTTCCCATGCTGCATCTATTCGAGTAGCAACAGCTGCATGCCCTTGCGCTAATACAGCCGCGCTTTGAGCTCTGGCTGCGGCAATAGCAGCTTGGCCAGCTGGTTCTCTGACTGCTAAGTGTTTATCAACAGCAGCAAAAAGCTTGGCAATATCAGCAGTTTGGGCTTGATCTTCTCCAGTTTTTGCCCTACCGCCGCTTTGTAAATATCTTGCTGGTCCACCTTCTGTAGCTGGCGCAACTTGAGCATCATATGACCCTTTTAGAGCAACATACTGTGCCCTTGCTTCAGTTGGGTCTGTTTCACTCAACCGAGCAATGCCATAAAGCTGGGCATAATGTCCAACATATGACACGGGCGCACCTTTCTGGTGTTCGGTACCATAAGATGCATCCCATAGCTCTGGGTATGTAAATTTTGTACCACTAGCAAGACTTTGCGCAACAAGCGCTTGCACAGCTGTATTCGTTGCACCTGCTGGAATAATAGCTTCACTTTTTGGAAAAGGATGAGCTGATTCAGCTGTATGTACAATAGCAGCATGAGCCGTTGCTGTAGGAACAGCGTGTGTTACAGCTGCTACATTACGCACAATTGCTTCGTGAATGCTTTCGACTGCAGTAATGGCACCAACCTTTGTTTCCGCTGTCTTATCAGTCCAACCTGCTTTTTTTCCGGCATAATCATAGGCATATTGTGTTAACAATCCAGATACTTGAACCTGTACTTCAGGAGAAAGACCCCTGAGGCTTCTTCCGCTCTCATCTTTAGCCTCAATAGTACTCGTTGGATAGGCAGCAGACCAATTCCAAAAACTAGGAAGATCACCATCATTTTTAATTGTTACGCCAACTCCATCTGCATTCGCACGAGCATAGCTAGCCAGCCATGCTTCAGCTGCAGCTTTATGGGCAACAACCGCAGCAGCATCCGGTGCCGCTGCACTACGCGTAGCTGTTGCTGCAACAAGAGCATCGCCGAGACCTTCATGACGTGTGAGATGCTCAACAGCCGTTTGGACAGCAGCCACATGAGGCTCCATATTAGCACGCGCAATATCTGGAACATCTGGACGCGTTGCCATGCCATGCAACGTATCGACAATAGCAGCCAACTGCCTTTGCTCATCGGTAGTCAAACGAGCAATTTGGTCACGTTTTTTGGCTAAATCCTCGTATGGCTGACTAAAGAGCCACGATTCGTGCGGGCTTCCTGAGAGCCCAGCTGTTAATACCGAACGTTTAGTAAAGCCATGCCCAGTATCATTGACAAAAGCACCACTAATCAAAGCTTTAACTGCTGGAGCTACAGGCACACCCATATCCGCGCCAACAACCTCATATACGTGGCTTACTGTTTCAGCACTTCTCGTTTCCGCATCAGCTTTGCCACTTGGCGCCGCATAAAGCGCAGCTAATGCATCTCTTGATGTTGCCGCATCAGTCACCGGAATCCCACCACCACGAGTGTTATTATCAGCCGCAGTGGCTGATGATGGTAGCACAAAGTTAGTTGAACCTGAGCCTAACCCTGTTGACGCTGCCTCCCCCTTTGACGCTGGTGGTGGTGGTGTATAGCTAGGTAAACCTGAGCCTAACCCTGTTGACGCTGCTGCTGATGCTGATTGTTTTTTCTTTCTTGACGCTGTTCCCCCTTTTGACGCTGCCTCCCCCTTTGACGCTGTCGCTGACGGTGTTGACGCTGCTGGCGGTGTTGACGCTGCCGCCGTGGTTGGTGATGCTGACGCTGCTGTTGACGCTGCCGCCCCTGTTGCCCCCCCTTTTGGTGCCGCTGGCGGTGTTGATGCCGGTGCGTCCGGTGATGCCGCTCCCCCTGCTGGCGGTGGTGCCGCCGGTGTTGATGCTGCCGTGGTTGGTGTTGACGCTGACGGTGATGCCGTGGATGAAGCAGCAGCCGCAGCAGCTGCAGCTGCTGCTTTACGAGCTGGATCATGAGCCGCGACTTCTTTATCAAGAGCTCCTATTGCATCAGCAATACCTTTTAACCCGTCAGTATAATCATTTCGAGCCGCCACTTCACTATGCATCTGATGCAAGACATTCATAGCAATGCTAGCGCTTGCATGATCAATCGAGCCATTAGCTAACCCTGCTTTTAATTCCGCACGAGCCGCATCATATGGCTGACTAAACAAATGCGCTGGTCGATAAGTACCCAGCCCAATACTCCCTACACCAGATGAAGTCACTGATGAGTTTGCAAACGCGTCACGAACAGCATTAAAAGCTCCAGCATGAGCAGAAGGATCTAAACCCTGTTGCGTAGCATAATGATTAAAAACAGCAACGGCAGCCTCTCTTGATGTTTTTTCATCAGTCACAGTGACAACCGGAACCCCACCACCACTAGAACTACCACTACCACCAGTCGTCGTGGTTGGCGGTGTTGCTGCCGCTGGTGGAGCACCCGTACCTGCTGCTGCCGCTGATGACGGTTGTGTTGCTGCTTCTGCTGCCGTGGTTGGTGCTTTCGTAATATTGGTTGCCCTTTGTATAACGGCCTCTCTAGCCACACTGGGGACAACCGATCTGGCAGGTTTAGCAGCCCTGGTTACAATATTTTGCGCCGGTTCAACAACCGATGAAGTTCCTTTAACCGGCACCTGAACTAAGGTACCAGCTGGAGCAGAACCTGCGCGGACCACTGGCGTTGCCGGGGCAGCAACTTGAGTTGCCGTAGCCACGGGGGCAGGCGCACGAGTATCTTTCACAAACGCAGAAGGTTTGGCTTGTACAGCATCAGTCGTTTGTGCCACTTGATTCATGCTTTGAGCAACAACTGCAGCTGGAGTGGATTGCTTCTGCACTACAGCAGCCATAGCTTCGGATATTGCTTGCCTTGCTATTTTTGTCATTTTATGCTTTTGAGCATAACTACTGACAGCATTAATAACTTGCTTTTGTCTTTCTAAATCAAGTGATTTAAATGATGCACTCTGAAAAGCAGCCTTAAACTCAGATGATGAATGGCTATGTACAATCTTTCCAACTAACTGCCTAACGTCTGCATCAACGGAACTATCATTTTGAACATCAGAACCAACACCGCTTGTCCCTCTTAAACTAAGAGGCTCTTGCGCCATAGATTGTGATAACGCCAAGGCAAGAAACGCCGTTGATGCCATAATTTGAACACGCCAATATTTTAATTTCATTTCATGCTTCCCTGATTTATGCGAGATAAATACCTTCTAAGTTTTCATTAACTTTCTTATATAAACATTACCAAAAAGTTAATTTTCTGAATAGGCATAACAATCAGACACATAAATTTCCTGGAAAGTCCTATGAAGCACTTTTTTCTATCTCTCGTTATCTCAAGGATAGATAAGCTTAAAGATTTGTTTCGGCCAGGAGTGATTTTCTATATTTTTGAATACAGAAAATGAATTTATATGCATTTTACGCATATATAGTATTTATTTTGTGCAAGTTCTTATTTTGCAAGGAACAGAAGAAAAATCAACTAAAAATTTTTTTGTCCTTGAAATTCATATAATTAATGTTATTTAATTTTAGTAGAATAGAGTTTATTTAACAAATCTTGAACTAATAGCTTATATGGGGGTAAAATGACTAAGAATTTATTTTTGGCGGCAACCTTATGTTGTTCCTCAAGCGTAGCACTAGCTGAAATTCAATGCTTGGCAGACACCAGTACTCATTGTTACGCAGACCTCCAAGTAAATGGTACTATCTGCAACTCCACCGTAGTGCCAGCAAGCACAGCCCCTCAATCAACACCTGATGCCGCGTTCATACCTGCAGAACCAACCAGCCCATTGCTACCAATCAAAGCCAGCGATGGAATGCAAGCTTTCATTGATGTTTTGGCAAATGGGAAATATTATATGTTCCCCATTTATGACATCTATTTGGCAGCAAGGAACAATGGTCGCGCAGCTATGGCCCATGGCACAACGATACAAACTTTAGATGGCCCTGTGCATATTGCAGCGGCCACAGTCCAGGCAGCTGCTCAGGCATTTACATTAAGCGACAGCGTAAAAGAACGAGCCGCCGAAATTGCAAGTTCTCTCTATAACATGATAAAGGAACTCAAGGCAAACTCTAACGCTGATTTATCAAGCATTAAGATTCCTAACGGAATTGATCGAAAAAGACTCATCAATGCTGCTCGAGTTTTTCAAGGCAGGGTGCCCAATGAAGCTGCCGCAAAGGTCATACAATCAACACTAAAAAACCCTGGCGCATGGGACACTGAGGCCCTCGGTGTATGGGGACCATATTGCTACATCGATCTTTCCATTCACGCACTGGATTTCATTCTAAACAATGACGCATGGATGGAGGGTTTTCACAACCACACTTTGAGATACCAGCGGAGAAACGTATCAGATTTTGTCAAGCACACGGCAGAAATTTCAGGAGCCCACCGCGATTCGTTTTTCGGACTCTTGCAGCTTGTTGCTCGTTATTTTCCAGCTACCAGCCTTTCTGCAGCTGACATGGCTATAGTGCAAACAGCAACAACCGCAGCAGCGAGCGAACAAGCAACTATAGAAGCCGCTGAAACCACCTTGAGCGTCTCTCAAAAACTAGTGGATTATGTTAGCAGCGCTCCTGTTAGCAAAGCCACACTCATGGGCCAAGTTATTGGGGACACCACCAAATTTGTCATGGACTGGTTTTACCAAGTAACAGACACACTTCAACTGATCAACCTTGTTTTTACCCTCCGTAATAATCCAACTGAAGTGCAGCAAAAATTCAAGATGATGGGAACAGTTCCTCACACCATCGAAGAAGCGTTCCAAGTTCTTTCAGGGCGAATCTCATTCCTATCAGCCACGCGCGCGGTAACGCGCCTTGGAGCTGAATATATAGGCATCCCTCTGTTAAAATCCGCCGCTAAAGCCGCGCCCGCAACATCCGCACTTGCAACAGGATGGGCAGCAACAACCGGTAAACTCCTTGTAAACTTACACGGCTCAACATTTAGCGGTGCCCTCACAATGCCATTGGCAACAGGTATCGCAAGATGGGGCTATTCAAAGTTCTTTTCAGATGAGGTTGCCACCGTCCTTGCTCAAGCCACTGTTACGGCAGGCGCATGGTATGTAGGATATGCGCCAGTGATGTTAGCCATTGATTTGGGCCTAAATGTGGCCACCAATTATGATGCTTACTGGAACGGAGCAAAGAATATTACTTCTTCTAGCGTAAGCGCTGGATATGAAGTTGGCTCGAAAGCCACAACCATTGCCGCAAATACCGCCTCAACTGTTTATTCATTTTTTGGCGGAACGGTAAGCTCAGCTTATAATTGGATGTGGCCAAGCACGGCATCAGTCAATGCTAATTCCAGCAAAAATGATGAACTATGAGCCATTCGGAGTTGCCTGCCAAATAGGCAAGTCTTCGGCTCATTTATGAGTTAGAGGAAAATATGACACTTATTAAAAAAGTTGCTGCCATATCGGCAGCAACGCTTTTGTCTCTCAGCAGCGGCAATGCGCTAGGAGCAAACACAATGCTAATCTTGCCAAACCAAACATGCATAGATCATTTTTGGCCTATTCAGCCTCATCCTACCCCCAAACTACCACAATGCTCTGCGCCACCTACATGGTATCAAGGCATTATATCCTTAAAAGACTGGAATGATGTTTTCACCTATCCTTTGGCTGATATTGTATCATTTTTTATAAAAACTTCGGGCACCAAAACAACATCAGAAAAACCTGAGGCGACACTTGAATCACCTCAACCATCTAAAGATCAGCTATCAACTCTTGGGCCCACTCTTGGCCGGCTCAAAGCTATTGAATCAGCTTGGGATTACTATTCTTATATCGCCATAGTATTTTCCACCCTTAAACTTGCCATCCAACCAGAGGCCGTAATAGATCAAGAGGCAACAGCATTAGTACGCATATATAATGCGTCTATTATTAATGGAAGCCTCAACGGCACAATCGCTGCCACCTCTGATTATTACTATGGCCGGCGCGACCAATTATTTGTTGCGACTCACGGTTTTGAGCACATCGCAACTTATCTAAAACCTTATCTTCCCGCTTCTGTACAAGCAAGTCTGGCTCCTTATGTAGCAGCAAGCAAATCTTTCCATGAGAATACTTTGTTCAAATCAGCCGATGCTTTAGCCACACTAAATGTGTTACTCAATGGCAAAGCTGAGCAATTTAATAAACTTTATGCTGCACCAAAGAATACGACTGAATTTTTTGGAATGCTCGGACAAAATGCCCTCGTTCAATCCCTGGCTAGAACAGGCATGAGAGCGGCAGATTGGATACCTCACTTGGGTTACTCTCAGGCTAAAAGCCTTTCCTTTGCCTCAACTTATACGATGTTCACAACATTACCAACGGTGTATGGACTGTCGTCAATGGGGCTCAGCCAGATTTTTACTGATCCAGCTACTATTGCTCTTTTAGCTGAATCGGCAACAATAGGCGTTAGCCTTTGGCTTGGGATCCCCCAATTGGCATTAGCCGTGCATGCTACAGGGTTTACATTGTATCATGCGTACAACTATTTTTTTGGGAAGGGTAAAAGCAAGATCTAGTTGCCCTTGTGATGTCAAAAGTAGCATTGAGCATGGCGGGCTCCACCTCAGCAAAACAACACTTAAGGCTGCAGAAACTCAGTTTTGTAATGAACCTCAATCCATTCGCGGTAAATTTTATAGAACTTTTTCTGTAGCCGTGTTTTCTGTTCAAAAAACACAGGGTGGGCCACGAATGAACTGGGCCAACTTTTGAAATTATAAGGATGATGAAGAGTGAGTGAAGGATGGTAAATTCCTTGGCTCGAATCCGCCATAACCACATGCCCAAAGGGTTGCTTAAACTGCATGAGGTTCAAAATCGACTGTTCATGGCGGTGATCGACAAAATCATGGTATTCGTCCACTCGGCTTCCCTGGTCGGTTAAAAGCTCTGGCCTTTTGGCATAGGAGAACCATTCTTCAACTTTTTGCCGAGTTTGTGGAGTATTTTTAAATACCAAAATGCCACCCGCAATTTGCTTGGAATCCTTAAATTGTTCGTAATCCACGCCAAAAAATTCAATAGCTTCTCGCTTAACGTATCCCTTATTACTGTAGTTTTCGCTCGAGAAAAATACCATGCCATGTTGTTCAGCCAAATCAATCAGGGGCTTAACAGGCCCTCTGACAACAAAGGAAGCATCCACATAAATGAGGTAATCACCTTCTGCCATCATTTTTAAGGTCTTATAAATAAAATAGGGCTTCCAAAGCCAATACCCAGCCCCACGCTTTTCATCCAAAATCGCTTTATGGGCTTGGTAAAATTCAGGCTCGATATGCTCGCGTTTATAGGTCAGGATATGATCAATGTCTTTACCCAACGCGGAATGCATCAAGGCATAGATGCGCGATTGATAAAACTCATCCCCATCCGCATACGAAATCAGCCACACGGCTTGCTCATCTGAAACAGCCTTATCAGTAGGCTTGCGATACATGGAAACATCTAAGCTTTTAAGGTCTTTCCCCAATTGATCCACAATTAAATGGTATTTGGTCAACAACAAACCCGCTCCCATTATCAGAGCGATAAGCAGGACATTAATGAGCACATATATCTTACGTCTCATTTTCGTCCCCTACTCTTTTCTTTATCCTGAGTCGGATATGTTTGATGAACCCAATGGCTTAGTTGATTTCCTTTCTTAACTTCATTTTTGTTGGAATGATCCCTAAGCCGATAATACCCAACGAAAATACTCGGCCATTCTTTTGAGTCTGTTCGATGATGGGAAAAGACACCCGCAGGAAAATAATTCCGGTCAAAGTAAAAGCTATATTTATAAGGGAATGGGTTTTTATAATGCATAATATTGAGACACGCCTGCTCCTCCAAATGGAGCTTAAACTCTGGCCACTCATTCTCTCTCACCTCCGTGCTTATCATCAGGTCAGGGTTTTGACATAATTCAAGCCAACCATGGATCCATTCACGTGCACGTTTAGTGTTTCGAACCACAACTATACCGGCTGCGATTTCAGGAGCATTGCGGAAGGCAGGAACATCCACACCCGCCACCTTCAGGGCATGACGCTTGATATGCTGGATATTCCGATAACCAACAGGAGAAAATAGGACAATGTCGTGCTCTTTGGCCAAATCAATAAGCTCACCAACATCATGGGTAAACATAAAGCCTGCATCAGCATAAACCAAATAATCCCCTTCAGGCATCATTTGCAGCGCTTTATAAATAATATATGGCTTCCAAAGCCATAAACCCACACCCCGTTTTTCATCGAGTATCTTCTTGTTTCTGGCGTAGAAGGCTTGATCAATATGGTGCCGTTTAAACATGAGGAAGTGATCAAAACCTTTATTGATCGCTGAGTAATGGATAACGGACTGGTTCACTTTATATATGTCATTTCCGTCAGCGTAAGAGGCTAGCCAGAGACCTTTGCCTTCAAGAGCTTGGAGCTTAAAAGGCTTCTTGAATGATGAAAAATCAATTTTGTTGAGCTCCGCTGTTAATGAGACAGCTAGCTGATGGTGCGTGTAAACACCATAAACCAACCCAATTAGCATGATAAGCAGCGGGATGGGCAACCACCGCTTCATCTTAATAACAGCCCCTAACTGTCTTTGAGCAGCTTAACAAATGAATCGATCTTTTTGTGAACCTGCTCAAGAACGCTATCATTTTTTGCGCTCCCTCTTGTTTTTGCTTTAGCACCATACAATTTTGCCCCAAGGATCAAGGGAACAACATCTTCAACATGCTCTGCGACCCACAGATGAAATTCCCCTTTTTCTAAGCTATTAACAATGTCAGATGTGAGTGTCAAATCATATTTGTTTGAATATGGCACGATGACTCCTTGCTTTCCAGTAAGCCCACGCATCTTACACAGCTTATAAAATCCTTCGATTTTCTCGTGTATCCCACCTACTGCCTGTATGTTCCCATGTTGGTCAATTGAGCCTGTGATGGCAATTCCTTGGTCAACTGGAAGATCTGATAATGATGACAACACTGCTAATAATTCAGCCAGCGTTGCACTATCACCATCAATAGGGACATACATCTGCTCAAAAGTAATGGAACAACCAAATGACACCGGATAATGCTGGCCAAGAGCACCATTAAGGAAGCCACTTAAAATCATAATGCCTTTATTTTGGAGCGCTCCACTCATATCTATCGAACGCTCAATACTCATTACCCCGTCCTTCGATGCAAAAGTTCGAGCCGTCACACGCGAAGGCAAACCATAAGAATTGTCAACGCTGCTTAAAACTGTCAGCGCATTAACTTGCCCCACCACATTTCCTTGAGTATCAACATGAATCCTGCCATTATTGATTTCACGAATGTGATTATCAAATTGCATAGATTTTCGACTCCGACGAGACCAAAATACCTTCTCAATATCGGCTTCTGTTATTTTTTTGCCACCTCTCTCTTCTACAAAAATTGCGGCTTCACGCAACATATCTCCAACCAATTCAAAACGACCAGAAAGACGCTCCCTATGCATTGCCCAACGAGAGCTATGGCCCATGATAAGCCTTAAGGCCGAATCATCGCACGGTATATTGAGTCGAGACAACGACCATTGCTGAATGAGCCTGGCATAAGTTAAGACATTTTTGGAATTAGCAGGCATGGTTAAATCAATCTCAGCACGGACTTTAAAATAAGTCCGAAACTCTGGATCAAGGCTGAAGAAATCATCAAACCACCAGGGCGCCCCTACCAGGACCACCTGCAGATCTAATGGTATCGGCTGAGGATCAGGCGCTTTGAGCATAGGCAGCCCATTGTGCCTATGGAACTCTTCAATGCGGATTTCTTTATCTCGTAAGGCCCTTTTAAGAAAATCCCACACCTCCCTCTGCTGCGCTAAAGCATCAGCTTGGAGAACAAGGACACCACCGTTGGCTTTATGCAACGCTCCTGGGTGAATAAGAGTAAAATCAGTTTCAAACCCATCCGCACCACTTTTATATTTAATAGAGCCAAACAAATTTTCATAACTTGGATGAGGCACAGTGACAATTGGCATATGAGCATGGTTACTATGATCCACCAATAAATTCACGGCATACCTTTGTTGCAGATCTTCAGAAATTGAGTAAGCACCTTCATCATCTGTAATGAGAAATTGCTCATAGACATTTATCAAATCTTTTTCCAGAGACTCCACCCAATCAACAAAACCAGCCAAATTATGAAATTTCGTTAGCAAGTCTTTGCAATAGGCACTAACAATGTTACGCGCAATGGCTTGTCTATCTACCCTGAGTTTTTTTAGAAAATTTTCACCCGCGGCTTGAGCATCTGTTCCAACCTTCGTGAGCTCCGTTTGGATTTGCCGAGCAAAGTGCAACTGCTCTTTTTGATGCTCCACTTCATCAGGAGCCTGAGCATTCTTAACGGGAAATGTTTCAATGACGATATCTGAATCAATTTGCTCATCTGCGGAAAAAAGAACTTCTGATTCCTGGCCGATCTCAGCCGTACCTTGTTCTCCGCCTTCCATTTGGAGTGGTATGATCAAAAATTGCCCTTCTGGGCTTTTAACAATATCAAATCCAAATTTGTTGGCTTTTTTACGGACTTGATCGATTTTATCAACATAATCATCCTCAAGTGAAGCTGTTGCTTGCTTGAGAAGATCAGCTACTTCTGGGGTATCTAGTCGCTTAATAAGACTGGATTGAATGGCCTGCAACATAGCTGCCATATGCCCTTTGAGCTTTTGCCCCATACCAGCTACCATGGAAAAAGCTAACGGTCGCTGCGTAGCATTAAAATTATTTAAATAAACCCAATCTTTGGCAGCTGGCGATTTTCCTGTTAGCTCACGCAAACACATCATTGTTGCCGGCATACGGCTACTGCGCTCTTCGCCAATAACAAAAATATGAAACCCCTCTTTCCGAAGCTTTAAACCAAACTCAATGTTTGATCGAAGCTGAGCATGGGATTCAAGGTCGAAAAGGCTAACCTCTTCTTCGTTAGGCATGCACAAGACTTTTCCTAGGTGATTTGGTAATGCCACATCTTTTTTACTTAGCTGTTTAAGTGCCACATCCACCTCTCAATTTTTATCATTTTTCCTATATAAAGCTGACCATTAAGAATGTTACACAAGGTGTAAATATTTTCTTAACTCACCACCTCGCAGTGAAGCCTTAGTAGCCAATCATTAAAAAAATCCATCCAAAATGCGATTTTGTCATTGACCAGCGTTGTGCATTTCGATATGAGAGATGAGGAATTATTGACAACTATAGTTTTGATCATGAAAACATTTTCTATAAAACCTGCCGATGTGCAGAAAAAATGGTACGTTATTAACGCTGAAGGCCTGGTTCTGGGGCGGTTAGCATCTTTCATTGCAAAGAGGCTGCGTGGCAAGCACTTGCCAACTTTCACCCCTCATGTGGACTGTGGTGACAATATTATTGTCATCAACGCTGATAAAATTGTTCTCACGGGTAATAAGCTGGACGATAAAAAGTTCTACTGGCATACAGGTCATCCAGGTGGCATCAAAGAGAGGACCGTCTCGCAAATCATTAATGGTCGCTTCCCTGAAAGGGTTATCACCAAAGCTGTTGAGCGGATGATTAGCCGAGGCCCACTCGCCCGCAAGATTATGACCAATCTAAAAGTCTATAAAGGTACAGAGCATCCTCATGCTGCTCAAAGCCCAGAGCTTTTAGATTTCGCTTCCATGAATACAAAAAATAAGAGGTAAGCCATGCCAAATGAAATGACTTCATCTTCAATGAACAGCTTGGAAGCCCTGAAGGTAGGCGTTGCTCCAAAAATTGAGACGCCTGCAAAGGTTTATGAACGCACCGTGGACAGCAATGGCCGCTCCTACGCTACAGGCAAAAGGAAAGACTCTGTTGCTCGCGTATGGGTTAAGCCGGGTCGTGGCGTGATCACTGTTAATGGCCGTGAATTTGAAAACTATTTTGCCCGTCCAGTCTTGAGGATGATCATCAATCAGCCTTTTGCTGCCTCTAAAACTGAAGGTCAGTATGATGTCTTCTGCACTGTTTCTGGCGGAGGATTATCTGGCCAAGCTGGCGCTCTACGCCATGGCATTAGCCAGGCACTAATCAAGCAAGCGCCTGATCTTCGTGGTGCTCTTAAGAAAGGCGGGTTCCTCACCCGTGATAGCCGTGTCGTTGAACGCAAAAAGTACGGTCAGCACGGAGCACGTAGAGGCTGCCAGTTTTCAAAGCGTTAAATTTTACGCAATACAAGCTTATTATAAAAAGCCCTCAAATTTTGGGGGCTTTTTTTTGCATAACAAAAAACCTCCACCTCCGTTGGAAGCACGAGGATGGCAGGAAAAATAGTGTCTTTCCGCACCCCCACTTTGTCACCCCAGGCACCCCTTTTATGTCAGGTATGAAGAAAGTGTTGCTTAAGTTCTGAGAAAGTTGTGCAATGGAGGCAACGAGCCAGGAGATC
>MKSY01000009.1:0-2289 GCA_001897475.1 Alphaproteobacteria bacterium 43-37
TTGCCGCCTGCAACAGAGGTGCCAGCCAAATCATTGGCGCTGCCACTCAGGATAAAGCCGGCCGTTCCAACTAAGCTAGACGGATTGATAGACGTCGAAAAACCACCGTGTTTGCCAAAAACCACCCAAACGCGACCGGCATTATTATTGGAAAGAGGAGCGCCTGCAACAAAGTCAGCAATGCCATCACCATTGAAATCTTCAGCTGGAGCAGTTGAGCCACCTGTACCGTCATCTGAGCTTTGGACCCGAAAGCCATTGCTTCCTGACAGGAGGTCCACATACGATGGAAGTGTTGTCGATGGTGAGGCTTGTACGTACATGTGTCGGCGATCTTCATGTACAAAAGAGCTTGTTTGAAAGTTGTTAGCAGTTATCTCTCCATCAAGCCAATCCATACTCTCTGTAGCTCGAACACAGTGTACCGAAAAAACTGGGTCACATACCATAGAAAATAATGCTGTATAGGCAATAATTTTCTTTGAAAACATTTTACTCACATCATGCTCCTGATTCACAAATCGACATAATTATTTGAGTAAGTTATCTTTAATTTTTCTTTGCAAAGCTACATGACGCCAAATAACGACATGTATTCGACCGATTTTGGTGCAATCTTCTCTCAAGAATATGAGTTAATCAATAGAAAAAATATGCAATTTCTGAACATCGATCAATAAAAGACTTATTTTTTTGTTAATAAAAGATTTTTTGTTTTAGAAATTGCCCAAAAAACTCTGATCAACGACCTGGCCCAAAAGCTCCAAGTAGGGGCTATCAACAATGAGGCTTTGTCCAGAAAGAGGTAGCTGAATTATATAATGTGAGCGTTAGTTCTTGAAGGTCTCAGAGATTTTCTGGTAACGGAATCAAATTTGTAAAGTTTGGAGGTAGGGTTCTATACCAAGAGCAAGATGTTGGAGAGTATATTCAAAGCAGGCTTTTTGGCTCAACAACTGAGTATCAACACAAGAAAATGCAATTAAGCTAGCTTTGCTACCCATATGCTACCCAGGATGAGTTTTTCTTAGAAGAACAATTTTAGAAATCTAGGATTTCCTTGGTCGGAGCGGCGGGATTTGAACCCACGACCCCCACACCCCCAGTGTGATGCGCTACCAGGCTGCGCTACGCTCCGGCCAACCAGCACTATAGTCACCCTCCCATTCAATAGCAATAGGTAACCTTACTCATTGTTTTGAATGCATTCATAAACCGTTATCAATAATTTGATACAATAAATGTTTTCTCGCCTCCCCTCACGAACCAATTTTAGATCAAAATTTAACCAGAACAGATCGGGAACAGATTGAGATTCGCATTTAAAAAAACAAAAAATCAATAAAAAAACTATCAATGTTAACGCTTCTTTTACGAAAACTCTGATTATATTAACGTCATGAATGAACCAACAAAAGCACAGGGAATATGATTATGAATAAAAACTTTGTAATAGCACTTTGCTTGGCTGTTGCTGGAGGCCTTGTAACCAGCAACACAGCAGTTGCCCAAACTGACGCAGCTCCCGCAGCAGCAGCTCCTGCACCTGTAGTAGCTCCCGCAGCAGCAGCTCCTGCACCTGAAGCAGCACCTGCAGTAGCAGCCACTGCACCTGTAGTAGCTCCTCCTGCATCTGTAGCCACGACGCCAACAGCAACTCAACCTACTACAACCAAGGCAAAGAGCAATGCTGGACCACGCCGTTCAACAACCGCTGCCAATGCTGCACGGAGCGCTCAACGCCAACAAGTTGCTATCGCTCATCGCGCTGCCGTCAAACAACATACAGCTCAACGCAAAGAAATACAGGCAAGGCATCGCAACGAGGGTTTAAATGCACGTGGCCTGCCACGCCATGAGCGCAGGGCTATGGCAGCACGTCATAAAGCTGAAATGAAGCAACACATGGCGGCAAAGCCACGCTCTCCATTTGCAGCGCCTAAAAATGCTGCACAAGCACGCAATCAGCCCGCACAGCGTGGTCGCCAAGCTACAGGTCACAGTCAAGCTGACAGAGCTGCTACCGGCGGCATGCAACATGGTCCTAATGCTGCACAAGCAATGCCAAAGGCTCCTGCAGCTAAAGGCGCGGTGCATCATGCTCCTACTGCGGCAAAAGCAATGCCAAAAGCTCCTGCTAACATTGGCAACCATGATAATGCAGCTAAGCCTACCGCACTAAAGGCAGCTCCAAAGGCAGCAGCTCCAAAGGCAGCCCCTAAAGCAGCAGCTCCAAAGGCAACAGCTCCAAAGGCAACTCCTAAAGCAGCCCCTAAAGCAGCAGCTCCA
>MKSY01000009.1:2311-3060 GCA_001897475.1 Alphaproteobacteria bacterium 43-37
AGCAGCCCCTAAAGCAGCAGCTCCAAAGGCAACTCCTAAAGCAGCTCCAAAGGCAGCAGCTCCTAAAGCAACCCCAAAGGCAGCAGCGCCAAAGGCCCCGACACACACTCCTGCGCCAGCTCATGCCGGCGGCCACAAATAAATTAAAACTACCTTTTCTTAAAAATAAGCGGTCCATGTTTCATGGATCGCTTATTTAATCCATTGAAATCCCTAGACATTCATCACAGGAATGGATAATGTTTCGAAAAATAGTTAGGGAATGCTTCATAACATTTTTTATGAGCCTTAATCTTTATTAACGATCTATTAATAAATTAGGGCTTATACCATTTAATATGTATGGTTTTGTTAGCTTTTAGGGAAAACGTAAATGTCAAAAAAATCGATTCTTTTTACTTCAGTATTTTCAATTGCCATTGCAAGCGCAGCTTTAAGTGTTAATGCTAATGCTCAAGATGATAGCGGCAGCGGATCAACCACTGCAGCACCAGCTCCAAATGCAGGCGCCGCGGCTGCAGCAGCCGCACGTAACTTGCGCGGGAAAGCAGCGACGTCCGACAGGAAAGCCGGGGCAGCACACGAAGCAGCCACAGTGTCACACTTTTCTGAAGCAACCGCTCCAGCAGTAGCGCCACAACACACTAATTCCGCTCCTGCCTCTCAACCAGCAGCTAAGACTCACGCAGCAACCGGAACAGCCGCCGCAGCTCACACAGCAACAGCTGCAACTCACGCAGCAACCGGAA
>MKSY01000009.1:3077-8205 GCA_001897475.1 Alphaproteobacteria bacterium 43-37
ACAGCTGCAACTCACGCAGCAACCGGAACAGCCGCCGCAGCTCACACAGCAACAGCTGCAACTCACACAACAACCGGAACAGCCCCTAAGGCAAACACCCCTGCGGCTCCTAAGGCAAACACCCCTGCGGCTCCTAAGGCAAACACTCCTGCGGCTCCTAAGGCAAACACTCCTGCGGCTCCTAAGGCAAACACCCCTGCGGCTCCTAAGGCAAACACCCCTGCGGCTCCTAAGGCAAGCACACCAAAAACTCCAGCTGCAGGCGCCAAGAAATAAGCGCACAGTGCAATATTTAAAAATGGCCCTCATTTGGGGGTCATTTTTTTGAGTAACAGCCATGTTTTATGTTGCATGCGGGATTTAGATTGGGTAAAAGTAAGGAAATTTGATTAAAGGTTTAAAGCTATGAAGAAAAATATTCACCCAAACTATCATACCATCAACGTTGTTATGACGGATGGGACAAGCTTTGAAACACGCTCCACCTGGGGCAAAGAAGGCGATACCATGCGCCTTGATATCGACCCAAACTCCCACCCTGCCTGGACAGGCGTTCATCGCCTTATAGATACTGGTGGGCAGCTCGCCAAATTCAAAAATCGCTTCCAAAGTCTCGATTTTAAGAGTTAGGCTTTTAAACCTAACCTTTGTAAGAGCAGCTAGTATTTATAACGTGCGTATCATCCTCGCACTTTTCCACTGCCAGCCGCGCTCGCTTTTTTCTGCTGCCAGCTGCGCTCACACTTTTCCACTGCCATCTTCGCTCCACCACCTGTCCCCTTCGCTCTTTTTCTTGTCATTCCCGTGAAAACGGGAATCCATAAAAGCCCCACTACTGTCCGGGGAAAATAGAGTATGAGGGTTAAAAGGATAGAGCTGCTCTTTGATTGCTGTTAAAATAAGGGTGTTAAAACTTCATTTTGAACAGGAGCAGCCCCGTGTACCAATCTAGCATATTCGTTCAACTTTTAAAGAGCCTTCCGTGTCGGAGACTTTCACTTTAGCATAGGCATTGAATTTCTGAGGAAGAGGAGAGTTCTTGGATGGATCCGTTGACACGAAAGAGAGCAAAGAGACGAAGTCTTGCTTCTAACATAACGGTGGAGCTTGTCACCACTTGGGATCTGCGATGGAAACTTGCCAACCACCGTCGCTGTTGCGCGTTATTCTGCTCGCTCTGAAATACGTGTTTTTTGCTTTGAACCAGAGGAATAGCGCCAGAAATTTCCCCATAAGCCGGGAAGCAATCTGTATAGAGTTTTTTAAGGCCCGGATGGTACGCCTTGTCTAGTGCCCTTTGCCCAGTGGGGATATCACGATGACCAAACTCCCAGGCACACAGCTTTCGGGTGTCATGATCCAGCACTTTCCAGATCCAAAGTTTTTCCAGCTGCTGGTAGCGCTCTTCAGAAAGCGTGCCCTGCTGTTGGTATTCTTGGGTGAGTTCGAGGAACTGTTGGCTAATGGGCAGCTCTGATGCTTGAGATGCTTGATCAATGGCTAGATTGTCGGGCGGGGCTGGTGAGCTAGGAGTTTTTGCCCTTGAAGGCGGTGGGGAAGTAAAAAATAACTTTGAAGATATGTACAAAAAAATAAGCTGGTTGAGCTTTGAGGTACTCCTCAGTGAAGAAAAGGATTTGTCGCATCAGCTAATACAGCTTTGAAGAATCTAAGCAACCAGAATACAGCTGTACTTCACAATTTATTTCGCGGCATAAGTTATAAACAGCAAGGGGCGAAACTTAAATTAACTTGTTAAAGCTTAATAAAAATACAAAAAACCAATGGTTGACGCCTCAAATGTCTAATCATTTTGAGCATCTTGCTTTTTATTATGGTCAGTATTTTCGTCATGCTCTTTCTCTAAAGAGATTCCACCTTCTGGCATAGGCTTTACTTCAGAAATATTATCAGGTTTTTTCTCCCCTTTATCCCGCTCAACTTGCACATTCCCCTGTCGAACAGTTTCTTTAAATTTTTGTCCCAACATGTAACTTTCTTCTTGAATACTACCATAGCTCGCTAAAACTGAAGATGCAGAAACAGCCAGCGATGCAATAACAAAAAGGCTGCTACAATTCTTTAGTGTCATCATCTCTTCCGCCTAAAAACAACCTTAACATTTTAGCGAGAGCCTCATTCTTAGGCCTAAGCTCGGATACTTCTTTGGAAGAAATGAGCTCAAAAACGTTCTTTTGGACCATAATACTTCGGCTACCATGGGTTATGTTAGCATGGGCAGAATCCATTTGTCCAGCTTTCACGTGCACTCCAATGATTGCTTCTTGAATGGCTTTGGAGCACCACACACCACACAGCCAACAATTCGCGCTATCACGATAGTATATTACCGATGATCCACTGGCTCCAGCTAAAGTTGGTATGTCGCTATAACCAAAAGTTTCTTTACTTTCTTCGCTATCATAATACACAAGCCCGCTTGTTTTGAAGTAATGGCTAGACTGACTTGGGTATTGATGTATTGTTGCGGCGACTTTGTGAGGAACACCTTGCGGATTTAAACCTTGCAGATTGACTATGGTAAATAAAGGCTTGTGCATTGGAACATATTCTTTATTCTTTAGCTTACTGTTTTTCTTGGCAACAAAGAAGGCCACATCTTTCTTTGGAACTTTCACGTAATCATTTTTACTTTGAACCACATCTGCCAATTTAATATTAGCGTCCATATCTTTGCCATCAGCATATACCGCTAGCTCACTTACTACCTCAGCGCCATTTTCTATGTTATGCAGCGCCGTTAAAACTAAAATATTATTATCATCGCAATACAAAATAGTTCCGGATCCCTTATATTCACCGCTTTTGAATTTCATCCGAAGCAAGGAGAATCTTAAGTCTGTCGAATTCCCTCTTTCATCTATTTCTTCAAAAAGTTTCTCCATATCTTCATAAGAGTAGTCATACTTATACTCGCTTGTAGATTGAGTAATGATTTTTTTTCCAACTGAGTGATTTGTGGGAATAGCTTCCATATCTTCATTGAGTAAAGGGTAAGCAGTGGAAGCATATAGAAGGAACGCTGGCAACAGAACAGAAAACTCGAATTTTCTCATTATAATATCCTTATCAGAGGCAGGCTTTAAATTAGACAAAACAGTGTAATTAACTACATAGAAAAATATACTTAAGGGAATTATTATCATTCCTAAGCGTTCGATGCGCCTTGCAGGTAGGCCTACCTTTACAGGCCCACTAAAAAAATTACAGAGCGCCGTTCTTTGTCCCATACTTAAAAAAGAATTTCTAGTCTTGTTTACCATCGAGACTTTCACTTTAGCATAGGCATTGAATTTCTGAAGGAAGAGGGGAGTTTTTGGGCGGATCCGTTGACACGAAAGAGAGCAAAGAGACGAAGTCTTGCTTCTAGCATAACGGTGGGCCTTGTCACCACTTGAGATCTGCGATGGAAACTTGCCAACCACCGTCGCTGTTGCGCGTTATTCTGCTCGCTCTGAAATGCGTGTTTTTTGCTTTGAACCAGAGGAATAGCGCCAGAAATTTCCCCATAAGCCGGGAAGCAATCTGTATAGAGTTTTTTAAGGCCCGGATGGTACGCCTTGTCTAGTGCCCTTTGCCCAGTGGGGATATCACGATGACCAAACTCCCAGGCACACAGCTTTCGGGTGTCATGATCCAGCACTTTCCAGATCCAAAGTTTTTCACTTTTTTTAAGAGAAAATGGTGCATCTCATCCATTTCTAAAACCTGAACGTTGGTATCTGACTCTGGAGCTGGCGCAAATGTTTCCGAAGCCCATCCTACCCAGCGCATCACAGATTGAGCTGTCACACCCATCACTTCCGCAATACTGTTCATAGACATGCCGGACAAATGCAAAGTAACAGCTAGAATTTTTTGGGCTAACGGCTTTCCTCTCTTTTCTGATTTCGTAAAATTACACGCGCAGTTTTTACACCGATATCTTTGCACCCCCTTCATAAAACCGTTCTTAACAAAATCTTTCTTCTCACATGCCGGGCAGTGCATCCATTCCTCCTCACGTTTGCTCTAGAAAAATACCACCAAGCCTTTCTTTGTATGTCTATGCTAAAGTGAAAGCCTCCTTCAGAAAGCTTAAATATTCACCTTCCTTAAGTTCTCACGCAGCGAGTATTAGCTGCTGTGGCGTCAATAGCATTCGTATTACCAAAGTCAAAATTGATATTAAAGAACAGACCAGATTGACCTACAACAGGAGTAGATGTCCATAAAGAAGGCCATCCATAATCCTCAGGAATATCTGGAAAAACCGATATATTAAAGCTAGGAAAAGAAGTTGCATAATCCATCATTGTAATCAGCTCCTTAATAGTGGGAAGGCGCCAGGTATGGTGACTCCCCAAAGAAAGCGTTTGGCAATATGCGGCGGCTTTTCCTTGATTCGTCTGATTCAGCATATCTCGCTGCCAGATTAAGCCAGTATCCATATCCTTGACCTGTGTACTGTTGGCATTAAGGGGGCTGTCATCTGGATTTCTATATCGATCAAAAAATACCCTATTTGGTCCACGAACACAGCGAACAGGAGCGCTAAGGATGGGGCTGTCACAGGTGCGACATTAGGCCCAATATATCCGTAATTACCGAAACAAACTTGCCATTTTTGGTTGGGGTATGCCGCATCAGAAAAAGAGGTCCAAAAGTTAGCTGAAGGGGTTTGAGGGAAGGCCGTTGAATTAATAGGTGATTCTGGGTCAATTGTGTAATCTACGAGTGACTGAAGTTGTCGAATAGTGGGAACGTGCCAATCTGTATAACCGTTGTTCTCAAGATTAGCGCAATAAGCTTGAGCTGAGCCTGAAGCTGCTGCCGCACTCCACGTGACATTACTTCCACCTACAGTCTGCTCCCACATAAGATTTGTGTAAGTATCCAGTACAAGAGCATTCGGGGCCACGCCTTGAACGATATATCGTCCTGATTGACTCGTGGCATCAGCATAAGCCTCAAAAGACCAATACGGTATACTCGTCGGCGCAGGGGATATTGTTGGCATCGGGGAAACAGTGCCATTGGGCAAAAATAAAACATGCCCCAGCTTTCTTTCAACATTAGTTGTATTATATAAAGTACACTGCCCATCAGAAAGAACAGATGCTAGGCA
>MKSY01000010.1:0-51168 GCA_001897475.1 Alphaproteobacteria bacterium 43-37
CTGGCTCTCGTAGCCGTGAGGGCAGCCCCTCAGGAACAGGCAGCCGAGGTGATGGCAGTGGCAGTGGCAGAAGTAGAAGTAGCGGCGGGGGTGGCACAGGTTCAAGCAATGGCCGCAGGTCAACAGATGGTGGCCGCTCCACCTCCGCCACAAGAGCCTCCGTCACCTATACCATCCCGTCCATCTTCGATGCGCCGGACCCTTCTTCCCGCGCCTTCATGAAGGCCTTCCTGGAACAGGCTGCATCAGTCAAAAGACAAGCCACTTCTGTCATGCAAGAATACCCAAAGGCCACGGCCGTCACATTGACCTTAGCTGGCGCGACCGCAAAGGCCGTCATCTATGTCAAAGCCTTTGCCGCAGGCGCAAGCTTGGGAGCTGGGCGAGGTGCCGTTCAAGGCGCACTTGTGGGCGGAGTGCTCACCGCACCCATCGGTGGATTGGAGGGCATTATCGGCGGAGGACTCATCGGCTCCGTTCGAGGTGCTGTCGTTGGCGGAATCGGCGCTGCCTCCGTCGTCTATGCGGGTGAAAAAGCCTTAGGCCATGTCCATGATGTTGTTAAAGCTCACTATCATGATCGCCTCATCGATTGGGCTGAAAGTTACCTCCACGATCGAACCATGGCCCAGGATGCCATCGCGGGCCTTTATGGCATTGGTGCCATCAGCTCGGCCACCATCCTTGGTGCCAAACCCATCCTGGGTGGCCTAAACCGCATCCTCCCCTCAAAGGTGATCCATAAAGTCGAGGCTGCCTACCCAACTACCTTCACCTTGTTGGTCAAAGACTATGTCCGCGATATGGAAACACGAACCGGAACACACATCACCGGACAGCAACGACACATCTTGAAAGAAACCTTGCAACGGTATAACTTTGAGAAGCTGGATAAAGCTCCATATCAAAAGCATCGGGATCAATTTACGCCTAAAAAGCGCAACAAACTCATCTCAGAGTGGGAAAAGCATACGGGGCAAGTGTGGCCTAAATATGATCGGGATTCGGATAAGTTGAATAAGTTTGGCAAACCAATCTATGAGAAAGGAGATCCATATCAAGCCCATCACGTCATCCATCAATCGAACGGTGGGTTTTTCTATACCCCTTGTCAGATGACATGCTTATCGATAATGTTTAGAGCGGAGGGTTCAAACAGAAAGAGACACTATGGACGTTATTATCATTCCATTGCTTAAGCTAATTTCAACCATCCTGTCACTTTATGGCTGGGCTGTATTTATCATGATCATCATGAGTTGGCTAACTGCCTTTAACATTTTAAATGGCTACAATCGCTTTGTTTTTTTGGTCTCCGCTTTCCTTTTTAAAATTACAGAACCACCCTTGCGTATAATCCGCAGGTTCATCCCCAACATTGGTGGAATTGATTTATCACCCATGGCTCTTGTTTTGGCTATATGGCTTTTTCAAGAGATTATCTCACAACTTATTTTCAAGATGATGAAATGACTGCCCGCATCCTGAACGGAAAAGCTGTCGCAGATGAATTATGCAACAAAATCACCGAGATCATAGCCCAATATAAGGTGAGGCCTGGCTTGGCTGTAATTTTAGTTGGCGATGATGAGGCCAGTAAGGTTTATGTCGAACGCAAAAAAGAAAAATCGTTATCACTAGGCATGAAAGGGCGAATTTTGCATATGCCAGAAGGAAGCCCACAGCAAATCCTAGAGGCTATTCAAATGTACAATACCGCCCCTGATATTCACGGCATCCTTGTGCAACTGCCTTTACCCAAAGGCATTCATACTTCGCAAATGATTGAAAAAATCAACCCGATCAAAGATGTCGATGGCATTCACCCTTTTAACCTTGGCAAACTCATGATTGGGGAGCCAATTTACACACCTTGCACACCTCAAGGGTGTATTAGGCTTTTGAAACACTATAATATTAATCCAGAAGGTAAACGTGCCTTGATCATTGGACGATCACGCATTGTTGGCCTGCCAATCTCTTTCTTGCTAACTCATTTGAATGCCACAGTCACCCTGGCACACTCCCACTCGTCAAACCTGCCTCAACTTTTAAGTGAAGCAGATATTATCGTTTCTGCTGTTGGAAAACCTAAGCTTATTGGAACCAACCATCTTAAGCCGAACGTAGCGATTTTAGATGTTGGCATCAACCGAATTAACCAACAAGCAAATAACGGTCAGAGCGTCGTGGGTGACGTTGATTTTACGCCAGTTTCTAAAGTTGCCTCTGCTATCTCTCCGGTTCCTGGAGGCATTGGGCCCATGACAGTCGCATGCCTTATGTATAATACCCTTAAAGCAAGCTTTATTCAGGAAGGGAAAACAATGCCCGAACAGTTTTTTAATTTTTAACACATTATATGTTTGACATAGCCAAGCAATTTTTTTCGACATTTTTGCATACTGTCCTTCCTATTCGTTGCCTTTATTGTAAAGCAATCATTGGAGATCATGGGTTTTGCACCGAATGTTGGGAGAGGCTACCTTTTCTGCCAGAATCTACTTGCACCAGTTGCGCAACACCCATCCCAGAAGCAACCGTTCACTCTCTATGCGCGGCATGCTTGATAAACCCACCAAATTTTGACCTTGCTGCATCTGCGCTCGTATATGATCATTTTAGCCGCAAGCTAGTTTTAGATCTTAAAAACCACGACAAAACGTTTATGCTGAATGTTATTGCGCGGCTCCTTCTAAAAGCTGGTCAAGATATTCTGGCTGACACTCAAGCTTTGGTTCCTGTCCCTTTGCATTGGCGCAAAGAATGGTTGCGGCAATTTAATCAATCAGCCCTTATAGCACAATATCTTTCAAAATGTACAAATGTTCCTGTTTTACAGGCGCTGAGGCGCTGTCGCCACACACAATCACAAGGCAGCCTATCTTCCACAAGCCGACAAAAAAATGTCCAAGGAGCCTTTAAAGGAACAATGCCAGCTCTACATCTTAATCATTGCACGCTGATCGACGACGTGTTAACTACAGGGGCAACGTTAAGTGAGTGCGCTAACACATTGAAAATGCTTGGTGTCAAAAAGGTTAGTGTCCTTACACTATGTCGAACCATAAACAGCGGGAAAAAATATGTTAGAAATTGAAGTTTTTACAACAAATTATTGCCCATACTGCGTAAGAGCTAAAGAAATCTTAAAAAAACATCATCTTAACTTTATTGAAATTGATTTAACAGACGATCCAAGTGGAAGATTGCAGCTGGTTGACAGAGCAGGCGGCCGCAAAACTGTGCCTCAGATTTTTATCAATAATCAGCACATTGGCGGATGCGATGACCTTATTGAGCTTGAACAATCTGGCCAGCTCCAAGAACTAATGGCACAAGCCAACTAAGCGAAACAAAACTATGGTCGGAGTGAGAGGATTCGAACCTCCGGCCCCCGCCTCCCGAAGGCGGTGCTCTACCGGGCTGAGCTACACTCCGAATTTTTAATCGTAGCCTATGTTTTTAGCGGCTTATTAAGCATGCCTCATAGCGCTCCCATATGCGATTTCCAGCAACAACTCCTTACCCTCTGAAGGAGGAAGATCCGCTAGAATCTCACAAGCCTTGTTAGCATAACCAACGGCTACATCATGAGCTCTTAGAAGGGCTCCGCTCTGCTTGATGTAATCTGCCATACCAGTAAAGGCTTCGGCTCTTAAGCTTGCAGGCTGCTCAAACATTTCCCGCAATCTATTACGCTCGCTAATACTGGCATTCTCATAAGCATAAATAAGCGGTAACGTAATTTTTCCTTCTTCAAAATCCGTCCCTGCTTTCTTACCGCTTACGACATTGGTGTAATCATAATCCAAAACATCATCCACAATCTGAAAAGCGAGCCCCAAACAACGTCCAAACTCCTTAAACTTGAGTCGTAGAGCCTCATCAGCAGGCTTGGCAATAAGAACGCCTGCTTCAGCCGCCGCTTCAAACAATTTAGCTGTTTTGGCTTCGATCATCTCAAAATATGACTCTAATGAAGCATCGACATTCCCTTGATTCATTAGCTGCATGACTTCACCCTCCGCAATGCGAGAGGCTGCTACCGAGAGAACATTAAGAATCTCTAAGGATCCCATTTCAACCATCAAAACAAATGCTCGAGAAAATAGAAAATCACCCACCAAAATACTGGCTTGGTTTCCCCATAAGATATTTGCTGTGGCACGCCCCCTTCTTAACGCACTCCCATCCACAACATCATCATGCAGTAAGGTGGCAGTATGTATAAATTCAATGCACGCTGCGAGTTTTATATGAGCATCTGCGCTATGCCCAAGCAAGCGTGAAACAGTCAATGCAAGTTTCGGACGCACACGCTTACCGCCAGCCATTACAAGGTGCTTAGCAAGATTTGGGATCATCTCAATAGGGCTGTCCATTCGCTTGATTATGAGCTCGTTAACAGCAAGAACATCCTCTTCTAGCACCGTTCGAATGTCGCCTAGATCCTGTGTTGTCGCATGAGAAGTTGGATTCATCATTAAACAACCCAATTAAGGAGCAACCTGTTGATGCGGCAAGTTTTTGACCGCATCCTCAGGAGCAGTTGCTGGCTTTGGATTTAGCGCATTATCTACTTTGATTTCTCCAGCAGAAATGCCCTCCAATTTCAAGGCACCAAAAACAGGTTGATCATCCCTGTAAAATTGCACTAAGACAGATTTCTTCTTAGCGCTTATGGCCTCTTCGACAACTGCCTTGAGATCCTCTACGCTTTTAATAGGCTTATGCTCAATTTCAACAATGATATCATCAGGACGCAGTTGTTTTGCAATGGCTGAATCATGAGTTTTGATATCCAATACTAAAACACCTTCTATATCTTGCTTAATGTCTAATTGTGCCCGGATATCCGACGTTAAAGGAGCAACAATCAGACCTAAAGATTCAATAGTTTGCTGCTTTGGTAGCTTTTTGCTGGAAAGAGAAAATCCGGTATCTTCAGGATCTTCCAATTGTCCAACTGCAAGCTGTAATGTTTCTTCCTTCTGATTGTGCCAAACAACCACATCCACTTTTTTACCCACAGGGGTATCACCAACTGTGCGCGTAAGTTTACGTGGATCAGGGATAATGACACCATCAAATTTTACGATAACATCCCATGTCTTAAGACCAGCCTTAGCGGCAGGCCCTTCAGGTGTTACCCTCCCGACAAGAGCACCACGTGGATTACCTAGGCCGATGTTATCTGCTACGTCTGAGGACACCCTCAAGATGTGAACGCCAATCCATCCCCTTTTGGTACGCCCATGTTGCTTCAATTGATCAATTATGGGCTTAGCCACAGTAGATGGAATAGCAAAACTAATGCCAATATTGGTACCATCTGCAGAAAGCATAGCTGTATTAATACCTATCACACGACCATTCATGTCAAACAAAGGACCCCCTGAGTTCCCTCCATTGATAGAGGCATCTGTTTGAATAAAATCATCTATATATTCTGTAACTCCACCGGCCCTAGCCCTTGAAATATCCCGAGCGTGTTTGGAGATAATACCCGCGGTCACAGATCCACCTAAGCCAAATGGGTTACCTATAGCAATCACCCAGTCACCGGGTCTCACACCACTTGAATCACCCCACTCGACCGCAGGAAGCTTATAGGGCGTGTCAACCTTGAGAAGAGCAAGGTCAGTTCTATGATCCCGACCAATGATCTTGGCTTTTAGCTCTGTGTCATCTGCCAAAACAACAGTAATTTCATCAGCATCCGTAATCACATGGTTGTTTGTAACGATGTAACCTTCAGCATCAATAATAAATCCGGATCCTAATGAAGTCCTTTTTTGGAGGCGGTTATTAAATAAATGGTCAATAATCGAGCCTTCAGGAAATTGTGGCAACTCAAACTGCCGACGCATAACCGTTTGCGAAGTTGAGATGTTAACAACCGATGGCGATAGTTTTTCCACAATAGGCGCCAAAGATGGCAAGCCCACACTGTTTTTCCCGCCAAGATTTAACCAGTTTCCAAATACCGACTTCGTGGATTGGTCAGAAGGGGATTTCTCAGGCGCTACCTTTGATAAAGATTTGGGTTCAGCCTTGCTAGCTGATGTAGCAAAAACATTTTGAAAGCAAGCAACAAGCGAGCATATGATGACTAAGGCTCCATATAAAGATTTCTTTTGTGCGTACATTCTTTAAGCTTCCTATCTTCGACTACCGTTTTGAAAATAATTTAAAAACTCACTTTTCGGCGATAACACAAAGGTTGTGTCTTTGCTAGTTAGAACTTTTTTATAAGCCTCAAGGGAGCGATAAAATGAATAAAATTTTGGATCTTTTTGAATGGCTTGCGACATGATCTTCATCGCTTTTCCTTCAGCCTCACCGCGAATTAGTTGAGCTTGCTTTTCGGCTTCAGCCAAAAGTATAACCCTTTCTTTTTCAGCATTAGATCGTATTTCTCTCGCCAATTCTTCACCCTGAGCTCTGATTTCTTTAGCCGCCCGTTGACGCTCTGCCCTCATCCTCTCAAAGATAGCTTCGCTATTTTTAGGTGGCAAATCAGAGCGACGAATTCGCGCATCAACAACTTCAATACCCAGCTCAACAACGGAATTATTAACTTCATGCAGTAATTTTTCCATGGTCATACGCCGTGTTTCGGAGATAATTTGAGACAAATTGAAACCACCAAAAACAGCTTTCAATGTACCTGGAATGATCTCATCCAGTCTGAGTCGCGCTGTATTTTCATCACCAACGGCTTTGTAAAACTTGAGGGGGTCTTTAATGCGATATAAGGCATAAACATCTACCACGATCCTCTTTTGGTCTAGCAAAGTGATGTTAAAGGCTGGCTTTTCATAATCGATCAGACGTTTTTCAACAAACCTTACTTCCTGAATTAAAGGGATTTTGGCATAAAGACCTGGCTCTTGATAAACTTGTCGCATTTCCCCAAACTGGAATACTAAAGCTTGCTCCGTCTCATCAATTAAGAAAAGTGTATTGAAGATAACAATCAGCGCTAAAAGAGCAGAAATTAAGTAAGCGGTTAATCTAATACTCATGACCCAGCTCCTTCTGTTTGCGTTTGCTTTCTTGCTGGGCTAAGCGCAGGCAACGGCAAATAAGATTGCACCGGAACACCCGCTGATGGATCCACGAGAAGTTTTGTTGCCCCACTAAGGATATTCTCCATTGTTTCAAGATACAACCGAGTGGCCAGGCCATCGGGCGCACGGCCATATTCTGAGCACAAAAACTCAAACCGCCCTGCCTCACCTTCACTTCTAGCAATAACTTCTTGGGCATACGCTTCAGATTCCAACAACGTTTTCTTAGCCATGGAGCGCGCTTTCGGGAGAATCTCATCACGATATCCCCGCGCCTCATGTTGGCTACGCTCACGATCAGCTTGCGCACGCGTCACATCGATGAAAGCATCCATGACAGGCTCAGGTGGGTCTGCCTTCTGCATAATAAACTCAACGATATGAACCCCAGCTTCATATTTATCCAGTAATTCCTGCAAAAGTACGGTCACCTCTTCATTGACCTGTGCTCTACGCTCTGTGATGATTAAATTGATTGGGGTTTTAGCAATAACCTCACGCAATGCACTGTCCGCCGTCGCCGCTATTACCGCTTCTTGAGCACGAACATTAAATAAAAACTTTTTTAAATCCTTAATCCGCCAGTGGATGGTATACTTATCCATTTCCACAAGATTTTCATCACCAGTAAGCATGTAAAAATCATTTTGTTCACGCTGGATCTGGCTAGTTCTGTCCTCGCTGGACAGATAGTTATTTGCCGCAACATTGCGCACATAAACTTCTTCAAAAGGAAATGGATAATGGTACCGTAAACCCGCACCAACTGTTTCTTTATACCGCCCCAAACATACGACAACGGCTTGTTCAGCCTCCTTAACAGTATAGATACCTGAGGCGAAGTAAATCAGAAGAACCACAACGAGCATCCCAATGACCATGGCTTTCTGTTCAGGGCCATTTCCTCGCTTATTACCCGATGAGAATTTGCTTTTTAGTCGATTCTTGAGATCTTCAAGGACACTTTCAAAGGATGGACTACCTCTATCCAAAGGCTTTTCTCGCTTAGGCTGCCCCCAAGGATTATTATCAAAAAACCAAACTCTCATCTTATAAAATACCACCACTTAAATTTTTTCGTTCATTAACCTTGCATAACTGACGACTCTCACAACACCCGTGATGTTGCGGGCATAATCCGTCACCATATTTAGCTCCCGCTGATTTTGAGCAATACCCATAATATATACAACGGCACCAACAGTTTTTATATTATAATTTCTTGATGCAATGTTTTTATCAAAAAGCATTTGGCTCTTGAGCTTTGTCGTAATCCAAGCATCTCGTGTGTAATCACCTATCTCCCCTTCTTTTGGGTTCACACGAATTTCATCCATAACCTCTTTAACACTCTTAGCCTGCCATGCTAGACGCACAGCATCCAAATGCATTTGGTCATTTGGCAAAGAGCCCATAAGCAACACTCGGCCTTCACGCACGGTGATAGAAAGCTTCGAGTACATATCACGATTATGGTTGTACCAAAGCTGCCCGATATGGGTACGAATTTCCGTATCAGTTATCGTTACACCCACTCCTCTTTCTTCAGCTGCCGTCGATCCAATAAGAGCACCAGCCCCCGCAGCTGCGCCAACAACAATTGGCGCACAGCCATTCAAAATCACAGAGCTTGCCAACATTAATGAAATTAATCCATTATTTCTCAGATCCACGGCCCTCGCTCCTTTTCTATATACACATCTTTAAAATGTTGAGGCATCTTTCCCTTTATTAGTAACATGATATCGAAACGAATGTTAAGAGGAACTTGCACCTTTTTAAGGTAAAACTGTGCTGACTTTTCAATTCTCCTTAGTTGCCGCTTAAAAACAATGGGGTCAGAATTCTTAATCTTTCGGTATTTTACCTCCACAAACACCAGATCCTGTTTTTTAAGGGCAATCAAGTCAATTTCTCCGCAAGGGGTCTTATATCGCTTCTCCAAAATCCGATAGCCCTTAGCTCTTAAAATAAGACCGCATAACCATTCTGACAAAATACCTTTACGATAAGGTGTCACTTGGTTTTTCCATCTTTGAGTTGCAATGCAAGTTGATAAACATCTTTACGGCTGACTCCAAGCTGAGCGCTAGCTAGATCGACAGCTGTCCTTAACGGATGCACAGCCAAATACTCTGCCAGTTTGTTTTGGATTTCTGCCCTATCAACCTTTTGTTCATGAGCCTCGAAAAGCACAACAATTTCTCCTCTAAGAGACGCTTCCTTTTGCAAATGCTGCAATATGTCAACCAGCTCACCTCGAATAAATTCCTCGTAAGTTTTTGTCAGCTCTCTAGCAATAACAATTTTTCCAGACCCAAGGACATCATAGATATCTTGCAATGTTTCATTTAGCCGATGAGCAGCTTCGAAAAAGATAAGTGTCTCTTGCCTATTTTTATAAGGGCTTAACTCTTTTTTTCGAGCAGCTGATTTGGATTTCAAAAAACCAATAAATGCAAAACGGTTTACAGCAAGGCCAGACGCCACCAGCGCGCACATAATGGATGAAGGGCCAGGGAGGGAGTATATTTTTAAATTTTCTTTGACAGCTTCTCGGATAAGCGGAAACCCAGGATCGGAAACAAGAGGCGTACCAGCATCGGAAACCAATGCGACTGTCGCACCTTGTTTTAATTTATTCATCACAGTTGACAGTTTAGCTTTTTCATTATGGTCATGAAAGCTAAACAATTTCTTTTGGATACCATACTCATTAAGAAGAAGGGCTGTTTTTCTCGTATCTTCACATAAAATGAAGTCTACTAGCGCGAGCGTCCTTAACCCTCTTAAAGTGATATCAAAAGTATTGCCGATTGGGGTCGGGACAATGTAAAGTCCTGGATCAAGGGTGATACCTTGCAAGAGATCTGTCAGTAGGGGCTTTAACATGCGGATGCAAATAAATAAAATCTGGACCTTATTAATGGGAACAATCTTAACGATGTTTTTGGCAGCCTGCCAACAACAATCTCCAATAGTTTCCCAAAATATTTCTTCTAAAGGCCAACAAAATGTGGTTACCCCATCAACAATCCCTACAAGCGTATCGACACAAACACCCCTTAAGCATCTAAAAATTGCTCTTTTCCTGCCTCTTAGTGGAGCGCAAAAAGATATTGGTGAAAGCCTATTAAACGCCATTGAAATGGGGTACTACAAAAACCCAACCACCGCTGTCTCTCTGTTCCCATTCGACACACAAAGCACAGCCGATGGAGCATTAAGGGCTGCCGAAAAAGCCTCTAAAATGGGCATCAATCTTTCCATCGGCCCTTTAACTGCCGCTGAAACCCGTGCGACACAAACTCTATCTACCTGGCCTGTCCTAAGCCTTTCCAATGACCGCACCGTAGCCAATGAAAGAACATTTATTTTTGGCCTTATTCCAGATGACCAGGTTGGCCTTTTAGCGGAACACTTAAAGCAAAATAACATACAAAAAGCCGTCTTAATGGCCCCAAGAGGCGCTTATGGCGATATAGTCGTCAATCTTTTTACATCACGAATGGACCTATTCATTGTGCGTTATGGGCCAGAAGATCTAGCAAATCCTTCTTTCATTACCGATATCAAAAATCAAGGTCTAACAAATTTTATTATTGCTGATTTTAACCCAGCTCTCGCCCAAATCATTCATTTGCTCACATCAGACGGTGTAAACGCTCGTGTATTTGGCTTGGATCAATGGCGCGGGCAATCAACTATTTTGCTAGACGATGCTTTGCAAGGCGCCGAATTTGCTGGCGTTTCTCAAGAACGATTTGATAACTTTGCAACACTCTATGAGCAAAATTATGGGAAAAAGCCACATCCTGTTTCAGGATTGGCCTATGACGCAATTCGGCTTTGCTTAGCCGTATCGGATGGGGGCAAGCCAATCCAGGAAGTGCTTCGATCTACTCATGGATTTTTGGGGGTATATGGGCCCTTTAGGCTACTTAAAACCGGGCTTAATGAACGTAAAATCGGCATATACAAGATTACCGCAGGTCAAGCGATCCAAATCGTTAAGCCAATGGAATCTTTTTAGCCAAAAACTATTGCGTATTTAATTCTTTGAGAAACGTAACAATTGCCTTGATTTTCACTAAGGTTAAATATAAACATGTGAGGTGCCTCGGTTTGTCCCCATCGTCTAGAGGCCTAGGACACCGCCCTTTCAAGGCGGCAACACGGGTTCGAATCCCGTTGGGGACGCCACAACCCAATGACTATTGGGCGCTTAGCTCAGTTGGTAGAGCAGCTGACTCTTAATCAGTAGGTCAAAGGTTCGAATCCTTTAGCGCCCACCAGCCTTATAGTCATATTATATTTCATGATGCAGCCCAAGCCTCATCTGACGCATATAGCATAACAATTAGTTAGCGCATTACCATAAACAATCGACGTAGTGCTAGCAGGCCTTACAGCCCATACTTTATTCTCGGAAGCGCCATCATTAATAAGCGTCGAAGAGCAGTAAGATCCTTTGATATTTTGGAATACTGTCTGATCCAGACGTGGAGCAAATTGACTAGGGGGCACCATATTAAAATCAGCTAACGTCAAGAGCTCCTTGATGGTTGAATGACGCCAGCTACCTGGTCCGTTAGCCCCTAATGATAGGGTACTACAGTAGCTTTGAGCAGATGCTAAGGCCGTATTTCCATTCCAATTCTGTCCTGTTGTCGGGGTCAATCTTTGCCAAATCAGCCCTGTGGTCATATCTTTGACTTGCTCACTGGTACTTGTCAGCGTGCCTTCATTCTCATCTTTAAAGCGAGTGCCGCTATAATTTTTCTTTTGTCGCATACAACGAACATAGCCTGTAGAGGTCTCTAGCTGCGCCAAAACTTGCTGAACTCCACTCGTAGCCCCTCTGTTACCCCATGTAAACTCTACCACCCAAGTATAAGCCACCGAGCCCGTGACTGAATTAACAGTCCAAAACCAGTACACTGGTGTATTAGGAAAAGCAGCCGTATTAATCAAAGGAGCGCCACCACTGACCATACTCAACGTATAGTCCATCAATGATTGAAGTTGGCTTGGAGTCGGCATAACCCAGTCTGAAAAGCCTCCTAATTGTAGGTTTTGACAGTACGTTTGAGCACTTGCCCAATTAAGTTTTACTGAGTTTACAGCTTTTTCCCACTCTATGGTCGTTAGCGTATCCGTAACAACACCAGGAGTATTCTCAACATATCGTCCATTCTGATTTGTTGAATCTTTATAAGCCTCCAAATCCCATGCCTGAAAAACCGCTGGAGCAGGCGTTGGGGGCGGAGGTGGCTTTAGGGTAGCAGTCTTGGTATGGGATAGAGTAGGGCTGCGGGTTATGGAAGGTGTTTTGGATTGAAGAGATGGCGTACGGGTTTGCGACAAGGTCTCAGACCAACTCACGCTTTTGCTTTTTGAATGGGTTGAGCAGCTGCAATCCAGATTTTGCAGCAGCGTGTCTTTTTCGCTCCCCTCAAACAAGCCGGCAAATTGAGTTTGATTCCCATAAATCTTAACATTCTGGGCGCGGGTGTTTCTTAAAAACCGTGGCCCTCGAGAGGCATAAGCGGCTTGAGCCTCATCGAACATGTTTAATGCGCCCTCTCGAATCTCAAGGTTGAGCGTCGCGGTATTGGGGCCAAGAACATAAGCCTGAGGCGCTTTTTGTGCAAAGCAGGCATCGGCTGTTCCATAGGTCATATGAGCGGCTGGGTGATAGGTACAGGTCACATGCTTCAAACTATGACTACTTCCTTGCGCAAAAAAGGCACAAAACAATGTGAAGGCTGTGGTGTTGTGTTGGGCTAGTACATGGCTGCGGGCATTGGCAGCCGTGACATTAGACAACATTTTAAGTGCGTTATTTGCAAAAAGCGAAGAGCTGCTTGTTGAAGGATCATAGCAGCTCGTTTTGAGGCATTGCTTAAAATGATCATTAAGCTCAGACATTGTTTGATTGGTGTATGATGGCACAACATGGCCGCATACTAAGGACGGATACCGATATTCAGGCGGTATGTTGAGTAAATCTTGAGACGTTTGGCTGCGGGCCAAAACAGAACCTGGCACTTGCAACAAACAGAGTGCTAACCCCAGTGACAAGCCTTTATCAAGTGATTTAAGAAAAACCATATCATTGATATTTAAAGCAGATGAATTACTGTAAGTCATAGCATTAAATTACTCTCAATAAGAACTAATACACTGAATATTAACTTAAAAAAACCTAATCTATTAGAACTATGTCGTTTTTTATGAGCTAGGCTTAAGGTAGCTTTTTTAGTGGATCAAAATGCATATGGTGATAATATCATCCTATGTTTCTTATTTTCAACGCCATTAAAGATGAATATTAGAAATTCCAAAAAATCATAGGCCGTGCTCTTTAAAAACCAAAATAGACAACCTATATAAGTTGTCGTGTTTTTTCATATTCAGAAAGAGAGACACGTTAAATGAAAACTTTGTCACAAGGGTTACGGATACTTCTATCAACATGCGTCTTGCTTTCCGGCGAAGCTGTAGCAACGTGTCCATTAGACGAATTTTTATTAAACAATCACAACATTACCGAACCTTCTGCCCCGTGTAGTTTCTTTTTTATTCTGGATGAGCTTTCACCAACTCAATCTGTTAGCCAAACAATGACTCTAACACTTTCAAATACCCAGGAGGCCCTTAATCTTAAAACACCCACTCCTCTTGGATTACCTGAACCTGTTAACAAAACAGCCGCTCCAGCACTCTCACCCATTCCAACGGTTGTAACCGCAAGCGTATCAACCGCAGCTTCCGTATCATCGGCTGTTAGCATAGTCGCGGTCTCACCAGGGTCTGTGACTCAAGGATCTCGTGCCATTACTGGTCTCAATCTTCTAACCTGCTACCAAAACAATGCCTTTGAAAATGAACCTATGGAATGGTCAAAAAGCCCCATACCGTGGAACTTAGGCACTGGAAACGTAAGTTATGCACGAGGTGCTGTTACTGGCAATTGGGCAATTATGATTGGGTTAACTGGCATACACCTTGCTTTGTCAAGAGAGTGGACCCCAAAACTGTCTCCAGCCAATCTTCGCTACCCTGGCTTACTTATATTACCAGCCTTATTTCTTATGTCCCCTACATCTGAAGCAGCGATAAACATTGCTCGATTTGGCGGTTTTGGCGATCAAATCCTTGCAGGCTTCTCTATTGGAGCTCAAGTCATATCATCAGGTATAACAGCAAGCCTTTTGAGCTCATCAAAATTTAAGGCTACCTGGGTCAATAAAAACGATCAAATGCTAGCTGATTTTGGGTATTCCTTAAAAAAAGGTCGTTGGCTCGATTTGAGTGATCCCAAAAATGCCTTCGTACATCAATATGGTTTTTTCTTTAAAGACTATAGAAAAGGTATGCAATGGTTTATGGGGGTAGAAATGTTAATGAGCACAGGCTCAGGTTTGCTAGATGGATTTAACGTTGAACCTTCACAAACATGCAACTCGCTTATTTATGCTGGAACAGCTTTCTATGGAGCCTATTCCGCCACATTGATAGCCCTTCGTCCACATGAAGCTTTATTTAATAAGGTTTATTTTGGTAGCACATCACTTCTTCAAACAAGCAGCCTAAGTATTGGGTCATATTTGCGTGCAACGGCAACTCCTGGCAACTATACACAAACTGAAGAATCTCTTTCCAAGGCTGCGGAAAGCATAGGTATAGGCGTCATGATATGCAATACAATTCGTAGTGTTTTTGAATCATTCTTGATGGTTAAAGATGTATACAGATACATACAAAAAACACGGTCTACTAAGACAAAACTAGCACAACCACTGCTTAATGTTATTCCCACTGTTGTGGCAACAACAACAGCCGCTGCCGCAACAGCAGCAGTAGTGGCAGGGCACGTTGCTCTACAAGCGCAAATGATGCGCAACCCACTTGGCAATGCTCATGATATTTAATACATAACGTTTAAGAGTCTATAAGCTTTTCAAGGGCTTTTTCAAGCCAATGGATATCATACTGGCCATTAATGATGTCTTCATTAGTAACAAGCTGACGATGCAATGGCAGGGTGGTTTCAATGCCACCTACCACATACTCTTCCAAAGCTCTTTTCAAACGGAAAAGGCACTCTCTGCGGTCTTTAGCGTGAACAATAAGCTTAGCAACTAAACTGTCGTAATAGGGCGGGACTTTATAACCAGAATACATCGCACTATCCACACGAACACCTAACCCTCCCGGCGCATGATAATTTGTGATCTGACCAGGTGAAGGGATAAACGTATGATGATGCTCCGCATTAATGCGGCACTCAATAGCATGCCCAAGGAATTTGACATCCTCTTGCTTAAAGCTCAATGGCATACCATTTGCCACGCGGATTTGCTCTTCAACCAGATCAATACCTGTGATCATTTCAGTGATTGGGTGCTCTACCTGGAGCCTTGTGTTCATTTCAATGAAAAAGAACTCACCATTCTCATACAGGAATTCGATGGTGCCAACACTTCGGTAGCCCATTTTACGAATGGCATCGGCAGCAACCTCACCAATTTTTGCGCGCTCTTCTAAAGATAACGCTGGAGAAGGAGCTTCTTCCCAAACTTTCTGATGCCGCCTTTGAATCGAGCAATCACGTTCACCCAAATGAACAACATTACCAAAGTGATCTGCAATAATTTGTACTTCTATATGGCGAGGCTTGCTTAAGTATCGCTCCATATAGACTTGGTCGTTACCAAAGTTAGCCTTTGCTTCAGCACGCGCCAAGCTATAGGCATCTGCCAGCTCATCTTGACTACGGGCAATTTTCATCCCCTTGCCACCACCACCGCCAGAAGCCTTGATCAGTACAGGATACCCAATTGTGCTGGCTACAGCGTGGGCATCATCTATACTTTCAATGGCTCCTTTTGATCCTGGAACAATAGGCAATCCACATTCTTCGGCTAATTCTTTAGCGCGGATTTTGTCCCCCATGTCACGAATATGTTGGGGTGAAGGCCCAACAAACACAAAACCGTGCTCTTCCACCATTTGTGCGAACTGAGCGTTCTCAGCCAAAAATCCAACTCCTGGATGAATGGCATCGGCACCTGAAATAGTGGCCGCAGACAAAATAGCCGGAATATTCAAATAACTTTCTTTGGATGGAGCTGGCCCAATACAAACACTCTCATCCGCCAAACGCACATACATAGCATCCGTATCCGCTGTGGAATAAACAGCAACAGTTTGGATCTCCATTTCTTTGCATGCCCGATGAATGCGAAGAGCTATTTCACCACGATTAGCAATAAGAATTTTCTTAAACATTGGCTTCTTAGCCTATTCTATAATAACCAGCACTGTCCCAAACTCGACAGGCTCTGTGTCTTTAATAAGTACTTGCGCAACGCGCCCGGATTGTGGAGCACGAATAGGGTTCATAACTTTCATGGCTTCGATAATTAAGAGAGTATCACCTTTATTTACGCTGTCACCCTCTTTGATAAATAGGGCTGCCCCAGGTGCAGAAGCCAGATAGGCTGTTCCAACCATTGGAGACTTTACTGCGCCGGGATGATCAGAAGTTGGCCTAACTGACGAAGGAGGGCCATCCTCACGCAATCCAGATTGTGCGGCTATTGGCTGAACAGGCGCAGATACCATCGCTGGCTGGTGAGGTACCCCTTTAACCACACGAATCCTGCCTGCCTCGACCTCATATTCGATTTCATTTAGGCCAGTAGAATTCAGAAGTTCAGCAAGTGCTTTTACAGCGCCACTATCAATGTCAAAACGATTAGTCATCGGTAAAGATCCTTTAGCAAGGTCCAAGACCCGCAACCTATACATCCTTTTTAACAAACCCGCAAGCCTAACTGTAACCTGCTCACTTTTTTTAGGTATATCCCTTGTTATGGCTTGGCGGGCGCTCCTTTTAGGCATCAAATGCTCGGTTCTAAAAGACATGCTAATCATCTTTACTAGACGCCTCAGAAACTGCAATTTCTTTTGCTTCCACTAAGGGTTCTGCTTTTTCTTTTAAATCTTCGGGAACCTTATCACTTGCAATTGGTTGCGTTGCGTTCTTGGTAGCTTTAGACGCCTCAGGCCCAATAGGACGCGCCGTCTCAAAATCTAAAGAAACACCGCATATCCCTACATCAACTTGTTTATTCCGATTGGCTCCAACAAAACCAATGTTTTGTTTGCTTAACCGGTTGCTTTTAGAAGGATAAGCGTCTTCTAGCTCTTTGCGAAAATCATTTTTAGACATTGCGTTAGGCCCATAATGACGTTAACAAGCACTTTATTTGATGACTATAAAATAGACATTTATTGATTAGTTTTGTGTTAATAATTGTTAAAATTTTACAAACGGTTGGCCCCAGAACGATTTGCAAAAAAATCGAATGAGCGTTATAAACTTTGAAGAATAAAAAGGAAATACACATGTCAAACGATCAACGCTTTCGTAAGCAACTTACCGTTAATGGTCAAACTTATGAGTATTATTCACTTGGAGCCGCTCAGGAAGCAGGGCTAGGTGAATTCACTAAACTTCCTAAGAGTTTAAAAGTTCTCATTGAAAACCTTCTGAGGTATTCGGCTGAACGGCCACAATCTTTGAATGACATCCAAGTCCTTTCCTCACGTCAAAATGCAGAGCACGAGATAAGTTTTATGCCAGCACGTGTCTTAATGCAGGATTTTACAGGCGTCCCGGCCGTGGTTGATTTAGCAGCCATGCGCGATGCGGTTGCCAAAGAAGGCCGAGACCCAAGCTTAGTCAACCCACTCGCTGCCGTTGATTTGGTCATCGACCACTCCGTGATGGTTGATTATTTCGCTTCTGACTCCTCATTTAAAGAAAACGTTAGGCTTGAATATGAGCGCAATCGAGAGCGCTATACCTTTTTAAGGTGGGGGCAACAAGCCTTTAAGAATTTCCGCGTTGTTCCTCCAGGTACAGGCATTTGCCATCAAGTCAATTTGGAGTATTTAGCTCAAGTTGTTTGGACAGATGACTCAAGCGAAACCCCCCTGGCTTATCCAGACACCTTAGTTGGCACTGACAGCCACACCACCATGATCAATGGACTTTCAGTATTGGGATGGGGAGTTGGTGGAATTGAAGCGGAAGCCGTTATGCTTGGCCAGCCGCTCACCATGTTGATCCCCCCAGTGGTTGGCTTCAAACTTTCTGGATCGCTTAAAGAAGGCGCCACAGCAACTGACCTTGTCCTTACAGTAACTCAGATGCTCCGAGCTAAGGGTGTCGTAGGTAAATTTGTTGAGTTTTACGGTGATGGGCTTGAGGTCCTTTCATTAGCCGACCGAGCAACGATTGCAAACATGGCACCTGAGTATGGCGCAACATGTGGATTCTTTCCAATTGACGATGAAACTTTAGCTTATTTACGCCTCAGTGGTCGCGATGAGCAGCGCATTGCTCTCGTGGAAGCTTACGCAAAGACCCAAGGCTTGTGGCGAGATAAAAGCTCTTCTGAAGACATGTCTTTTGATGATGTCTTATCCCTCGATATATCAACGGTTGAACCTTGTTTAGCCGGACCAAAGCGCCCGCAAGACAAAATACTTTTGTCAACCACGGCTTCTAGCTTTAAAAACGATGTTTTATCCGCAGAAACATCACCTGAAACTAAGATTCCTGTTTTTCAGATGAATGCAGACCTTAAGCACGGTGATATCGTCATAGCTGCCATTACAAGCTGCACTAATACTTCTAACCCATCCGTTATGATCGGAGCAGGGCTTATAGCTCAAAAAGCCGTTCAAAAAGGCTTGCGCATTAAGCCTTGGGTTAAAACATCTTTAGCACCAGGATCGCAAGTCGTGACAGATTATCTGGTTAAAGCCAATGTTCAGAAAGATTTAGATGCTTTAGGCTTTAACTTAGTAGGCTATGGTTGCACCACGTGCATAGGCAACTCTGGCCCTCTGCCAGGCCCTATAGCCGAAGCCGTTACCAAAGGGGATTTGAACGTCTGCGCCGTTCTATCTGGCAACCGAAACTTTGAAGGCCGAGTTAACCCCCATGTTAAGTCGAATTATCTTGCCTCACCCATGCTGGTGGTTGCCTATGCCATTGCTGGCAATATGCTTGTGGATCTGACCAAAGACCCTCTCGGCACTGATCAATCTGGAAACCCGGTTTACCTGAAAGACATTTGGCCAACCAAAGCGGAAATTGACCAAGCTATCAATGCCTGCCTTTCTCCCCAGATGTTTAAGCGCCGTTACGAAGCTGCCTTCAAGGGTGATAGCCTTTGGCAAGAGATTGATGTTCCTGCTTCTCAAACCTATGGTTGGGAATCACAGAGCACCTACGTTAAGCTACCACCCTATTTTATGGATGAGATGAAAGCTACTCAGCTGAATGGTGATATTTATGGCGCACGCCCTCTTGCCATTCTAGGAGACAGCATTACGACTGATCATATATCACCGGCCGGTTCCATTAAAAAAGATGGCCCCGCCGGCAAGTACCTTCTTGAGCGTCAAGTTGCGGTCGAAGATTTTAACTCCTATGGCGCAAGGCGTGGGAATCATGAAGTCATGATACGAGGAACATTTGCCAATATACGACTCAAAAATGAAATGCTACCTAGTGCATCAGGCGGTTACACATCATTGATGCCTCAGGGAACTCAAATGTCGATTTTTGATGCCGCCCAAGAGTATCTTAAGCAAAACACTCCTTTGGTAATCATCGCTGGCAAGGAATACGGAACAGGCTCTTCTAGAGATTGGGCCGCGAAAGGAACCCGACTTCTGGGTGTTAAGGCCGTAATAGCCGAAAGTTTTGAGAGAATCCATCGATCCAACTTAGTTGGTATGGGCGTTCTACCTCTTATGTTCCCAGATGGCGTCAATCGACTGACCTTGGGCCTTAAAGGCGATGAGACCATTGACCTAATCGGCTTGTCCACCCTATCTCCAAAGATGACTGTTTCTGCTACTATTCACTATGCAGATGGTAAACAAACAACACTTTCATTGCTTTGCAGGATTGATACAGCTGATGAAATTTTATATTTCCAGAGTGGTGGCATCTTGCCGTTTGTAGCGCAAAAACTCATGGCAAAAAGTTAAGGCACAACATGTTAAAAATTGGCGATAAAGCACCCGATTTCACACTCCCAACGGATACAGGGGAAATAACTCTATCTTCACTTAATGGCAAGAAGGTCGTGGTATATTTTTATCCTAAAGATAATACAAGTGGCTGCACCCAAGAAGCTTGTGACTTTCGGGATGCTTATTCACGCCTTTGCGTAAAAGCTCATGTTATCGGTATCTCTAAAGATAGCCCGAAGAGCCATCAAAATTTTAAGGCTAAATACCAGCTTCCTTTTACCCTTGCCAGTGATATTGATGGCGGTATTTGCGAAAAGTATGGAGTTTGGGTTTTAAAAAGCATGTATGGTCGCTCTTATCATGGGATTGAACGGGCCACATTTTTGATCGATGAAAATGGTAATATTTTAAAAATATGGCGCAAGGTATCGGTCAAAGGCCATGTTGAAGATGTTATGGCAACTATAGAAAACTAGGTTAGCAGAAAATCATCGCCACTAAACTGCTGGCTATGGAAAAGATCCACCAAATCTTGCGTCGTTAGTTTGTCTCTTTGCTGGCCAGAAACATCGTAAGCTATCCGCCCATCATTGAGCATAACAGTCCGAGTACCATAACTTAAAGCTTGCTGCATGCTGTGCGTTACCATCAGTGCCGTTAGATTATTGTCCTCAACAATTTGCCTCGTTAGGTCCATAACATAATGGGCTGTTTTAGGATCCAACGCCGCCGTGTGTTCATCCAAAGCTAAAATTTTCATGGGCTGTAATGTTGACATTATGAGACTTACTGCCTGCCTTTGTCCACCAGACAAAGCGCCCATGGGATCCTTTAACCGTTTGTCTAGATTGAGACCCAGCTTTGACAGTGCCTCGCGAAAGCGTTCCCTGTCCTGCTTCAAAATGGCAGCTGAGAACCCACGCCCACTCACCCGCTTGCCTGCTAAAGCAAGGTTCTCTTCAATTGATAATTGGGCACATGTCCCTGCCATAGGGTCTTGGAATACCCGAGCAACCCACTTGGCTCTTTCCCAAGAGGATCTTGTCGTTACATCAACGTTATCAATCATAACCTTGCCAGAAAGGGGCGTTACATCTCCACACAACGTAGCCAAAAGCGTCGATTTACCGGCACCATTGCCACCAATAACAGTCACAAATTCACCCTCAAAAATGTCGAGGGATAAATTTCTCAACGCCCATTTCTCAAGGGCAGTTCCTGTATTAAACTTCACATTGATCTTTTTGAGCTGAATCATTTTTTAGCCCTATGAACGGATAACTTCTTTCGCACTTCAGGAACGATCATGGCCACAGCTACCAACAAACTTGTAACGAGATTCAAGTCAGATGCCTGCAAGCCAATGCCGCTCGCATTAAGCGCCAATGCCACGATTAACCTAAAGATAATTGACCCAACCAAACAAGAGGCTAAAGCGATCAAAATTGACCGCGTATGAAATAATGCCTCTCCTATAATAACTGAAGCCAAACCGATAATGATGGTTCCAGCTCCCACAGTAACGTCGGCAAACCCTTGGGACTGAGCAAAAAGAGAGCCTCCTAATGCCACAAGACCATTACTAACGGCAATGCCCGCATAGGTTGTGGTTTTGGTGCATACACCTTGTGCCATAGACATGCGGGGATTTGCCCCCGTAGCCCGAATGGCCAGCCCAAATGATGTTTTCAAAAACCAAAATAGAATGAACCATAAAGCAAGTGCGATCAGACAAATAATAGCTGGCATTATGAAAGTCGGAGAAATATCTAAAGAAGAGCACAAATCTGGAACAAAGCTAAATAATGTTTTTTCACCAAGCAAGGAAAGATTGGGTCGTCCCATAATTCTTAAGTTAACAGAATAAAGGGCAGTCATAGTCAAAATACTGGCCAAAAGATTAAGGATCTTCCATCTTAATGTAAGCCAACCTGTTATAACACCCGCCATAAGCCCACCCACAACCGCTGCCAACGTGGCAATAAGTGGCGGATATCCTGAGACAATAAGTATACCAGAAATAGCAGCCCCTAAGGGGAAGCTTCCGTCCACTGTAAGATCTGGAAAATCTAATACTCGAAAAGAAAGGTACACCCCAAGCGCTACAAGGCCATATATCAGGCCTAATTCAAAAGCTCCAAAAAACTGGATAGTATTCATCAAACCATTCCACTTAATAATAGAGACCTTTGCATTAAGATTCTTTCCGGTGATTCTTGTGTCAAGGCTAGCTTCTGCTCCTCAAATATTTTTTTGCACTCTGGGGCGCTCATCTTCAACTTTCTTAAAAATCTCACGAAAACCTCCCCTTATGCAACAGGCCTCTAACACCTTAGACTTCAACTAGATGCTGACGTGAGCGGTGTATGTCAAGAGTTTTTCGCAATTTTGAGAGGGCATTTCACTTACAGCTTGCAATTTAAACAAGATTCGGATAGTTTTCGCAGATGTCTAAAGTCCCCTTCGTCTAGAGGCCTAGGACACCGCCCTCTCACGGCGGCAACAGGGGTTCGAATCCCCTAGGGGACGCCAGCTTTCTCTTCTCTTTCTTTCAGCTTGCTGAGTGCTTCTTTGAAAAACTCTTCATATTCCTTCTTGAGATGCAAGGATGATTTATCAAAAGCTGCTGCATCTAGATCTGCCTCTGCCAACAACAAAATACTCTCGATTGATCCTGATTCAAAATGACTTTGGACATAACGCTCTACCAGGCTTTGTCCGGCCTCGGGAGACAAACTCAACAACTGGGAAATATAGGCTCCAAAAGACTCCACAGCTTTAACCGTAGCTTTAAATTTTTTTTCTTCATCTATGTGATAAAGCTCTTCAAGGGCTTTTTCACGATCTTTCAGCACTGACATTTTATTTTACCTTCTTATAAATTACAGGCACTTCTTATCATTCCATGAATACCATAACTCAGCAAGCAGTGAGTTTGAACAATGGAAACTAGACAAAAGAGAATTTGCTGGGATAATAATTTTTTTATGCCGGCGGCCATGGCCTACCAGCGTCACACTACTACCAGTAGTCGTCATCAAAAGACACCCAGAGCCTCTTTCTCCTCAACACACATTAGGAATACTGACTACAAGCGCCGTGAGAATGGCTTGGGCAAAATTCTAGATATTCATGTATAGTCAATATTTGGTACCCAAGCTCAACCACCCCCCTATCAGAAAAAATTATTGACATTACTCCAAAACTCAACTATAAAAAAGGTCTGTGGTATACAGATGGCCCTTAACAGGGGGGGAACTCCTAAAGAGGTCAGCAGAAATGCTGACCTCTTTTTTCATATGCACCCTTCGTTTCATCTAGCCTGCCTTCTTATTTAATAGTAACTTACCTAAACACTGTGTTTTAGGTGACGTATGAAAAATATTTTCCGATTAATTTTTACATTTTTTTTCATGGTATTAGGGGCCACTGAGTCCCATGGAGAAGATATTATTTTCTGGCATAGCTTCACAGGCCCAGTGGAATCTTCACTTCAGGAAGCTATTGATGGATTTAATCAGAAAACAGGCATTAGAGTAAAAGCCGTGCATATGGGTAACTACTCCCAGCTTCCTGACATGGCCTTAAACGACCAAAACAATGGCCCTCATATCGTCCAAGTCGCTGAATATCAGTATGACCGATTGGCAAACCAGATTCACGCGTTCACACCCATTGACCAAATCTTGCCTCTTAACATGGATAAGTTGACACCTTATGCCCGGGCCTTTTATGAACGAAACGGCAGGCTATACGGCCTACCGCTTAACATTTCTACTGGCGTCATGTTTATCAATTGGGATAAATGGCTCAAAGCTGGACTTGATAAAAAGGATGTCCCTCAAACGTGGACGCAGATGGAACAAGTCTTGGGCCGCCTTCAGGAAAGTAACTTAGGCGGATTTTCCACGGCTTGGCCATCAGCTTATATTTTCGAGCACTTTGCAGCTCAAATTGGAACACCACTTTTGATAAATGGCATTTTTCAAATTAATACCCCAGCATTTGTCGAACGCTTGGATACATTTGTAAGCATGGCCAAGAAAGGCCTTTACCGTTATGGTGGCCGTTTTTCCGATGCTGAAAAATTGTTTACAAGTGGTGAGGTAGCTATCTTTCTACAAGGAGCCAACCGATTTGGGACGCTGAGTGCAAACTTTAACACCCAGGTATTCCCTTTGCCTTTTGATGACTCTCGCGTTACCACCCCATATGCGCTAAATATTGGCGGCGCATCTATTTGGGTGAAAGCTGGCCTAACTGAAACTCAAACCTCCAGTATTCGCTCATTCTTGCAGTATTTATTGGAACCAACATTTCAAGAAAACTGGTTTTTGAAGACCAATTATCTTCCTTTAACCAATGAAGCGCTGCAAAGAATCACGAAATCTTCCTCCTCGCTTGTCGCAGCAGGTTATCAAGGAATTCTTCAGGTAAATACATCCAGAACCGTCGCATCAAATGGTGTTCAACATCCGAAATTCTATCAGATAAGAACGATGATCATCGAAGCCATTGAGGAGGCCCTATCCGGGCAATCCACAGCTCAAGAGGCTTTGGACAAAGCACAACAAAAAATCCAGGAAAAGCTTGCGCAAGTTCCTGGATGATTTCTGAAAATAGGTTTTTAAACTTTACTTTGACGAACCCCTCGTCCACCAAGAGAATACCCACTCAACAGCTGCGGATGCATTATCTGATAAATATTTTACGATAGCAGTCTGCATTACAGGATCTTGAATTGCTTCACTCACAGTGTTACCAAGAGCATTAATTAAAGGTATCACCGTAGCATTCACAACTGGGTGGTCCAAAGCACCAGAAATATATCCAACAGTATGAGATTTCAAACCAAAATATGCATCCAAAGAATGCAGATATCCACCTAGTGTATGCGTTGATAAAGGATCAACGGTTACATCTTGACTTGGCAGCTGTACCCCATTCAACGGATATGCATACCAGTCATTTGCTTTCAGACGCGCAACTGGATCCTGAAGCTGATAAAAATGTGACTGCTGAGTGGATGTTAGGCCTAAATACTTTACTAGCGACTGATCACCAGAGCTTGGCATACCGAATGTTACAATTTCTTCAATTCCTTTTGGAGCAAGATCGGTTTGAGCCTTCAACCATGCAGAGTTCAGGAGCGTCATTGCGGCACCTAAACTATGGCCACACATTGAGATCTCAGCTGAACGATAAATTTCTTCGCCATAAGTTGTTTTGAGCCCTTCCAAGCAGCTGCGAATGCCGGCTTGCGCGCTCAATGAAGCGTCTTGAAACCCCGTATGAACAAGGGACCCTATCGGTCCATGGAATGAAGGATTAAGAGCTGATAGCGAAACTTGACCATCTGTAAGCCCATCTTCAGCCGTATCCGTTCCACGAGTAGCAATAAAAACTTGGAGCTTACCATTCACTATTTTGGAAAAAACATAGCCAAAATGAGTCTCGACACCATCTACCACACCTGTTTTGGCCATAAATGACTGAACATTGTAGTCAGCCATTTGCCGCTCTACAGCTGCCTTATCGCCGATATAGGCCATATCCGACATTTTCCAAAAATTGACAGCATGAGCTCTTTGAGCTGCTTTTTTATCGTCAATTGCGTCTGAATCTCGTTCTTCTGAGCTTACTTTAACAGAAACAGCATCATCTGTGGCGGCTTCAAAAGCAATAGCTGGATTAGCGGTAATGTCAACAACAGTTGCCATTTCGACCATGGTGGCATCTTGTGCCAACGCGGTGGAGGATAATAACACAAGAGCGCTAAGGGTATATGTTTTTTTCATGATTTTCTCTCTTAAATAACTAGGGGTTACTTTTCAAATAAGTAACCCCTTGTCGTTTTCAAGAGAGAGTCACACAAATAATTACCTTCTTTGTGCCAATCCTTCACGATACTCGTGCATTGCATGAGGGATTGCGCCAATAATTGCTTTTAAAGCTGCAACGTTACTTTCAGATCCTTTTCCTCTTTTTTTATCTTTCGCTTGGGAGATTGACGGTAATGCTACTTGGTAAGAATAGGGAGCATAGGTTTGAACGTCACCATCATCTTCATTAAATGTCATCATCAGCAAACCAGCCAAAGCCGTAGTAACAGGCACAATATCACCAACGAGACCGTAGTGGGTTTGCCTATTATCAAACAGTTTATCTAATCGAAGAACAGCATTGATGTTACCTGACTGAGGTGCACCAAAGGTTACAAGCAACCCAAGCGAGTTGATTTTCTTTTTGTCCGCATATAATACAGACAAAATTGAAGCCACAGCCCCACCCTTGCTATGCCCGACAAACGAAAGCGATGGTTGTGAATTAGTTGGAATCTGTTTCATAGCCGCAAGCAGCAGTGGTAACATTTGCTGAGCTCGTGAATAATACCCTTCATGAAAATATATTTGGTGATTTCCAGAACAAACATCACAAGGTACCATATTAAATTGAACGTTAGTTAACCAATCATCTGTTACAAAAGTCCCTCGAAACACCACAACCGTATCTCTTGGAGAGGTAGCCTTATAAAATATAGCCCCGTAGGTGTAGTCACTATCTTCAATAGCTATAGCTTGCCATGTTGGTAGCGCTTTGGGCGCTCTATGAAGATTATAGGAAACTTCCGCCATCTGGGCTAAAATATAGTGAGGCACATCTGATTTTAATGGATGCGCCCATAATAATACGACAACCGAAACAAGTTTTATGAATTTATGAAGCTTATCGTTTATCTTTTCCATGATCTATCTACCTATTGATTGGGTAAGATTATCATAGCATGACAAGAGGAACCCCTTCAATAGTGAGCTTACTTTTTCATCAAGATATCGCTGGATGACCGACCTACAACCAGCTTTAATGACAGTTGAAGGTTTGACTGGATAAGAAACCTCTATCCCTGCTAGGGCCTTAAAAGCTGCAGCTAGCGCCAAATCGAAGATACCATACAAAAATTGCCTCTGTCGTGGCGTAATGCTCATTTTCTTCGCGAAAGAATCAAGGTAACCAGCTGCAACTTCATCCAAAGTGGTTACCAAACCACTTCGCATCATATCATCATCATCCACGCATTCTTCGATTTTCAATGCTTCTTCAAAAGCCTGTTGGATCGGCATCGCAATGCTGGCTATCATTGTTTCAGATGGCTCAAAACAATCCTCTGGCCCAGCGTGCAATTCGCCTGAAACCAATAACATAACTCCGAGAATTACTGTCTGAATTTTTTGTTTCATTGCAAGGACTCCAATAGGTATTGCGTACTTTTCAGGTAAGGCTTAAATTTAAACTTTCAATAGCGTAAACCTTATAAAAATAGTCACCCTTAATTTCCTGTTGTTTAGCCATTCTTTCTTTCATCATCTCCTTGTATTTCATGAATTAAGAGCTATAGGAATAATCCAGACACATGCCTATATTGGGGCCTAGATAAAGCAGCCTTTTGTAACTGTATGTGAATGCATCTTAAAGAAACGGTGTTGCAAAGCGGGATAAATACTTTTACCATCCCCTTAGGATAGAAATTGACGAGAGAGAGGCAAACTGTGATTCAAAGTTTTTTTGCTCCAATCCATAAAGATGGCTGGAAATTTATTGGAGCCTTTGCCCTTGGCGCCTTGATATTATGGTCCATGTCAACATTTATTGGCTGCCTTGCCTTCGTTCTTACGGCCTGGTGCGCTTACTTCTTCCGTGATCCCACCCGCGTTACTCCTTCCCGTTCCGGGCTTATCATTGCCCCAGCAGATGGTATCGTTCAAGCTATTACCCAAGCCCCCTTACCAAAAGAGCTTGAGGGTGGCGGTGCACTTTACACACGCGTCAGTATCTTCTTGAATGTATTTGATGTTCACATTAACCGCGTACCATTGGATGGAACTATCCAAAAAATTATCTACAACAAAGGCTTATTCTTTAATGCTTCGTTGGATAAAGCCAGTGAGCATAATGAGCGCCAGACAGTTGTGGTGAAAGATGATTCAGGGCTGGAAATTACTTTTGTGCAAATTGCGGGCCTCATCGCACGCCGAATTCGTTGCGACATCACCGAAGGCCAAACCGTCAAAGCCGGTGAACGCTATGGTTTAATCCGCTTTGGCAGCCGTATGGATATCTATTTACCAGAAGATATTGCACCTTTGGTGAGTGTGGGACAGCGTATGATCGGCGGTGAAACCGTGATGGCGGACTTAAATTCCAAAGAGCCAGCCCGTGAAGGTGTTATTCGCTAATGACCTCTAACAGGGGCATTTCCGCTTTGGTTGTGGCCCATAATGAGGGGCATCGCTTAGCTTCTTGCCTTGCCTGTTTGGAGTTTGCTGATGAAATTGTGGTTGTTTTGGATCGGTGTACAGACAACAGTGCTGAAGTTGCAATTGCTTTTAAAGCTCGTGTCATTGAAGGTACTTGGCCCCTCGAAGGTGAACGTCGGCAAGTTGGTCTGGAAAACTGCCGCTATGAGTGGGTGATTGAGGTGGATGCAGATGAACATGTCCCTCAAGCCTTAGCTGCCCAACTTTTTGAGCTATCCAACGAAACACCTTATTCTTACTTTCCCGTTGGAATTAACAACTATGTTGGGACTCATCTTGTCAAACATGGCTGGGGGGCACACTTTGGCACCAATCAAACCGTGCGCTTCTATAGAAAGGAAGCCAAAACCTGGGGAAACGAGCGTGTTCACCCCTCTGTCACATTTCATGGACTCCAAGGGCCCTGCTTACAACCAGGGTTTGATCACTACGTCGATGATAACATCTCAGATATGATCCAACGGTTTGATCGATACACGCAATCGAGAGCTGCAGATCTAAGAGCCAAGCAAATTCCCGAAACCTTAGGCCATAACCTTCGTCGGATATTCTCGCGCTTTTTCAAATGTTACGTCATGCGCAAGGGGTATAAAGAAGGAAAATACGGCCTTCTCATCGCCACCTTTGCGGCCCTTTATCCTCTCATTTCCTATCTAAAAGCAACGTTAGAGCCAAGCAAAGATTAGTTAGTGAAAACAATGCAGAACTAACCTCACATATACTTTTAACAACAGGGTAGCTCTTGCTTGTAAAAAGTGAAACTGATAATGTAGCGGATGGCCATAACAATTAATTGGACATTGAATGACTCGACCACGACGAAAGAAGCTTAAATCTTCTATTAATCGCGTTTCTTTCCACCGCCTTATTCCAAATCTTGCAACCGTTGCTGCATTGTGCATTGGTATGAGTTCAGTTCGCTTTGCTCTCGTTGAGAAATGGGAGACAGCTGTTTCCCTCGTTTTAGTAGCGGCTCTTTTGGATGGAATGGATGGCCGCTTAGCACGAATGCTGGGCAGCGTAAGCCGCTTTGGTGCGCAACTTGATTCATTATCAGATTTTGTCAGCTTTGGCATTGCACCCGCATTCATCTTGTATCATTTCAGTCTTAAGAATTTATGCAGTTATGGCTGGGCGGCCTCTCTTATTTTTGCGGTATGTATGGCATTGCGCCTTGCGCGCTTCAATACACAAGATGAAACCCCTTCGCCGTTGGCCTCGCTACGATCCTTGTTTTTTACGGGTATCCCAGCCCCAGCAGCAGGCATTCTGGGACTGTTTCCAGTGATACTGTGGTGCGATCAAAAACTTATCTTTGCTAAGAACCCTTGGTTTGTAGGTGGATTTGCTATTGTTGTCTCTAGCCTTATGATCAGCCGCATACCAACTTTCGCTTTCAAAAAGATAAAGCTATCGCAATCACAAATGCTTCCTTTAATGGTCCTGGCTTCTGTGGTTATCGCCATTACACTCAGCGCCCCATGGAAAGCCCTGATTGCCCTATGTACCATTTATCTTTTCCTTATTCCCTTTAGCGCCAGACAGTTTCAAAGCTTGAAAAATGAGTTGGAAGTTGAGGCCGCCCCCACTCATGAATGAGGCTCCTTATTTTCAAAACACATCGAATGGGATCCTCATTAAAATCAAAGCTTCACCAGGAGCTTCCTCCTTGCGACTGGGCGATTGGATCAAAGACCCAGATGGTTGGCAAAGGCTCAAAATTTATGTGACTGCCCCCCCTGAAAAGGGAAAAGCTAACCAGCAAATTATTAAGCTATTAGCCGGCACCTTACGCATCCCTTCTTCGAGGCTTGAGATTATAAACGGAACAAGCGGAAGCCGAAAAACTCTTTTGATTAAACGCCCCACCGAAAATGATCTTCAAGCCCTGCTCAAAATATTAAAAGGCGATTGAAATGCTCAGAACTGTTTTTGTATTATTTTTATGCATAACAATAGTAAGCTCCGTTTGCGCATCTTTTGAAACTGCCAAAATCGATGGACAGTATCAAAATCCTTGGGTCCAAAATGAGGTAACCCCAAACTTTCTTCGAATCCTCTGGTGGCAGCTTTCACGTAAACCAGAACCTTTCAATGGGCAAATAGTAGCGCCACTAGCCAAACCGTCTGTTAATGTTGCCCAAGGATTGCATCTAACTTTTATCAATCATGCCACTGTCCTTATTCAACTCAATGGACTCAATATTTTAACGGATCCTGTCTTATCAGAACGTGTGGGACCATTTCCTAAGCTCGGTATAGGTGGGGTAAGTCGCCAACAAACACCTGGGGTTCGTTTTGAGCATATCCCGCGCATCGATGTGGTCATCATTTCCCACAATCATTATGACCATTTGGATTGGCCAACATTAGAAAGACTCAAAGCTAACCACAACTTCCTGATTCTATGCCCTGAAGGTATGGGTAATGAGCTAAAGGCTCAAGGGTTTAACCGCGTGGTAGAAATGATCTGGTGGGACACATTTGATGTCGGTCAGTTAAAATTCACAGCTGTCCCAGCACAGCACTGGTCCAAGCGCACACTAACCGACCGTAACGAAAGCTTGTGGATGGGGATAACAATTGCTGGCAAAAATGCACCCACTGTCTATTTCGCAGGGGATACGGGGTATGGTCCACATTTTGTTGAGATTCGAAAAAGGATAGGGCCAATTGATGTTTCGCTTCTGCCTATTGGCGCCTACCTTCCTCGTTGGATCATGCAATTCAGCCACATGAATCCTGAAGAGGCCGTCATGGCTCATCTGGATTTAAAAAGCAAGTGGAGTCTGCCCATCCACTTTGACACATTCCCTTTATCTGATGAAGAATTTGGGCAAGCTTTGAAAGATTTGGCCATCAGCCGCGAAGAGAAACTGGCCCCTTCATTTCTTGAATGGAAAAACGGTAACCATCTGATTTTCAACCAGAATATGAAGGGACAGCTGGCTCAAGCCTTGAGAAACTCACCCAAAATTTGACAAAACATTGGGCTTATGCTAGATGTAAACTATAAGGAGTGCCATATGAATCGGGCTCCTTTTTGAAAGTGAAATGTTCTTGCTCAACATGAGGAGAAATAAAATGACAAGAGTTTCTTTATTTAATAGTCCGCTTTTGCTTGGTTTTGACCATTTTGAGCGCGTTATTGATCGCGTCTCAAAAAACACAGCTGAAGGTTACCCACCCTATAACATCGAACAGATTGGCGGAAGTGGCCTGCGCATTACCATTGCTGTAGCTGGATTCGCAAAAGAAGATCTATCAGTTACGGTGGAAGATAACCAGCTAACCATTCGTGGCAAACAATCCCATGAAGATGACAAGCGGATATATCTGCACCGTGGCATTGCCACTCGCCAATTCCAACGAAGCTTTGTATTAGCTGAGGGCATTGAAGTTCATAGCGCAGATTTTAACAATGGTTTACTTCATATTAACCTAATTCGTCCCAATATAGAAAGACGGATTAAGACAATTAGCATCCAAGGTGATGCTGAAAACAATACGTCTTCTCACGCAGTGATCGATGGAAACCCAGTTAACAAGAGGGTATTAAACGATGCAGAGCAATATTAAAAATATTTCGACCGATGAGTTAGCCATTTTAGGGCTCGCGAATTTTGCGTATGTGAAGGCACACGAAGATGGCTTCTCTGTCCATGCTGCTGATGGCACAGAAATTGCCCTTGCGGACGACTTTGGCACAGCTTTGAATGCTATAGTTGCCCACGATCTTCTTCCAATATCTTTGCATTGATGGCGGGCTGTTTTTTTAACGCTCAGTATCATTATACACTGATGTTATCCTGCTCATATTTGTCATTCCCGCTATTTTCCTTGTCAGGTATGAGGAAAGTGTTGCTCAAGTTCTGAGAAAGTTGTGCATCCTCGCTCTTTTCCCTGTCACCCGCTGCCATCCTTATAAAAATGTGGCGCACAGGATTATGAAAGGGATGTTGTGATAACACAAATGAGACAAAGAGAGGTGCCAGGCTAGCAAAGGAAACACAGCCCCCTTCGAGAGCGAGCATCAAGAACAGCTAACCCTTCAGCTTATTCACGGTGAGGGTTGTGCTGTTTCCTGGAAGTAAATCTGCCAAGAAAACTCGGCCTCCACGCTTTTTCACAACATCCGCACCAACTACTTGGTCTTCCTGGTAATCAGCACCTTTAATGAGAACATCTGGTTGCAGTGTATTAATAAGCTCAAACGGAGTTTCATTATCAAAAAGGATAACCATATCCACAATGCTGAGGGCTGCTAAAATAGAGGCTCGCGTCTCTTCATCCTGGATGGGCCTTCCTTCTCCTTTAAGAGCGCGAACTGAAGCATCAGTGTTAATGCCCACAATCAGATGATCGCATTGGCTTTTCGCTTGAGAAAGCAAGGATAGGTGCCCTTGATGCAAAAGGTCAAAACAGCCGTTAGTGAAACCGATAATTTTCGAACGATGGCGTAGCTTTTGAACTCTTTCTTTGGCCATAGAAAGGGAGAGAACTTTGTTATTAAAAGACTCAAGCTCAATGGCATGATACAGCTCTTCGAGTGTAATAGGTGCAGTACCCATTTTCCCAACTACAATCCCAGCAGCAATATTAGCAATGTGTGTTGACTGTTGGATTATGCCACCAGCCCCATAAAATGCCACTAGGGCGCTGATAACCGTATCCCCAGCGCCAGAGACATCGAAAACCTCTACAGCTTTCGTACGCTCCGTTAATGACGAATTATCATTCATAACCAGCGTCATCCCTTCAGCGCCCCGTGTTACAAGGATTCCTTGAAGGTTCAGATGCTTAATAGTTTGTAAGGCTGCCTCTAACAGAGTTTCCTCGTCATTTAGCGGATATCCAACATAACTCGATAATTCTTTCTTATTAGGCGTTAACAGCGTCGCCCCCTTGTAGCGCTCCCAATCCAGGCCCTTAGGATCCACAAAAATGGGGAGGCCTTTTTGCGCGCAAAGATCAACGATCCTTGCCATTACCCCAGACGTCAGCATACCTTTAGCGTAGTCAGAGAGGACCACCACGTTGGCCCACTCAAGGGCAACCTTCAAATCACACTCCATATCCTCAGACCATACCACCGGCATGATGGCCTCAGCATCCGCTCTCAGCAATTGTTGCTGAGCGATAAAGCGTGTTTTATGGGATGTGATCCGATCCTCATGATCTACGTATAAATAAGGCGTTACATCATTTTCTTGGGAAAGCAGCATACGGATATGGTTACCAGATTGGTCATTGCCAATAACGCCCATGAATGAAACATGAACACCTAATTCTAACAAATTGCGCACCACGTTCCCTGCGCCACCCAAAACATGATTCACATGATCAATTTTAAGAACAGGCACGGGCGCTTCTGGAGAGATACGTTCAACATGGCCGAAGATATAAGTATCCAGCATTATATCACCCATGCAGAATACATTGACCGATTTTAAGTTTGAGAATAGTTGGGGATGATTTTCAAGCACACCACAATTCCTTCCGCCAGATACTGTATCCGTTCTTAAAATAGCCGTGACGTTTTGTCGACTCAAAAATGACACATAAAAAAACTCCCCTGGTTTCCCACGGGAGTTTTTGCGTTATTGAATCGATAATATTTAGCGGCGGCCTAAGCGTGTTGCTGAAGATACTACGACCCTTTTGTCGGCTTTGCGTCACTTCTTCCCAACACGCTCCCAACAACATCTCTAGCCATAGAATAGGCCGTTGGCATTAATCCACCTGCAAGACCTTGGGCTGCTGGTTGCTGCGCAACAGTTGTAGCTGTATCTGCAGCCGTGCGACCTGCTTCTGCTGCTGCGCTACCAGCTTGTTTTGCTAGCTCAGCGGCATCATGACCAAATTGGCTTACAGCTTGACTAACAGTAGTAGCAGCATCACTTCCTTTGGCTACTATATCATGCATTGCGGCTTGCCCGGCAGCTAGGCCATGATGCATAGCCTCTCTAGTTGCACTCATCGCTGCAGTTACATGCTCTTGCGCAGCAGTGATATTGCCTGAGGCCCAAGCTTTCCAAGCATCTGCACTTTGTTGTGCCCAGGCTTTCCAAGCATCAGAACTTTTTTTTGCTGCATCAAAAGTACTTGCGGCCCCTGATTTTGCTTTTGCATAAGCTTCTGATGCTTCGTGAGCTATAGTAGACCCTATTCCTGGAATATTCCACCACTGTGTGACATCGGCATTTTTGCCTTGGACAAAACCTGCCGCGCTTCTTAAAGCTGAATCCCCGGATCTCAATCCCTCACCCATTGCAGCAGTCAACTTCCCAAATGCTTGGTTTGCGATTGTATGAGCTTGACTTCCACCGAAAAACTCCTCGATACGTTTCCCTGCTGGAGCCATCCAGTCACGCGCTGCCTTAGCAGCGCCCAAGAGTGGGCCATCAGAATCTGCATTAGTGCTTACCTGAGAAAGGGCATACCAAGTGGCTGCAGCGGTGGCGGTAGCAGCAATAGCTGCGACACCGACAGCACGAGCAGGGTTTTTCACAGCCCACCCACCAACATCTTTCATCAAAGCAAATGGCGATGCAGCAGCTTTCAATGTTGCCGTCATACCTTTGTAAGCCGCTGTTCCAAAATCACCTAAAGCACCACCGACAGTATCAGTAAAACTACCAGCTTGAGCGGCATTGGAACCCGCACCCGCCAACATAGCGGCAGCAGTTAGACCCAATGTTGCTTTTTTAAGAGTATTCTTTCTGCTGCTTGACTTTGCGGAAGATTTAGAATTTGCAAGCTTTGCAGGTGCTGCTACTGCCTTTTTCACAGATATTTTAATAGCATTTTTAGCGAGCGCCTTCTTCGCGGCAGGCTTCTTAGCAGAAGAAGCTAAAGTCTTTTTGGCTACAGCCTTTTTAGCAACCTTCTTAGCTGTCTCTTGAGTAGAAGCGACAGCTGTTGTTTTCTTGGTCAATTTAGCCGCTAATTTAGCCATAGCTTTTGAAACCTTTTTTACTTTTGACATTTTGATCCCCCTATTAACCAAACATACTGTCTGGCGTTAAAATTCACATTTGGGCTATTATAGATGCACAAAAGTTAACAAAGAATTGAAAATTCCTAAAAAATTATTTAACTCCAGGCAACACCGGAAGTTGTGTCCACTTTAAGAGGAACACTAAGAGAAACCACATTCTCCATAATTGGTTTGATAATGTTGACAAGCTCTTCGGCTTTCTCTTGATCCACCTCAAATACCAGTTCATCATGAACTTGCAAGATCATAGAAGCTGAAGGTAATTGGCTTTGACCAATTTTGACCATTGCTTTTTTAATGATATCTGCAGCACCCCCTTGCAAGGGCGCATTGATAGCTTGCCGTTCAGCAAACTGTCGCCTGGTAAAGTTTAAGTCACCTAAGCCCAATATATGGCATCGCCTCCCCCAGGGGGTAAGAACATAACCATGGGTTTTTGCATACTCAATAGTTTCGATCATGTACTTTCGGATGCCAGGATACTGCTCAAAATAGCGTTTGATGTATTCCCCAGCTGTTTTAGATGATTCATGAATCTGTCGTCCCAACCCAAACGCACTAATTCCATAAATGATACCAAAATTGATAGCCTTGGCACGTCGTCTAAGTTCAGGAGTCATTAGGTCCAAAGGCACATCAAAAACCTGGGAAGCTGTCATGGCATGAATGTCTTTATCTTCATGAAAAGCCATTTTAAGTGCTTCAATGTCTGCCACATGCGCTAGAAGCCGCAGCTCAATTTGAGAATAATCGAATGATACAAGAAGCTTGCCCGGTGGAGCTACAAAGGCTTCTCTGATTTTTTTGCCTTCCATCGTGCGAACAGGAATATTCTGCAAATTAGGATCTATCGATGAAAGGCGCCCCGTAGCCGTTGTGGCCATAGCATAGTTTGTATGAACACGACCTGTAACAGGATCAATTTGCTGAACCAAGGCATCCGTATAGGTATTCTTTAATTTCGTGAGCTGACGCCATTGAATCAGGTGATCAGCAATTGCGTGTCCACTAGAGGAAAGCTCTTCCAAAACATCAATGTTGGTGACATACCCTGAGCTTTTGGCAGCCTTTTTCCCTTGGGATAATTTAAGCTCATCAAACAATACTTCTCCCAACTGTTTAGGTGAGCCAATGTTAAACTCCCTACCCGCAATTTTGAAAACTTCTTGTTCTATCAATGAGATTTCTTTGGAAAAATCATGGCTTAACCGCTCCAGGATACCAACATCAACCAAAACACCTTGTTGCTCCATAGCCGCTAATATAAAGATGAGCGGTTTTTCCAAAGATTCATATAGGGCCAGTAGCCGTTGTTGGATGAGCTCCTTTCTAAGCTCGTGTTCAACCTTAGCCAAAACCTCACATTGTTCCACTAAAGTTTGAACCAATTTCTCAGGATCATTTTTCCTCAAAGACTCTAGATTAGCATCAAATGGAGTGCCCGCATAAACTTGAGACAAACTGGAAAAATCATGTTTATGCCTTCCATTAGCTAAAACATAAGAGATCACCATCACATCATCTATTGGCTTCACCTGATGACCTTGCTTTAAAGCCCACTCCACAAATGGCTTAATGTTATGCCCAACTTTCAGGATATGTTCATTAGATAAAATAGCAGCTACGCTTTTCAAAGGCAGTTGATCAAGCTTGAGACAAGCAAACTGTCCCCCAGCCGCAATTACCAGACCATGAAGCACGATTTGTGAACCACTGCCAGATATATCCATAGCCAAAAATATCTTCCCAGTAGGGCATGCAAAATTGTTCATCCAGGTTACAAGTCCAGCTTCAAAGGAGATATCCTCCACATGCCTTGACTCCTTACGTTCTTCAGTATCTGGCAATAATGAAAGCTGCTTCGCCTCTTGGGTCACAACAGGCATTTTCTTTTGTAAACGAGAGAGGACAGAGTGAAAGTTTTGGGTCTTCAAAAACGCCTGGATAGGTTCATAACTAATTTCGCCAATCTTCATGTCGCTAAAACCAACTGCCAGCGGGACATCACCCTTTAATGCAACCAATTCATAGGAAATTCGCGCACTATCCGCATGATCTAACAGTAGCTGCCGACGTTTGGGCTGCTTAACTTCACCAGCATGGATTAAAACACCTTCCAGTGATCCGTAGATACCTATCAGTTCAGCCGCTGTCTTAACACCAATTCCTGGTATACCGGGAATATTGTCAGAACTATCTCCAGCCATAGCCTGAACATCTTTGACAAGGTGTGGTGGTACACCAAACTTTTCCATACATGTCTCAACAGTGATAGATTTGTTTTTCATGGGATCAAAAATAGAAGCACCATGAGCGAGAAGCTGCATCAAATCTTTATCCGATGAAACAACCGTAACCTGCATCCCTTCCTTTTGAGCAGCAAGTGTATAACTAGCGATCAAATCATCCGCTTCAAAACCTTCCAGTTCAACACTGCAAACCTGAAATGCCTCGCAGGCCTCCCGAATAAGTCCAAACTGAGGTATCAATTCTGGAGGCGTTTCCTGGCGATTAGCTTTATAGGCTGGGAAAATATCATGCCTAAAATTGCGTCTGGCCGCATCAAAAATCACTGCCAAATGCGTTGCTTCCAAATCTGTGGTTAGCTTGATCAGCATGTTGACAAAACCCAGTACTGCATTCACTGGCGTTCCATCAGGCCTGGTCAGTGGTGGAAGAGCGTGGTATGCCCTGAAAATAAACCCTGAACCATCCACAAGATAAACATGATTTTTTTCCACCATCGCTTAACCCATCCACCTATTGTCATTGTCGTACTACAAACGTCATCTCGGATTCTTCTGCTACCCATCCCGCACCCCTATCCATCTCTGGCGCCTCTCCTTTGTCTTCCCTGGCACCCTCTTTGGCCATCCCTGGCCCTTCCTTTTGTCTACCCCGCACCCCTCTTAGTCATTCCCGCACTTGATGCGGGAACCCAGGCTTTTTATGGCCCCCCGCTTTCGCGAGGGTGACAAGGAAAGAGCGAGGGTGACAGGGAAAAGAGCACGAAGATGACAGAAAAGAAAACGGGAATGGCATCACAACTACCTCAACAGTATTAATTTCCTTGGGCTCTTTGAGCTAATGCTGCTTCCAAGAATGCATCGATATCGCCATCTAAAACGCCTTGAGCATTTCCTTTTTCAACACTCGTTCTTAAATCTTTCACCATCTGATAGGGTTGCAAAACATAAGACCGGATTTGGTGCCCCCAACCAATCTCTGTCTTGGAGGCATTTTGCGATTGGGCAGCCTCTTCCCGTTTCCGCATTTCAAGCTCATACAGTCGAGATCGCAACATATCAAAGGCTTGAGCACGGTTACGATGCTGCGAGCGATCATTCTGGCATTGCACCACAATCCCAGTAGGCATATGTGTGATTCGGATCGCGCTTTCGGTTTTATTAACATGCTGACCACCAGCCCCTGAAGCGCGGAAGGTATCAATGCGCAAATCCTTATCCTGGATATCAATCTGGATACTGTCATCAATTTCAGGATACACCCAAACTGAGGCAAAACTTGTATGGCGCCTGGCATTAGCATCATAGGGAGAAATGCGTACCAAACGATGTACCCCACTTTCTGTTTTAAGCCATCCGTAGGCATAAGGCCCACTCACTTTGATTGTAGTTGATTTAATGCCGGCTTCTTCGCCTGCGTTTTCTTCGATCCACTCAATTTTATAGCCTTTGCTCTCGGCCCAGCGAATGTACATACGCAGCATCATTTGAGCCCAATCTTGGGCCTCTGTCCCACCCGCACCCGCGTTAATTTCCAAAAATGCATGGTTTTGATCTGCTTCGCCTGAAAGGTAAGCTTCAAGCCTTACTCGCTCCATTTTCTGATGAAGTGCTTCCAGCGTCAATTCTGTCTCTTGTTGCAAGGCCGAATCACCACTTTCATCGGCCAACTCAAACATAACCTCAACATCATCCAACTCTGACGTAAACCCTTTAATCCGGCCAATGCCTTGCTCAAGGATAGTTCTTTCACGCATGAGTTTTTGCGCAGCTTCGGCGTGATCCCAAAAATTCTGAGCTTCCGAAAGGTGATTGATTTCCTCTAAACGGCTAACAGCTTTATCCCAGTCAAAGACGCCTCCTAAGAAAGTCGACGCTCTCTTTGATAGATTTTATCATGTTGATGTGATCATCACGCATAGTCTAATTACCCCTTTATCTCCATCTTTAATGGGCAGCATACTTTGATAAATATTGTCAATAAATTTGATCAGTTCTCATAGTTTTATTTTCTTCTAGAATTGTATCAGCTCCAATTGGCTTAGGAGAAGAATCTTCAAATTTTGGCTCATTACCCGGTACAAAACACTCCCAAATGGCTTGTGGGTCTTTGGCTGAAGTTAGATGACCTGTTTTTAGGTTAACTCTCATAAGTTTTGCACCAGCAGGTATTCGAAATGGGGTGGGTTTCTGTTGCGCAAGGGCTTTTTCAAAAAAGTCTTCAAATGCAACAATAGCCGCTCTTCCACCCACCTCACCGTTACCCAGCGGTTTATGGTTATCAAAGCCAACATAAACAGCCACAACTAGATCAGGCGTCAAACCAATAAACCACGCATCACGGTAATCATTGGTCGAACCCGTTTTGCCAGCCAAAGGTCTATTGAATTTTGCCAATTTACGACCTGTCCCTCTTTTAACAACCCCTTCCAGTATTGAGAGAGTTTGATAAGCGTTAACCGGATTAACGATTTGCTCTCGCTCATCAGAAAGAACAGGCATGTCCGTATTTTCCCAATTTTGATTTTGGCAAGAATGACACCCCCTTTGATCTTGACGAAAGAGTGTTTGACCATGCCTGTTTTGTATACGGTCAATCATAGTCATCGAGACCTTTTTGCCTCCATTGATAAAGGTGGCATAAGCTGTAGCCATTTTCTTAACAGTCGTTTCACCTGCTCCCAAAACCATGGCAAACTGATGAGGCATATTGTCAATAACCCCTAGCCTTTCAACTACCTCAGCTACTTTTTTGATTCCAATATCTTGAGTAATACGAACGGTAGAGATGTTATAAGAATTCTCAAGGGCCGTTCTCAGTGTAACAGGCCCATAGAATCTTTTGGAAATGTTCCTGGGTTTCCATAGGGGAAGACCTGGCCCTAAATCGATAGTAAGAGGAGCATCCACCACGATGTTATTAGGTTGCCTACCCGCTTCAAATGCTGCCAAATAAACAAATGTTTTGAATGCCGAACCAGGTTGACGCAACGCCTGAGTTGCCCGATTAAATTCGCTCATAGCAAAGCTATAACCGCCTGACATGGCCAAAACACGCCCAGTATGCGGGTCCAAAACAATAATGGCACCCCCCACATTTGGGATCTGGCAAAGCTTAAAATGAGCTGAATTTTTGATAGCCTCAACGGCTACCACATCTCCAACAGCAAGCACATCTCTTGGTTTTTTAATGTCAGCGCCCAAACGCTGGCCTTCCAGACATTTACGAGCCCATTTTAATTCTTCAAGCAAGATTTTGCCCTCATCTCCTGCTTGGGTGGTTATGCTGGCCTGATCTTCCGTGATAGCAGTCACAACAGCCAATTTCCATTTTCCAAGACCTTTCGGGCTTTCCACTTCCTTCAAAGCATCCACCCAAGTCTTGTCGATCGATTTTTGAATAGACTTAATAGAGCCACGCCAACCATGTCGACGGTCATAAGCTATAAGAGCATTCTTCAAAGATTCATCAGCTGCTTGCTGAAAAACAGGATTTAAGGTTGTTTTGATTACAAGACCACCTTCATAGAGCGACCCAGGGCCATACTTAGCCATCACTTCCCTTCGAACTTCTTCAGCAAAAAAGTCCGCTTGAACCACGCTTGCTTCGTGACGGGCACGCAAAACAATCGGCTTTTCTTTGGCAGTTGTTCCTTCTGCCAGGGAAATCATTCCCAGTTCGAGCATTCGGTTGATCACATAATTACGACGAGCCACAGCAGCTTGATGGTTACGTTCAGGGTGATAATTATTTGGAGCCTTTGGGAGGGCAGCTAGGTACGCAGCCTCTTCAATGGTCAGTTCATCTAAAGCCTTGTTGAAGTAATTCAATGCCGCGCTAGCAACACCATAGGATCCTTGGCCTAAATAAATTTGGTTGAGATAAAGTTCAAGAATACGATCTTTCGTAAGAGTATTTTCAATACGAAAAGCCAGAATTGCTTCCTTGATTTTGCGAACAATAGATTTTTCATTGCTTAAAAAGAAGTTCTTAGCAACCTGCTGGGTAATGGTGGAAGCTCCCATCGGCGACCTGGAACTAAAAACGTTATTGAATGCAGCACGCACAATACCCAACGCGTCAATGCCTGGATGCTCATAGAAATTCTTATCTTCCGCCGCAAGGAAAGTACGGACCACTCGTTTGGGCATCGCATTAATAGGCACAAACACCCGTTTTTCTACAGCATATTCTGCAAACAATCTGCCATCAGCCGCATAAAGCCTAGAGACGACAGGTGGTTCATAATTCAACAGCTGTCTATAATCTGGTAAATCTTGGCCAAATTTGTAAAAAACCCATAACCCGCCGACCGCGACCGTAATAGCCACAATCAGAAAAGTTGCAAGAACAGACATAAACGTTCGAATCATCAAAGCCTCTGTTTTGGAATTTCTTGATATTACAGCTCTTACTCACAGACAGCCAGCGTTATTTACTTTTCCCCCGCCATTGCTTCTGGATCAAAAGTCATCTTAATATCTTTCCATTGATCATATTTCTTCAGCGGAAGTTTCAAAGGCGTGCAATCGGGCGCTTTCAAAGCGCTAATAGCTCGTCTGGCGGCAGCTTGATAAAATGGATCTGAATTGTAACGATCCTGATCAAGTACCTCCACTGATTTAACGGACGTATCTGGGTTAAATTTGATTCTTAATGGCACCTTAAGGTTTTTAATATTCTTTGCCCCAACATCCACCTTCCAGCACCGCGAAATCTGCCTTTTGACCAAAGCTAGCTCCGTAGCAGACATCTTATCCCCTTTAGGGAGATCATCACTTTCATCCGCCGACGATGTTGCTTCGTCCTCTTTAGACTCATCTTCTTGGCTTGAAGCTTTTCCTGAATCAACAAGGTTTTTCAAAAGATTTTGGAATTTTTCCTTTTTGGCTTGTTTTTTATCCTTTTTGACCGGTGGTTTCGGTTTGAGTTTTGGCAAAGAGGGTGGTGTTACCTCTTTAGGTTTTTCAGGCTCCTTAGGCTTTTCTTCCTTTTCTGGTTCTGGTTCAAGAATATCTTCTTCAACTTTAGCCTCATTATGCTCAGGTTCTGGCTCCTCTTCTTCAGGCTCTTCACTCTCTTCTGGCTCTTCCTCGCGAGTTTCCTCCTGTTTCTCATTTTCAGGCTTTTCGACAATGCCTTCAGACTTTGGGGGCTGAGGCTTTTCGGGAGCACTTTCTGGCACAGGTTTGGGAGGCTCCTCAGCTTTGGGTTGAGGCTTGGGCTCATCCACTTTTGGCCCTGCTTGGCTTGGCTTATTGGATTGAGTAACATCGTCAATGCTTACGATGTCCACAGGAATAATTTGCTCTTCGTCTTTAAATGAGCGCGAAGGCAAGCGTCCAAATACCAGGATCATTACCACAATGATATGGAGTGCGATTGAGATAATGAGCTCTTTTTTCATGCCTACCTCAAACTCTCCCTATTGGGGGTCGACTGAAGTTGATTTTTTAGGCTTTTCCGCCTGTGGCAATTCAGCAACCAAGGCAACCTTCGTAATACCACCCATGTTGAGTTTGCTCATAACAGCCATAATTGCACCGTAGGAAATATCCTTGTCACCGCGAACATACACACGGGTTTCTGGCTTTCCTTCAAGCACGGTTTTGACCTGAGACAACAGCGTATCCATGTTGGTTTCATGGTCTTTCAAAAAAAGCTGACCGCTTCTGTTGACCGTGATTACAATTGGTTCTGTTTTAGTTTCAATGGATTTAGCCTGAATTTTGGGCAAATCCACAGGAACACCTACCGTCAATAACGGTGCCGTTACCATGAACACAATCAAAAGAACCAACATCACGTCCACCATGGGGGTGACATTGATATCGCTCATAGGGCGATTTTTACGGCGAGAGCGACCGATAGATCTAGAGCCTGAGTTATGCAAGGATACGCCCATAAAAATTAATCCTCTTCCTCAAGTTGCCTTGAAATGATCGACATAAACTCATTGGAAAAAGTATCCAACCGATTGCCATAGCGATTAATATCATTGGATATCTTATTATAAGCAATCACGGCTGGGATTGCTGCTACAAGACCAAGCGCCGTCACAAACAAAGCTTCTGCAATACCTGGCGCCACAACAGCCAAGCTTGTGTTTTGGCTCATGGCAATGGATTGAAAGCTGTTCATGATTCCCCAAACGGTTCCGAACAACCCGACAAATGGTGCCGTGGAACCAACAGAGGCTAAGAAACCCATATGGCGCTCGATTTTCTCCATTTCACGGCCAATCGTTACCTGCATGACCCGATCAATGCGCTGTTGCATGGTTGTTTTCAATTCTGACGCTACAAACCCTTTAGAAACCGAGCGGCGCCATTCGCGCATTGCTGAGGCGAAAACAGCTGTCAACGGATCCTTAATGCGATTGCTGACACGCTCATACAGTTGATCCAATGAGCCACCAGACCAAAAAGCCTCCTCAAAGGACTCTGCTTGCTTGTTCAAATAACGAACCTTACGGAATTTGTTAATAATGATGGTCCAACACCAAATAGATGTCACTATTAGCAAAAGCATCACCACCATCACGATGAAATCAGCTTTCCAGAACATATCCCAAATGGACATACCGCCTTCCACAGGCATTGTAGCCGCAGTGGTTGTCGTGGCAGCGTCAACTGCAGGGGCAGAAGCTGTTGCTTGTCCGGCTAACTCAGCCGTTTGAACCGGAGCTGTTTGCACGGTTTGAATAGCAGGGGCAGTTGTAGGCATTCCCTGAGCTTTTTGCAGCACATTTTCAGGCATCAATTCCTCCTCATTTCCATGACCTTATGTTATGCCTTAATTGCATTTTATGATCAATGAAAACAAATGCGAAGTTTATCAACTTTTAATTATTAGTGTTTTTAATAAGAATTAATTTTTCATTAACGATTCTGTGGGAGTTTTTCATATGACAATTTCTTATTAATAAAGGAATATTTCTATGAAAATCACGAAATTACTAAGCATAGCGGCACTATTTGTGGCTGCTCTTTTCTCATTGCCAGAAACATCAGAAGCTGAAATGAGCAACTTAAGCTGTAAAACGAAATGCAACCGCCTCGCTTGTGCGCATGACCCAGAATTAGCTACAAAATGCAAAAAAGAGTGCCCAGCTGATACGGTTAAAAACTGCAAAGCATCTGCTAAAAAAGTTGCAAAAAGCGGCAAGCTTTCAGCCGCAACCTGCACGCTAAAGTGCACAGCTAAAAATTGTGGAAAAAATCCTTCACTTGCTCAACAGTGCATCCATAGCTGCCCTGAAGATCAGGTAACGAAGTGCGCAGCCGCACATAAAAAAGCTCAAGCTGAAGAAGAAGATGGTGAGGAAGAAGCCGCTCAAGCTGAAGAAGAATAACATATCTTGAATATGTTTTTCTTAAAGGGGGCCCTTTGGTCCCCTTTAATTTATCAATTATCATGATAAGTTTTATCCACCAAAATCGAGCTGAAAACCTTGTGGTACCGAAAGACCTAAATGCTTGAAAGCCTCATGGGTAGCGATCCGGCCACGAGGTGTGCGTTGCAAAAACCCTTGCTGGATGAGATATGGCTCGATGACTTCTTCCAACACATCCTTCTGCTCAGATAGATAGGCTGACAAAGTTTCCAACCCAACAGGGCCTCCATTGTAATGCTCCATAATCGCTAACAAATAGCGCCGATCCATGGCATCAAACCCTTTTTCGTCCACATCTAAACGCTTGAGAGCCCGGTCAGCCAGGCCAGCGTCAATGCAGTCTTTGCCCTCTACCAACGCAAAGTCTCTCACTCTTCTGAGCAACCTACCCGCGATGCGCGGCGTCCCTCTTGATCGTCTGGCCACTTCCCGCGCACCATCTGGCGATATCTGGCATCCTAAAATTTGCGCCCCGCGGACAACAATTTTCTCAAGGTCATCTACATCATAAAAATTAAGCCTGACAGGGATACCAAACCGATCCCTTAATGGAGATGTGATAAGCCCCGAACGAGTCGTTGCCCCCACAAGGGTAAAGGGTGGCAGATCAATCTTGATGGAGCGAGCGGCTGGCCCTTCACCGATCATGAGATCCAACTGAAAATCTTCCATTGCTGGGTAAAGAATTTCTTCTACAGCCGGATTAAGGCGATGAATTTCATCAATGAACAATACATCACGAGGCTGCAAGTTAGTCAGCTGCGCCGCTAAATCTCCTGCCCGCACAATAACTGGGCCGGATGTGGAACGAAACCCAACACCCATTTCCTGGGCGATGATTTGCGCCAAGGTTGTTTTCCCTAAACCAGGCGGCCCATAGAGCAACACATGATCTAAGGCCTCTTGGCGCTGCTGAGCTGCTTTAATAAACACTTCAAGGTTAGAACGGGCTTCTTTTTGTCCTATAAATTCAGTTAAGGATTGAGGTCTGATTTTAGCTTCTAGCAAATCTTGATCTTGGAACTCTTGCTGAACGATACGATTATCCATTATTTAACCCCTTGGGTAAGAGAGTTAAGAGCATGTTTGATGAAATCCTCCATAGAAGCACTAGGAAGCGATTGTGTTGCCAAGCGAACCGCAGATTCTGCTTCACTCCTTTTATACCCCAAACGACATAAGACAGCCACAGCATCCGTATTTGCCACAACGGTTTCTGGCTGCTTATGAAAAGACACATCAAAATGGCTTCGTGCCGGTAGTTTATCCTTCAGTTCCATGACAATGCGGGCACCAAGTTTTGGGCCAACGCCATCTGCTCGCACAAACGCATTTTTATCCTGTATGGCCAAGGCATGAGCTATTTCATCCAAGCTCAAAGCGGAAAGTATCGCAAGCGCTACCTTTGCGCCAACCCCTTGAACAGTGAGTAAAAGCGTAAACATGCTACGCTCATCTTCATGAGTAAACCCATACAGATCGATGCTATCTTCACGAACGAGTGTTTGGATGATTAAGCTGACATTTCCACCCACATTTCCCGATAAAGATTGCCTTGCTTTTTGGCTGATATGAACCAAATAACCAACGCCGTTCACATCAACGAGGACATCATTGAGGCCTGATAACTCCAGTATTCCTCGAAGGCTGGCTATCATTTTTGACCTCTCAAAATATCATTCAACCGAAAGTGTGCATGGCAAATAGCAACTGCCAAAGCATCAGCCGCATCCAGCTTAACCTCCCCAGCCATGGGGAGCAAGACTTGAACCATATGACCCATTTGCTTTTTATCTGCATGACCAACACCCACCACCGCCTTTTTAATGCGGTTAGCCGAATATTCCGCTACAGGAATATCGCGAAGGGCTGGAACAACAATAGCCATTCCTCTGGCCAGGCCAAGCTTAAGCGTTGAGGTTGGATTCATGTTTACAAATGTTTCTTCAACAGCAGCTTCATGTGGCTCATGGGTTTCTATGATGTTTTGTAGCCCTTTGAATAACTCAGCTAGCCTTGCCGCTGTAGTGCCTTTATCTGTCGAGCGAACCACGCCATGGCCAATGTGATGGAGATGATTGCCATTCACACCAATCACACCCCATCCAGTGTTTCTCAATCCTGGGTCAATGCCAATGATTTTGATCATTATTATGCAAGTTTTTGGGCAATAGTATCAGAAACCTCATAATTTGAAAAAACTGACTGAACATCGTCGTTATCCTCCAAAACATCGATCAGCTTGAACAAGGTTTCAGCCGCATCATCAGGGACTTTGGTGGAAGTTTTGGGCCGCCAAGCAAGTTGAGCGGACTGTGGGTCACCAAAAGTTTTTATAAAATGATCACGAACGACAGAAAACATCTCCACAGTGGTTATAATTTCATGTCCATGTTCATTGGATTCAACATTGTCAGCACCACATTCAATGCCTGCTTCAAAAAATGCGTCTGCGCTTTCTGATGTTTGTGGATAAGTCACCACACCAACACGATCAAACATAAAGCTGACACTATTACTTTCACCCAAGCTTCCATTAAATTTATTGAATGCTGCTCTTACTTCAGATGCTGTGCGATTGCGATTATCCGTCAAAGCTTCCACGATAAATGCCGTGCCAGAAGGGCCATATCCTTCATAGCGAACTTCGGAATAATTGGCAGAATCATCATTGCCCTCACCACGCTTGATAGCGCGGTCAACGTTATCTTTGGGCATATTCGCTCCACGAGCACTAATAAGGGCTGACCTTAACCTAGGGTTGGAATTAGTATCGCTTCCACCTTCTTTAACTGCCACCGTTATTTCACGGATAATTTTTGTGAATATCTTGCCACGCTTAGCATCCTGTGCCCCTTTTCGGTGCATAATATTTTTAAATTGCGAATGACCCGCCATGAAAAACCTTTACCTTTTTCTCAATCTAATTAGGATTTATACATGCACTATAAAAAAATCGCGCCCCGAAGAGAAGTCTTTTCAATGTCCCCGGTAACAAAACCTATTATTGTATGGTTTCGCCAAGACCTTAGAATTCAAGATAACCTCTGTTTGTATTACGCTTGCTCCACAGGAAAGCCCTTGGGAGGCCTCAAAAAAACCTTTTGAGTAAATACTCTATAGTGCTAGGAAAAGATTACCCTAAACATACTGTTGAGCACTCTAAGCAAGGGAAAAAGCCTTAGAAGCATTTAAAAAAATATTTAACTTCCACCTTAGGATCGAACATGGATACAAAATTAAAAATACCACCACAGGTACAGCACTCCATCATTGGGGTTTTATGGATGGTTGCTTGGGCCTGTTGCATCAATCTTGCGATGGTGACAGCCAAATTTCTTACGCCAAATATCAGCAATGCCATGATCATCCTCATGCGCAACCTTTTTGCATTTATTATATTGCTTCCTATGATATCCTTGACGAAGGACAGGGTTTTTCAAACAAAGCAGCCATTTAGGCAAGCTGTTAATTCTGTGCTCATTGTGAGTACTATGGCTTGCACTTATTATGCTTACCGGCACCTCCCCCTCGCGTTTGCTACGTCTATAGGTTTTTCAGGCCCACTCATCACAACTGTTTTATCCATTCTATTTCTTAAAGACGAAGTCCTCTGGCAAAAATGGCTGTGGATAAGCATCGGGTATTTAGGTGTATTGATCGTTTTGCATCCCATTCAAGTGACCGTCAATTACGCTGTTTTCATCCTTTTACTGGCCAATGTATTGGCTAGCCTTGCCATCATTAACCGCAAAATATTGCTGAAAACAGATTCTCCTGAATCAATTTTACTGATCGGAAACACTGGTGGGCTTGTTTTGGCTGCTATTGTCAGCATATTTTTCTGGCAAAACATTGCCTTTAAGGACCTCATCCTCCTTGTTGGTATTGGGAGCTTCGGTATCTTATCGCAGTATTGCTACTTAAATGCTCTTAAGAACAAGGATCCGTCCTTTGTTTCGCCCTTTGAATATTCAAGATTGATTATGGCTATTCCTATCGGAATATGGGTGTTTAATGAGCATTTTAAGTTGACCATAGCAACAGGAGGGCTTTTCATTGTCTTAGCTGGCATAGCCATCTTAAAGCTTCAGTTTAAGAAAGACTTACAAAGCTAGGCTTCTGTCTCATCAGATGAATCTTCCGAGGCTTCGCTTTTGTCATTCGAATCAGATTCATCAGCAGCTGATGATGATGATGCATTGTCTGGCTCATCGTCCCCTTGAGCTTTTGCTTCTGTATCCACTGCTGTATCGGATTCCTTTTCAGGCGTATCTTTCTGATCTTCATTGTTATCAAGAGATTTTTCGCCATCAGATTTTTTATCGTCATTTGATGGTGGCTGTTCATCTGATACCGTAGAAGGATCGTCATTTTGGTTTGTTAGACAAGGGCTAAATTTGGCATCTTCTTTGATTTTTTCATCATGATAGCCTTCCTTTTTGGCAACCAATTTGCATTTTGCAATCAACCCTTCATACATCCCACGGCAACTATCTTGACATTGTTGATAGTTTTCCTGGGATTGCCCGCAAAACTCTTCTGTGCATTTTTTGAGACAAAACCCGGCACTACTTGCCTGGGCTGTAAAAACAAAACAAAATTGAAACGCCGCAAGGAAAGTTATTTTCTTCATACCATACTCATCAGGACATTAGATTTTAGTGAGATACTATACCAAAAAAAAAGTGAGGAACAGACTTTAATCTGCCCCCACCCTATCTTCTATAAATATTACTCAGCAACTTCTTCAGCAGCTGGTTCTTCTTCAGCAGCTGGTTCTTCTGCGGCAACTGGTTCTTCTGCGACAGCTGGTTCTTCTGCAGCAGCTGGTTCTTCTGCGGCAGCAACTGGTTCTTCTTTAGCGGCTAGTTCTTCTGCAGCAACTGGTTCTTCTGCAGCAGCTGGTTCTTCTTCAGCAACTGGTTCTTCTTTAGCAGCTGGTTCTTCTTCAGCAGCTGGTTCTTCTTCAGCAACTGGTTCTTCTGCAGCGGCTAGTTCTTCTTCAGCAGCTGGTTCTTCTGCAGCGGCTAGTTCTTCTTCAGCAGCTGGTTCTTCTGCGGCGGCTGGTTCTTCCGTGGCAGCGGCCTCTGCATCATGGCCTGCAACTGGTTCTTCTGCAGCAGCTGGTTCTTCTGCAGCAGCTGGTTCTTCTGCGGCAGCTAGTTCTTCTGCAGCAACTGGTTCTTCTGCGGCAGCTGGTTCTTCTGCAGCAGCTGGTTCTTCTGCAGCAGCTAGTTCTTCTGCAGCAGCAACTGGTTCTTCTTTAGCGGCTAGTTCTTCTGCGGCAGCTGGTTCTTCTTTAGCAGCTGGTTCTTCTGCGGCGGCTGGTTCTTCCGTGGCAGCGGCCTCTGCATCATGGCCTGCAGCTGGTTCTTCCGTGGCAGCAGCAGCTGGTTCTTCTGCAGCGGCTGGTTCTTCTGCGGCAGCTGTAACTTTTGCTTTAACTTTTTTTGCTCTCTTTTGCGCAGCAGCAGCTTTTTCTTCTGCTGTAGAGACGGCTCTATCAGCTGTGTCCAGCTTCTCCTTTAACCCTTCTGTCCCTGGCACAAAGTCTAATGCTTCTGAAGTTGCGCGAGCTAAAGAGTGTGTGCCTTTTCCAGAATTTTTAGCCATGCTGGACAAGGAACCAAAGAAGCTTGTCTTCTTGCTCTTAGCTTTACTTTTCTTATTTTTTCCTTTAACAGAACCTTTGCCTTTTGTGGCTTTACCTTTAACCGTCTTTACATGGCCTTTGGCAGCGACCTTGCCTTTAACCGCCTTTGCATGACCTTTAGCAGCGACCTTGCCTTTAACAGCTTTTGCATGGCCTTTGGCAGCGGCTTTACCTTTAACAGCTTTTGCATGGCCTTTGGCAGCGGCTTTACCTTTAACAGCCTTTGCGTGGCCTTTGGCAGCGGCTTTACCTTTAACAGCTTTTGCGTGGCCTTTGGCAGCGGCTTTACCTTTAACAGCCTTTGCATGGCCCTTAGCGGCGGCTTTACCTTTAACCGCCTTTGCGTGGCCTTTAGCGGCGGCTTTACCTTTAACCGCCTTTGCATGACCTTTAGCGGCGACCTTGCCTTT
>MKSY01000010.1:51282-163117 GCA_001897475.1 Alphaproteobacteria bacterium 43-37
CATGACCTTTAGCGGCGACCTTGCCTTTAACCGCCTTTGCATGACCTTTAGCGGCGACCTTGCCTTTAACCGCCTTTGCATGACCTTTAGCGGTCGGTTTAGAAGCTATACCCACTGTGTCATCTTCTGCTTCATCTTCAGTGCTTAGCACTTTAGCGGCAACTTTTTTACCCATAACAGCTGCTTTAGCTCTTGCTACAGCTGATGTTAGATGGGCAAATCGATGTGTTTTAGATGCATGGCTTGCAGAACTTTTCGTATCTGTATCCTGCGCGTAAGCCCCACTTGCAACACTGAACGTCAATGCCGTCAGGACCAACATGAGTATCCGTTTCATTTCCCTCTTCCTTACCTTAACTGGGCAAAAGCCCAAATCCCTGTTAATGTGTAAAAACACGTATCTTTTTATTAATATGGTGAAAAATGATTTATAGAAGATTAACGAAATGGCGTAATTTGTTGTTTCTAATGTTTTTACTCCAAACTGTCGTTTATTCTAATGCCTCAGGGGAAAACCTTCAGCCTTTGACCATTACTACTCAAAAAGGTACTTGCCATTTTGGTTGCGAAGTTCCCCAAAATAACGCTGAACGAGCTAAAGGGCTAATGTTTCGTCAAGATTTAGACGAAAACCAGGCCATGTTATTTGTCTTTCCAAATGATCGTATTGCTTCTATGTGGATGAAAAACACATATATTTCATTAGATATGCTTTTTATAGATAGCAATGGATCCATTATTTTCATTGCTGAAAACACAACTCCCCTTTCCGAAAAGGGGATCTCTCCTCCTTCTCCTCTTCAAGAGCAAACGCGAGCAGTTTTAGAAATTAAGGGTGGATTAGTAAAGAAGTTGGGAATCCAAGAAAATGATAAAATCCAACACGCAGCATTTCCTATCCAAGATTAACAGTGGTTTCTTCTGTTAAAATGTCTTGGCTATGGCAAAACTTTCATGTATGAGAATAGGGTAATGTTCTTTCGGGGCGTAGCGCAGCCCGGTAGCGCGCCTGCTTTGGGAGCAGGATGTCGTAGGTTCAAATCCTATCGCCCCGACCATTATTAAGGATAAATTTCGTGCCACGTGTTCGTATTCATCAACGGTCTAAAACCGCCACCCAATCTGGGAAAAGTCGCACACGTTCTTGGATTCTCGAATTTATGCCTGAAAAACCATTGTATCATGAACAATTAGTTGGGTGGACTGCTTCTGCAGATATGAACCGCCAGGTTTTTCTTTCCTTTGAGACAAAAGAGCAAGCTATTGCATTTGCTGAAAAAAAGGGGTTAACCTACGAAATAGAGCCCACTACTACTTATACTATTAAGCCCAAAAATTATGGGGATAATTTTAAACACAAGGTATAAGCGTCCTTAGCTCAGCTGGATAGAGCATCGGCCTTCTAAGCCGGTTGTCGCAGGTTCGAATCCTGCAGGACGCGCCACCTACCACTTAAACGGCGTACCCTGCTCTAGCCAATTGTTGCTTTCTTGTAAACGCATAGTAAGTTAGTGCCGTGAAGATAACAGCTACACCCGACGTTATTCCTGAAGCCAAACTTAGCTTGTTAACTGTTTCTGGGTCATTTTTGAATACGTTTGTAAATCCTGAGATAATAGAACCCGCAAGTGTGCTTGCCCCAGCTAGAAACCCCCATATTCCTTGATGTATATCGAGGATGAAATATAGGCAATAATACCAATTGGCGCGAGCCTCACCTAACCTTTGTCCTAACGCCGTTGTCGCATGAGCTGCTTGAGCAGGATCATGTTCACGGTCTGTTAAACTATCTACGATGCCAAAAAAAGGTTCTCTACTTGCGGCCCCACCACTCGCCATTGGTGCCACCGCTCCAGTGCCAGCAACTGGAACATCTATAACACCTCTGCCATCTCCGCTACTCTGCATAGCTAATGTTTTGCTTGCTAATGAGAAAACGAGCATAAAGGAAAGGAGGATCCTCATTTAAACACCTTTAATTGTTTGTTATGACCAATAAATTGCCATAATATCAGTAATGATTTGTTAAGGATTGAAAAAATTTTTCGAAATTTTTCAAAAATTTTAGTTTATTAACTATTTGTTAATAATTTAGGGGTTAAGTTCAACTTGTCTAGATCCATGATCCATCCCCCAGTTCCCTCCAGAACTGGGGGCTCCTTTTTTAAGGCTCCATATATTTTACACATGATCGTTCCTAGACAATTAAGCTGTTTATGATAGCATGATTTACATAACGTTCCTTTGAGCAAGATATGATGTCAAAGAAAAGCCTTATATTAGGCATGATATTTTTTTGGGTTACACTTTTAGTGTGCCCCGTGCAAGGCGTGGAAGTTAACGCTTTAAAGTCCGCAGCAGTTTTAGATAAAACTCAAACTCAATTTTGGATCGCCTTTCAATTTAAATCCAATAGCGGTGAAAAAATACAAGCTGGGAGCAATACAGCACCTCAAATCAATCTGAGTGACGGTGAAAACATCAAAACTATTTCTGTCAGATGGCCACCTTTGGAGGACTATGAAAGTTATGGCATGCACACTCAGGTCTATGCTGACCCAGTCATCATACCTGTTCTCGTTCACATAGATAAACCGGGCCTACCCGTACGAGTAAGAGGAAAAATTTCATATATTAGCTGTGGAAAAACCTGCGAACCTGGTGAGTATCTATTTGATCTTAGCATTCCTTCCGGGATGCCAAAAGCAGATCCTGAAGCCGCAGTTATTGAACAAGCGCTCCAAAATCCATCGACACAAAGCGGGGATTTGCTCAAAATACTTATCTTTGCAGTCCTTGGTGGTGTTATATTAAACCTAATGCCATGCGTTTTGCCCGTTCTTGGGCTTAAATTCATGAGTATCATGTCTTCAAAATCCTCTACTGCCCCCAAACTTGGATATTTCATGACAATCCTGGGGATCTTTTTTTCATTTTGGTCGTTTGGATTTGTTGCATCTATTTTGAAAATCTTAGGCACCCATGTGGGCTGGGGAATGCATTTTCAGCAGCCACTTTTCTTAATCTTTATGATTACACTTATGATCTTCTTCAGTTTAAGCCTTTTTGGGGCTTTTGAGATTATTCTTCCACAATTTATACGCCGCTTCATTGATCGTTTCCAATTTTCCGAAAGCTCTAAGCTTTCTTCCAGTTTTGCCTCGGGTATTTTTGCAACTCTCCTAGCAACGCCCTGCACAGCTCCATTTTTAGGGATATCAGTAGGGTATGCGCTTACAAAAGATACGGGCGATATTTTCATGATATTTAGCGCTATCGCTCTTGGTTTTTCTCTCCCCTACTGGTTGCTATTAATTTTGCCACCTCAGTTTATCCCACATCCAAAACCTGGAAAATGGATGATATGGATCAAATGCACGCTCGGTGCTTTCTTAATGGCAACAGCTATCTGGCTTGGCGTAGTTTTATACATGAATGTTAACCATTCTAATAGAATGCCTGCCGAAAGCAAAGTCTCTCTCAGCTGGCAATCTTTTGAACCTGAGAAAATACCTCAGATCCTCAAATCAGGAAAATCTGTTGTTGTTAATATCACAGCCAGTTGGTGTTTAACTTGCCATATTAATGCTGCTCTTATAAGCAAAAGTGATGCTGTTGTTGCAAAATTAAATGATCGGAATGTCTATCTCATGAAGGGCGATTGGACAACGCAGGACGATCAGATCTCACGATTCCTAAAGCAATATGACCGATCAGGTATTCCCTTCACAATCGTTTTCACTCCCACTCAGACAAATGGCGTCATCCTTCCAGAAATTGTGCGGGAGCAAGATCTGCTGAATGCTTTATCACTGTAATCTAAGAGGCCGGCCCCTTAATAAGATTTAAGAGCGGCTGGGCAACATGTGCGTTACAGGCTATGATGCTTTTTTGTTTAAACATTTTATGCCCACCAGACAAATCACGAACATACCCTCCAGCTTCTTGAACCAGCAGTATACCCGCCGCAATATCCCATGGAGAAATATCTGATTCCCAGTAGGCCTCAAACCGTCCAGCAGCCACATAAGCCAAATCAAGGGCAGCAGAGCCTAAACGCCTAACTCCTGCCACCTCAGGCATCACTCGACCCAAAATTTCCTTGAATGAGTCAGCGTCTCCATGACCAGCAAAAGGAAAACCTGTAACGACCAAGGACTCATTTAAATTCTGACGCTCAGATACTCTAAGTCTGCGATCGTTCATAAACGCCCCTAAGCCCTTTTCAGCCCAAAAGAACTCATCCTTAATGGGGTCAAAAGTGCAGCCTGCCACAATTTCATTATCTTTTTGAAGAGCAATTGTAATGGCAAAATGTGGTATGGAATGGATGAAATTGCTGGTTCCATCTATTGGATCAATAATCCAATAGTGGCGTTGATCCTCTCCTTCGATGACGCCTGATTCTTCCATGATAAAACCATAATCCGGACGCGCCTTTGCTAGTTGCTCCTGCAAGACCTTTTCAACTCTTAAGTCAGCTGAAGAAACAAAGTCACCTCGGCCTTTTTGGGAGATCTGGAGACGATCAATTTCATTAAAATCCCGGACTAAGCCCCTGGTTGCCATTTCAATGGCTTTAGCCATAACGTTGACGATGGTGGACCTTGTGATAAATTTGGCTGACATTTGAGCCATTATGATTCCTTTTTAATCTTTTGCGCGTTCAACATAGGTGGCATCAGCCGTATTCACGACCACTCTGGTTCCGCTTTCAATGTGCGGCGGAACCATGATTTTCACGCCATTAGCCAGCTTGGCCGGCTTATAAGATGAAGTAGCTGTCTGGCCTTTCACCACAGGATCGGCCTCCACGATTTCTAAAATAACCGTATCTGGTAATGTAACACTGACTGGCTCATTTTCATAAAGGTTCACAGTAACCATCATCCCATCTGCCAAGAATGGAAGAGCATCTCCTACCATACTGGCAGAAACATTAATTTGTTCAAATGTTTCCATATCCATCATGGTCAATTCATCATCAGTTCCATAAAGGAATTGGTATTGCACTTCGTCCAAACGGATTTTTTCCACCGTTTCACTTGAACGGAAGCGTTCATTCATTTTCGTGCCGCTGCGGATATCCTTCAACTCCACTTGGAGATATGCACCGCCCTTACCTGGCTGCGTATGTTGAATTTTGACAGCTAGCCACAAACGTCCTTGATGCTCAATGATATTCCCTGGTCGGATCGCATTACCGTTGATTTTCATTACCTTTCCTTTCCAAGATAAATTTCCTGCATGGCTTTAAGGAGGCCCAAGGCTTCGTTATATGGCCTTTGAAAGCAATTTCTCCCAATGATTGAGCCACACCCACCTCCAGTGTATATGGCTCTAGATTCGTCCAAAACCTCTTCAAGGGTCTTGGCTTCACCACCTGAGAAAACAACCACTCGACGACCGTTAAAGCAGGATTGAACAATATGATTCACTCGATCTTTAAGATCCTTCTTTGGGATGTCGTAGTATGGTTTCTGGTTAGCCTCTAGCTCAATATGAGCGGTTGGAAGCTTCACTTTGATCACGTGTGCCCCTAACAATGCTGACATATGAGCTCCGTAGGCTACCACATCTAAAGCTGTTTCACCTTCTTTACTGATACCCCTCCCTCTAGGATAAGACCATATAACCGCCATCAACCCATAGGAACGTGCTTCAGCAATGACCTCTTTGATGTCTTGTATCATACTAAGATTAGCATCGGATCCAGGGTACATAGTCAACCCAACCCCAATGCAACCAAGCCTAAGAGCATCTTGCACAGTGGCGGTCATGGCTTGATCTGGAACTGAATCTTTGTGAATAAGCGTATTGGAGCTATTCATTTTCAAGATAAGTGGCACTTGAGCAATGAAAGTATCAATACCAGCTTCCAGCATTCCTAACGGAGCTGCAAAAGCCGATACCCCAGATTGAACAGCAAGCTTATAGTGATACTGCGGGTCATAAGCTTCTGCATTCATAAAAAAGCTACGGCCAGGTCCATGTTCAAACCCTTGGTCTACTGGCAAAATAATCAGATGGCCTGTGCCAGCTAAACGGCCATGCATAAACATTCGAGCTATATTTGTTCGAATAGCTGGTGACTCGCCTTCATAGTTCTTCAAAATTTTCAGTATAGCTTTTGACAGGCGCATTGGTATCTCATTGATATAGGTGTTCCATCTCTTTGGTGTATACCAAAGGCTATGCCAAGATGCTAGTGAGAATTATGAATTTTGCTTCTCTAGCTTAAGAAGCAAAAGCCTCCTCCCATGTACCTTTGGTAGAAGCCCGTGAATATTCCGTGGCTCTATTTTCAAAAAAATTGGTATGTTCAACACCATTAAGCATCGTATCCATCCAGGGGAGAGGGTTATTTTGGGTGTTATACATAGGTTGAAGGCCAAGCTGTGTAAGCCTACGATCCGCAATAAAACGGATGTAATCCTTAACTTCGGTTGCTTTCAGTCCTTCCACGTCTCCCAACTCAAAAGCCAGGTCGATGAACGCATCTTCATGGGATACAATGGTTTTGCAAGCGTCCCGAATCAACGAAATGAGCCGTGGAGACCAAATTTCTTTATTTTCTTCAACAAAAGTTTTGAATAACTTAATAATGGACATGGTATGAAGAGTTTCGTCGCGAACAGACCAAGAGATGATTTGCCCCATTCCTTTCATTTTGTTAAATCGTGGAAAATTCATCAAAATTGCAAAGCTAGCAAAGAGCTGAAGACCTTCGGTAAAAGCCCCAAAAACAGCCAGCGTCAAAGCGATATCTTCTTTGGTGTCTGTTCCAAATTGCTGCATATAATCGTATTTATCCTTCATTTCCTTGTATCGTAGGAAGGCGGAATATTCGACTTCAGGTATGCCAAGTGTGTCTAACAAATGTGCATAGCCAGCAATGTGGATTGTTTCCATGTTGGAAAAGGCAGCCAGCATCATTTGCACTTCGGTGGCTTGGAAAACACGCGAGTAGTGCTTCATATAACAATTGTTCACTTCAATGTCTGCTTGGACGAAAAAACGGAAAATCTGTGTTAACAAATTTTTTTCCACTGGAGATAGTGTTCGCTGCCAATCCCTCACATCATCAGCCATAGGCACTTCTTCAGGCATCCAATGGACCCTTTGTTGAGTTAGCCAGGCATCATAAGCCCATGGGTATCTAAAGGGTTTATAAACGGGATTTGAGGTCAAGAGGGACATTTCTTATTTCCTTTTTATTGGCAAGTAAGGCATTCTTCATAATTACTAGGATTGTCGGAGTTGGCTGCTTTGATAGAAGAAGACCCATCAAAGGTTGTATTCGTAACAACTTCAGCTCGTTGTATGGATTTTGAACGAAAATAATACATCGACTTAACACCTTTTTTCCACGCTTGAAAATGCATCTGATGCAAATCTCTTTTATGGATATCAGGTGCTGCAAATATATTAAGTGATTGAGCTTGGCAAATGTAAGGGGTACGATCGGCTGCATGCTCGATCAACCACCGTTGATCGATTTCAAAAGCCGTTTTGAATACATCTTTTTCATCTTGAGAAAGAAAGTCTAAATGCTGGACTGAACCTTCGTGAACGGTGATGGAAGTCCACACATCTTCATTGTCATATCCTTTTTTCTGCAATAATTCTTTCAAGTGACGATTGCGCACAAAATAGGATCCCGAAAGGGTTTTATGCGTAAAGCTATTGGCTGCAATAGGTTCAATCCCTGGTGAAGCGCCACCACAAATAATGGAAATTGATGCGGTAGGAGCAATGGCAATTTTATTAGAAAACCGCTCTTGGATGCCAAACTCAGCTGCATCTGGGCATGCGCCTCTTTCATGAGCTAAAGTTACAGAAGCTTTATCCGCCTGCTCTTTTATGTGCTTGAAGATTTTCAAATTCCATGATTTTGCCATCACAGATTCAATAGGAACCATCTTATCCTGAAGGAAAGAATGAAAACCCATAACCCCTAAGCCAACACTTCTTTCACGCATAGCTGAATAACGAGCTTTAGCCATGCTATCAGGAGCCGTATCAATGAAATTTTGCAAAACGTTATCCAAAAACCGCATTACATCTTCGATAATAAGAGGATCATTTTTCCACTCATCGTATGTATCTAGATTGAGAGACGAAAGACAACAAACAGCCGTTCTTTCATTCCCCAGATGATCTGTACCCGTTGGCAATGTAATTTCACTGCATAGGTTAGACATTTTAACTTTGAGATTATTCCTTTTATGATGTTCAGGAATGCTTTTGTTGACATGGTCAATGAATATAATATAGGGCTCGCCTGTTTCAATTCGTGCTGTCAAAATTTTTATCCACAAAGACCGAGCTGTGATCGTGTGAATTACCGAGCCATCTTTAGGGCTTTTTAAATCCCATGTTCTATCGTGCTCCACGGCCTCCATAAAGGCATCAGTGATAACCACGGCATGATGTAATGATAGAGCTTTACGATTTGGATCTCCTCCAGTGACACGTCGCAATTCAATGAATTCCTCAATTTCCGGATGATCTACAGGTAAGTAAACAGCAGCGCTACCTCGCCTCAAGCTACCTTGGCTGATGGCTAAGGTTAAAGAATCCATAACGCGTATAAAAGGAATGATGCCAGATGTTTTGCCATTAGCTCCAACTCTCTCACCTATAGAACGTAGGTTTCCCCAAAAACTTCCAATGCCACCACCGCGTGCAGCCAACCAAACATTTTCATTCCAAAGGTTCACAATGCCGTCCAGGCTATCATCTGCTTCATTTAAAAAGCATGAGATAGGCAGGCCTCGGCTGGTACCGCCATTGCTCAAAACCGGCGTGGCGGGCATAAACCAAAGATTACTAATGTAATCATACAATCGTTGCGCATGATCTTGGTTATCTGCAAAACTTGCTGCCACTCGTGCAAACAAATCCTGGTAATCTTCTCCAGGTAACAAATAGCGGTCAGATAGGGTTAATTTTCCAAACTCGGTGAGCTTGTCGTTTCGGGTAGTGTCGATGGCAATGGTGTATTTATTTGTTTCAGTCATTGATTTAAGACTCATGCTACTAAATTTCGTGGGTATATACAACATATAGTATATTATATTAATAAAATGTCAATCAGTAGTAGAAAACTTGCATGAGTGATTTTTATAAAAATCACCACCAAGGGTAAGTTCTCATATATTGAGCTGATAAAAACAGATTATCATGAAAATTTTTAGGTGTTTTGAATAACTTTAAGAACAGGTTGCAGATTTGTGCTTTTGTTTTGTTCGAAAATCGTAGATTGAAGATCTTGGGTCACCAAATCAGCCAACTGAGATTTAATTTGGTCTACAGCTAATTTTTTGATTAGTTCGATTCTTTGCTCAGCAAGTAGAGTCTTTTTCTCCACAAGAGCTGTTATTTTTTCTTTAGACTCTTGCCGCCAAGCCTGAGTTAGTTCTTGAGCTTGCTGTACAGTATCTTGCGATAGCTTAATAGCTTGATGATATCGAAGCTTTGTATCATTCAAAAATTGCTGAGCTTGATCTTTTTGAAGGGTCGCGTGATCAATTTCCGATTCAATTTTAGATATACCGACATCAAGATTAAATGTTAACGCCTTGAAAATAGGCTTTCCAGCAAAAGCAAAAAAGATCAAAAAAGCTACTAGAACGTAAAAAGTAGGATCAGCGAACATTCTTTTTCACCTTTGTCTTTTTTTCTTGCAAATCAAAATGTGCTAATGAAGCCTGGGCCAAATCAGAAGAAAAACTAGGAAGCTCCTCAATAATCTTTTGTTTTAGCAATTGCATATCTTTCTCGGCTTTAGAAACCTTCTGGTGCAAAACTTGCTGAAGTTCTTCCAAAATTTTATCTTGTTCTGCCTTAATCTCTACCTCACATTGCCTGATGATTTGGCCGGCTTCTTCTTTTGATTTTTCAAGCAACTGCTCTGTTTTTAAAAGCAACTGCTCTGCCTCAGCTTTGAACTCATTTGCCCGTTGCAAGTTGTTATCTTGTTTCTCCCATCGTGCATCAAAAATTTGTTGCATACGTGGAACGATCATATAACGAACCAACAAGAAAAGGCTCAAAAAGGTAAAAAGTAACCAAAAAATTTGAGCCGGAAATGTGGAAAGATCAAGCTGTGGCATTGCGTTGCATAAAATTATTTATAAAGTATCAAAATGGACACAACTAAAGCAAACAGAGCAACTGCTTCTGTTAAGGCGAATCCCAAAATACCAATTGGAAAAACCTGATCTCTTGCTGATGGGTTGCGGGCAACTGAGCTAATCAGCGTTGAAAATATATTTCCAATACCAAGGCCCACTCCAAAAAGTGCGAAAAGAGCTAAACCTGCTCCAATCATTTTTGCTGCTTCGACATCCATTGAATTACCTCATAATGTTAGTGTTTGTGTTAGTGAAGATGAATTGCGTCTTTTAGATAAAGACAAGTTAAAATTGTAAATACATACGCCTGCAAAAAAGCAACCAAAAATTCAAGGCTCATTAATGCAGCGTTAACCAATAGTGGGGCGATACCAAAAATACCTAAAGCGACAGTAAATCCTGCAAAAACCTTGAGTATGGTGTGCCCAGCCATCATATTTGCAAAAAGACGAACGGAAAGAGAAATGGGCCTTGAAAAAAATGACAAAACCTCAATAGGAATCAGTATTGGCGCCATAATCTTTGGAGCACCTTCGGGCATGAAAATGGACAAAAAGTGAAATCCATGATGTTTCAAACCAACGCCGATCACAATTGCAAACACAAATAGGGCAAGAGTAAATGTCACAATGATATGGCTTGTAAAGGTAAAAGCATAGGGAACCATTCCCAAAATGTTACCAAATAAGACAAATAAAAATACTGAAAGAACCAAACTTATGTAGGGCATACCTTCAGGACCAATGTTATCTTGAACCAGCGTTTTTACAAAGTTGTAGAGCGATTCAATGGCCATTTGTAGACGACTTGGTATCATCAAACGATTTCGGATACCAAACATAAACAATGTGAAAATACTCACAACGGCTAAAACCATAAAAAGTGCAGAGTTCGTAAAAGGGATCTTTAATCCAATAAGGTTAAAGTCAAAAAACTTTTTGATTTCAAACTGATGAAGAGGATCAATCATCTTTATCTTTAACCCGTGTTGCTTTCAGAACGTTATTTATACCAGCAGCAAAACCAAGAACAATAAAAATACATATCATTATGGGTTTCGTTTGAAACACCGTATCCAGGCCAAAACCCACAAGCGCTCCAACCAATACGCCTGAGAAAAAATCTAAACCAATCTTAAATCCTGAATGATTTTTCATTTTTCCCACTTAAATCCTGTTGCAAACTAGTGAATTGATCTTTCTGTGTCAAGACCTGATCAACGCAAACAATTTATCCACATTCTCAAGAGGTGTATCTGGCAAAATCCCGTGCCCAAGGTTAAAAATGTGTCTTTGTGAAACCAAAAGTTCATTTTGGATACGAATGACTTGTTTCTCAAGAATTTCTCCACCCAAGCATAAAATATTCGGGTCTAGGTTTCCTTGTGTAATATGCGTTTTCTGTGCCTGAATAATAGTCTTTATGGGCGCAGAACTTCCAAAAGATAGTGCGTTGATATCCGTTAAAGTTACAAGCTGATCGATGTGAGCCTCTATCCCTTTTGGAAAACAAATAATGGGAATGTGTGGGTATTTCCTCTTCAAGTGATTTGATATTTTTTCCATAGGCTTAATGACCCAGGTATCAAAAAAACAATCTGGAACGAAGGAAGCCCAAGAATCAAATATTTGAACAGCTTCTACCCCGGATTCAATTTGCATGCAAAGAAACCGGATACATGCATCTGTTAATATCTCCATTAATGTTTCATATTTTTGTGGAAACTTAAGAGAAAATTGAATCACATCATCAAAGTTTTTTTTGGTTTTCCCCCCAATCATATAGGTGCTCAATGTCCATGGGGCACCTACAAAACCTATCAAAGTCACGTTTTCTGGAAGTTTATTTTTGGTTTTTTGGATGCCAACCAGAATGTTGGATAGATTTTCATCAAAGTTTTCAAAAGTTAATAAATCTAAATTCAATGGGCCTAACCGAGGGCCTTCATTTTCCACAAATGAAACCGACATACCTAGCGCATAGGGAATGACGAGGATATCACTAAAAATAATCGCTCCATCATAATCATAGCGACGAATAGGCTGAAGCGTAATCTCACAAATAGCTTCTGGCGTAAGACACATTTCCATGAAATTAGAAAAATTTTTCCGGAAATTTCGATATTCAGGAAGCGAACGGCCAGCTTGCCTCATAAGCCAGATTGGAATTTTATCAAAACCCTTTCCTTGAAGGGTACTAATCAAATTTTTCTTCTTCATATCTATTAATAAATAATTAGGTTTTGGTTAGTAGTTGTCGTCTGTATAATGTGGAAAAGTGATCTAATACAACTTAATTAACAGGTTTTCCTGTATTTTTCCACAGCCAAATTACGCATAATCGCTCACAATTTTATGCCAACGTGAATAACATCATAAAAATAATTAAATAGGTGGTTAGCTAGTTGATAATTTCATCTCGTAAGTGGGTATTTTTTTCAAAGCAAAGTTATTTCACCTTCTAGGCGCATTTATCCACATGTTATTTTACAAAAAAATCATTGCTAAACATTTAATAAAGGTTATATTAATTTCGAGTTAAAATCTTTGAGGTTTGTTATGTCTAAAAAAGCCCTAACCTATATGGTTTCCTTCATGGCATTGTCTACAGCAATGTCATCTGTTGTAAGTGCTGATGAAATTTCAGCTCTTAAACAACAAATTGAACAGTTAAACAAAAAAATTCAGTCTGTTGAAAGTAAGCAACATGCATCACAGGCAAAGCGTGAACAGTATCATGCTGCCAAAGAAGCTAGAGAAGCTCAATTAGCTGAAAAAATACACAAGATCGAAGCTGAAAACCAAGAATTAATGCTAGCTTCTAAAACAACCATTAAGAATGGTTCCATGCCTGGATCATTTTTGGTCCCCGGAACAAATACATCGCTCAAATTCTATGGTTATGTAAAGTTTGATGGTATATACACATCCAAGCTTTATGGTGGTGATAATTCAGCTAGCCAATCTTCTAACTTTGCCGCTATCCCTCTAAATGGCTCTCAAACAGCTCGTCGTGGTGGGGAATTTAACGCACTTTTGAAGGAATCAAGACTTGGTTTTGACACGCAAACAGTTCAAAACTTTGGTGTCGTTGATTCCAGACTTGAGTTTGATGCATATGGTTCAGGCACCACGGGCCTTCGTATGCGCAAGGCCTATGTTGATATTAAAGGCAAGACTCATGAATTCTTGGCTGGTATGCAAAGTACAAACTTTGCTGACTTTGGTGGTACAGCAGGCTCCGAAACACTTGACTTTGGTGGTATCTTGGGTACACCAGGCCATCGCCCGCCAATGTTGAGGTATACAGCTAATGTCAATCCTAAATTTAAGGTTATGATTTCAGCAGAAGAGCCTGAAACAACTTACCGCGCTACTAACCAAACAGAAGATGATGGTTCATTAAAGACGCTTGATCATGGTAGTGGAAACACAATGGAACGTATTCCTGATATGGTTCTTCACTTACGTGTTGGTGACGATAAGGCACACATGTCTTTCCGCGGCTTAGTGACACAACAAAGTTATGATGATGGACAGTTCCAAAAGCGTGCTTTGGGCTATGGTTTAGCTCATACGGGTCGCTATGAATTTGATAACAAAGATTCCGTTTGCTATGATGTAGTCTATGGTAACGGCCTTGGAAAATGGATGACGGGTGGTACTACTGCTTCTTATATCCATAATGATGACCCAACAAAGCGGGACTTCTTCTTGCAAAACAACCTTGGTTTGTCGATTGCATTCCAGCATAAGTGGACACAAACCATGCGTTCAACATTAGGCCTTGGTTATCATAAGGTATATAATCGCAAGCAAATGAAAGAAGCCCAAACCAACAAAGCACTGCGTGACATTCACATTAACTTGATTGAAACCCCAGTTCAAAACTTTGATATTGGAGTTGAGTATGCTTTCGGTCACCGTGAAGTTGAGAAGGTTAATACAACCGTAACAACAAATGCAAATACACGGCCAAAGGGTTCTGTGCACTTGTTCCAGTTGTCTGCTAAGTACTCATTCTAAACATCTATTGGTGGGGGAATTCCCCCCACCATTTTATTTTGCAAGGCATGGTTGAAAAAGAAACTTTAAGGAAGTTTTTGTTACTTCTAAGAAACCATTACCTAACTTTTTATCCGGATTCTATCCAGCACCTAAACAATCAAATTTCAAAAAATATATGCAAATACATTAAGCATACTGGCATAGATACTTGCGCGCTCTATTGGCCTATTCAATCTGAATATGATATACAACCCGTTATTAAACGGCTCCACAATCAAGGAATTAAAGTTGTTTTACCATTTGTTTCTCAAAAGAAAAGACCTCTGGATTTTTTCCCTTATACCCCAGGTCAATTTCAAGTTGATAAAGTTGGATTAAGTATTCCTGTTTCACGTGAAACAAAATTCGTACCTGATTTAATTTTAGCTCCCTTAGTTGGGATTGATAAAATGGGTAATAGGTTGGGTTATGGAGGTGGATATTATGATAGAACTCTTAGTGGGATTTCTAAAAAGGTGATGTATATTGGTGTTGGATATTCATTCCAAAAAGTGTTATCAATTCATGTCACTAAGAAGGATGTCCCACTTAATGGATATATTGACGACGTAAATATAAATATTTTTTAGGAAAGTTAATGTCGACATTTAATATAATATTTTTTGGTGATGTGGTTGGTCGGGCCGGTAGAGGAGCTTTAGCAAAACATTTGCCGGCAGTTAGAAATCAGTATGAACCTGAGTTTATTATTGTGAATGGGGAAAATGCTGCTGCAGGATTTGGTATCACACCGTCCATCTGTGAAGAATTCTTTTCTCTTGGTGTTGATGTTATTACAACTGGTAATCATGTTTGGGATCAAAAGGAAATATTTTCATTTGCAAATCATAATAATAGAGTTTTACGACCATTAAATTATCCACCCTCAACTGTGGGAACAGGTCAAGGAATTTATGAGTCAAAGTCAGGGTTAAAAATTGGAGTAGCTAATCTTATGGCGCGATTATTTATGGATCCACTTGATGACCCATTTGCCCATGCAAGGGAGTTGATTGAATCACGACTTCTAAAAAACCAATGCAATGCCTTTATAGTTGATTTTCATGGGGAGGCTACCTCTGAAAAAATGTCTATGGGACATTTTCTTGATGGCCATGTAACGGCCGTCCTGGGGACACACACACATGTTCCAACTGCTGACCATAGGATTTTAAAACACGGCACAGGGTATATGTCAGATGTCGGTATGTGTGGTGACTATGATTCCGTTGTGGGTATGGATAAAGAAATTGCCATGAGCCGATTCATTACCAAAATGCCGAATCGTTTACGTACGGCTGATGGTGATGGGACATTATGTGGTGTTGCCATTAGTGTTTCACGTGAAACAGGATTAGCAGTCAAACTGACACCTATACGGCGCGGTGCAAATCTGGAAACAATATAATATAAGATCATGAGTATAGAAAAGACTCAGAAATTTGAGATGTTTGGTAATCTACTGAAGAAATGGAATGGCAGCATAGCTTTGACAAGCCGTGCTAAAAGGGATTTTTGGGGATATCATCAAGAGAGTATAGATGAAGCACAATTACTTTCGAGGCTGTTGGATAAACAGAGACCTGTTTTAGATATCGGTAGCGGAAATGGTTATCCAGGTATCCCACTTGCTATTGATGGACATGCCATAACAATGGTTGAAATTAAACAAAAAAAAGCAAGCTTTTTAAAATTTGTTGCATCTTCACTTGAACTGGAAACAGAGATTCTGGCTGAAAATATTCAACAAGTAAATAGACCATTTTTGCAAATCGTTTCAAAAGCATTTGCATCTGTTGTTAAAACGCTCGATCTAACCCACTCCGTTCGTCATGAAGAAACGACATTTTTTTTACTGAAGGGCGAAAAATTTCATGAAGAATTGCAAGAAGCTGAAACTCAATACACATTTTCCTTTAAAGTTCATCCAATTGAGAGTAATAATAAGGTAGTTCTTGAACTATGGAATGTTAAAGATGTTAGATAAAATTATAGCCATTGTTAATCAAAAAGGTGGAGTTGGTAAGACCACAACTGCGGTTAATTTATCTACCTCGCTGGCTGCTGCCGGTAAAACTGTGCTTCTTATTGATTTGGATCCGCAAGCAAATGCAACATCTTCCTTTAAGCTTCAGCAGCCAATTGAGCAAAGGACCGCTTATGAAGTTTTAATGGGAATGAAATCAATTGAGACCTGTATCTTTGAAACACAAGTCCCTGGGCTTGTGATTATTCCATCAAAAACAGACTTAGCTGCTGCTGAAATAGAATTGGTAAGCCAGAAAGAACGTGAGTTGTGGCTCAAGGAACGGTGGGGAGATCTTTCCCTAAATTTCGATTATATTATTATGGATTGCCCTCCGTCTAACGGGCTTCTTTCCGTAAATGCCCTTGTTGCAGCGCAATCAGTTTTGATTCCTATCCAATGTGAATATTTTGCCCTGGAAGGGCTTGCGCAGCTCGTTCGCACAATTGACAGGATTAAAAATCGGCTTAACAGTGCGTTAGAACTTGAGGGAATCCTCATGACCATGTTTGATGGCAGGAATATGCTAAATCGTCGCGTCATTCATGAGGTAAAAGAATACTTTGGTGGCGATGTTTTTGAAACAATCATTCCTCGTAACGTGAAATTATCAGAAGCACCTTCATTTAAAATGCCTGGGGTTTTGTATGATTTTACATGCGCTGGTTCAGTTGCATATATGAAGCTTGCTCGTGAAATTTTGGAGAGAGATGATGAAAGAGAAAAAGAGCATATTAGGGCGCGGGCTTGACGAGTTATTTGAATCTAAGATTGAAACCTTAGCTCCTCGGGAATTACCCATAATCCAAATTATGCCTGGCGATTCACAGCCTCGGCGGCATTTTGATCCTGAAAAAATCTCACAACTTTCTGTCTCCATCCGAGATGCGGGTTTAATACAACCAATTGTTGTAAGACCATCGAATGAACACAATATATATGAAATTATAGCGGGTGAGCGTCGCTGGCTAGCTGCAAAGGAAGCAGGGCTAGAAACAGTACCAGTTGTTGTTAAAAGTATAGCTGATCGTGAAGCCTTAAAGTTAGCCATAATCGAAAATGTGCAAAGAGAAGACCTCAATGTTCTTGAAGAAGCAGAAGCATACAATAGATTGATATTAGAGCATAATTATACGCAAGATATGGTTGCATCTGAAGTTGGAAAAAGCCGAAGCCATATTGCTAACACCTTGAGATTACTCAATTTGCCAGATGAAATTAAGGAATTTTTAATAAATGGGCAAATGAGTGCTGGGCATGCAAGGGCTCTTCTTAATGACGAAAACTCAATTGAAACGGCTCGCGATATTATTCACAACAATCTTAATGTGAGAGAAGTTGAAAAGCGTGTTAAAAAGAAAAAGGGTAGCGGTCGCACAAGTAAGCCAGTTGCTGATGAAGAAAACATTACTCAGCGGATTACTAGCCTAGTAAATGCAAAAGTAGTGGTATCTATCAAAAAAAATGCAATCCAGGTCGGACTTTCCTTTCAGGATCCATGGGATCTGGAAGACTTCATTAATGCGCTTTCCAGCAGTGCACGAGCTTAAGGGTAAGATAGGGCTATTTTTTGACGTAACTTACCATTTTTCCTGGAAAAAATGAGGATCTGTTTCTCAGTTAGAAATGAAATTTCATTGTCACTTATGGATAGCGCCTGTGGTTTATCTGGTGTGGGAAGCTCAACAGTTACATTATGTGTAGATGATGTGTCCTGTCGAAAAATGAGGAAAACAACAAATGCCAGGCCTACAACGATGAGTACACCCATTAAAACTACTATTGCTTGCAAATATTTCATTTTCCCAATCACGAGTGGTTAAGATGCCAAATGAAATAAAGCAAATAGTTGAGGTTATGGCAAGTGAGCGATTGGATGTTGTGCTGAAAAACACTTTTGCTCAGTTTTCAAGAGAGCGTCTTAAGGCATTAATCAAGCAAGGTGCCTTGCGAGTGAACAATGAGATAATTGTTGATCCTTCCAAAAAAATTTTTGGCCAAATTCATCTAGATTTGACTATTCCCGATCCAATCTTAAGCAAGCCCAAAGCTGAAGAAATCAACCTAAATGTTGTATATGAAGATGAACATCTTCTTGTCATTAATAAGCCTGCTGGGCTTGTGGTTCATCCAGGTTCTGGAAATCATAATGGAACATTAGTTAATGCATTGTTGAATTATTGTCATGATTCATTGTCGGGAATTGGTGGCGTGCTACGCCCTGGCATTGTGCATCGCTTAGATAAAGAAACAAGTGGATTAATGTTGGTAGCTAAAGGAGATGCTGCCCATATAAGTCTTACAGAGCAATTTAAGAATAAAAGTATATATAGGATTTATCACGCGCTTGTTTGGGGTATTCCCAAGCAGGAAACTGGAACTATCAATTTACCAATTGCGCGGGATACACAAAATAGAAAAAAAATGGCTGTTAAAGCTCGGATGGGGAAACCTTCCGTGACTCATTATACTCTTTTAGAAGCATTTGGCAGAAATGCCAGCTTGCTGGAGTGTAAGCTTGAGACAGGAAGAACACATCAAATTCGTGTTCATCTGAGTAACATTGGTCATGGTTTAATCGCAGATCCAGTATATAAATCATCTGGCAATGTTAAATCAAAAGATCTTCTCAATGCATTCGAAGCATTAGGTCCTTTCCCACAAAGACAAGCACTGCACGCTAAGAAGATAAGGTTTATCCACCCTATTAGTGAACAAGAGATGATTTTTGAATCGGACTATCCTGAAGATTTTAAGGATTACCTTCAGGTGTTATTTAAACATATTTAAATATAAGATCGTAGGTGTGGTCTCTAGGGGGTCCTGTCTAGAAAAACCCATCATTTCATAAAGGTCAAGTGCTGCCTTGTAATTTCCTTTAGTAGGGTCACATTGTGCTACAATACCGTTTAAAGTCCCTCGTGAGATTTGTCCCATTGTCGTATGCGACGATGATGTCTGTGAGATATCTGCATCTTTGTCGAGCAAATAAAATGCACTACCTTTTGCTTTCTCCAGCGGAGTCAAAAGGCATTGCTGAATAGGCTTAATGATAGAAAAAAGCCCAGCTAAACTATCTTGAGCATGATAGATCTCAAAATAAACCAGACCGGTTCTTTTTTGGATTTCAGAAATTCTAACAATGCAGAACGGTTTATTGCTGTGGACATTTTGAAAGATATATGCACCAAATGGTGTCCAATATTGCTTCTTTTTTTCAAAAAAATTCTTATTAGTGCTCGCCTTTGCTTGTCGTTCCTTTGCTGAGATAAATTCGCCTGCAAATTCTTGATAAAGTATAAGGTGATCAGCATTTGTTGGATCGAACCTTGTTACAAGGAATTCTTTACTTCCATTTAAACATTGTTCTGATTGCGTTAAATCATAGAAAATCGCATCTGAAGGCATAAAAGCATGCGCCTGGTGACTGACTAAGCTTAACCCACACAATGCATAGACTAGGAATTTTTTGCCCATACTCACACCTCAATTTTGCTTTTACTAGATTTGTATATATTTTTATGATAATTTTATTGAAAAATAAAGATAAAATGGGAATGAGGTTAAATAGTGTCTGACAGTGGGTTTGAGAGTAGATCAAGAGCCAGTTCTTCTTATCTAAGGCAAATTAAAAAACACGATTTATTGGCAAGTGACGAGGAATATATTCTTGCTAAAAAATGGAGAGAGAGCATGGATAAGCAAGCTCTCCATAGATTGGTTTCTTCACACTTAAGGCTAGTGAATAAAATTGCTGAGGGTTACAAGGGGTATGGCTTACCTATTTCTGAACTTATTTCAGAAGGTCATGTCGGGATTATGCAGGCCCTCAAGAAATTTGATCCTGATAAGGGGTTTCGGCTTTCAACATATGCCATTTGGTGGATCAAAGCACATATTCAGCAATATATATTGAATTCTTGGTCCTTAGTGAAAATAGGCACCACACCGCAACAGAGGAAGCTGTTCTTTAATCTTAGAAAGCTAAAATTGAAACTTGGTGCTAGTGAGAGCAATAATATTGATGAGCATATAAAGCAACATATCGCTGAACAGTTGAAAGTTACAGCTGAAGAAGTCGAGGAAATGAACCAGCGATTATCTTTACCAGACCACTCCTTGAATGTTCCCACTTCCTCAGATGGCGAGAGTGAGGGGGAATGGCAGGATTTGATTGTTGACGATGCGCGTGACCAAGAAGGGGAGGTCATATATCAAGACGAAATTCGTAAGCGGCAACAGCTCTTGGAAGAGTCTTTTACTATTCTAAATGAACGTGAATTAGCCATTTTTAAAAAACGTAGATTATTTGAGCCTCCAGAAACTCTTGATGTTTTGAGTCAGGAATTGGGAATTTCAAAAGAAAGAGTGCGCCAGGTTGAAAATAGAGCTTTTGAAAAACTGAGAGACTATATGCTCTGCCACCCTTTTGTTCTTGGCGTTGCTAGTGGGTGCAAAGGAAGTAGTCAAAAGTATATGTTCGTTCTTATATTCTAAGGTCTTTGACTGAGATGCTTTCCCAATAAGTTTCCAAGTCACCAAGTGTTTTAACAATCCGACGCATATCATCTACATTTATCCCATATTTCTCAATGTCTGAGATTTGACGGCTGATAACGGCATCCAATCTGTCGAAAAGTTGAAGACCTTTAGGTGATAAGCGTATACGGCTAGAACGGCGGTCATGTGGAGAGGGTTCTTGAATCACATAGCCATTGGTAATCATTTTCTTCAAATTATAGGACACATTTGATCCTAGATAATATCCGCGGTTCGTCAGTTCCCCTACGGAAACTTGTCCAGATCCAACATTGTATAAAATCATACATTGAACATTACTAATATCTTCAATTCTCAGACAATCTAGCTCGTATTTTAAAACATCGAGGTACAAGCGATGAAGCCGCTCAACCAACATGATGGTTTCAAAGTATGCATATCTCATGGTATTTGTCCGTTCTTTTTATCCTTCTTTATAGCCTACCTAAGTCTGATTAATTTAGGCTTAACTTAAGGCATTTTTTTCAATAAGATACTTAATATGCACGAAAAATTTTAGAAAAATCATTATGAAAAATAGTGATATGCTTGAAACTCTCAGGCCTTATGATCTATTTTATGTCAAATTTTCAATTTAATTAGGCAGCTTTTCTCATAAAAAAGTCAGAGCCGTTAATATTCATAAGTTCTTAACCCCAGTGCTTCAGCCATATGATGCCTTTCAACGTCCTGGCTTTCTTCCACGTCCGCAATGGTTCGCGCTAATTTACGAATGCGCTGAAAGCTACGTGCCGATAAGCCAAAACGCTCTGAAGCGCTAACCAATAAACTTAAGGCAGAGCTATGCATCCTTATGTGTTCTTCGATTTGTTTTAAAGACAATTCACCATTTAATACCCCTTGTCGTTTTCGCTGAATACGCTGGACTTCAATGACTCGTTCAACGGATAGTTCAGGTGATGAGCTTATGACAGGACGTAAAAGATCTTCAACTTCCACGGGTTTGACATCAACACGGATATCAAAACGATCAAGCAAAGGGCCTGATAGCCTTTTAAGATATCGTTCTCCACAAAGAGGAGCCTTATGGCATTGCTTTCTTGTATTCCCAAGATGACCGCATGGACAAGGGTTCATAGCGGCAACAAGATGGAATTTTGCAGGATAGATTGCGCGTGCGTTAGCTCTTGAAACAGAAATTTCTCCCGTTTCAAGAGGTTGTCTCAAAGCCTCAAGAGTATGGTGTGAAAACTCAGGTAATTCATCCAAAAATAAGACACCGCAGTGTGCCAATGAGATTTCACCTGGTCGAGCCTTTGGACCACCTCCAACAAGAGCGGCCTGAGAGCAAGAATGATGAGGAGAACGAAAAGGCCTTTCAAAAAGAAAATCGCGACCTTTTAGTTGCCCAAAAATGCTATGAATGGCTGTAACCACTAGGGCTTCCATTTTTGAAAGCGGAGGAAGCAAGAAGGGTAATCGGTTAGCCAGCATTGACTTTCCTGTACCGGGAGGGCCGCACAAAAGCAAATGATGGTGTCCACAAGCAGCAAGGAATAAAGCGCGTTTAGCGAGCGCTTGACCTCGAATCTCTGAGAGATTTTCTGATAAGTTTGATGGCCATATTGTTGAAGGGCAGGTTGGTGGTGTGAGCTGAAAAGTTCCTTTAAAATGATTGATAATAGACAAAAGATCATGAGGAGCTAACACAGACAGATTTTCAACATAAGCAGCCTCTGCCCCATTTCCAAAAGGGCAAATTAATCCAAGGCCATTTTTTGCGCAGTGTAATGCTATGGCAAGCACACCAGAAACTTTAGCGATGCTGCCATCTAAAGCAATCTCACCAGCTAGAATGAAGGATTCAATATGTTTTATTGGCAAAATTTGCATAGCCGATAAAATACCCATAACAATAGGAAGATCATAGTGGCTCCCCTCTTTCAGTAAGTCAGCAGGGGATAAATTGACGGTGATTCTTTCAGAAGGAAGCCCTAATCCAATAGAGGTTAGCGCCGAGCGAATTCTTTCGCGAGATTCAGCAATAGACTTATCTGGCAAGCCAACAATATTAAAAGATGGAAGGCCTGAAGCAATTTGAACCTGGACATCAATAGGCAAAACTTGGAGCCCTTGAAAAGCAATTGTTTTAACTCTAGCCATTCTTTCCTCTTACTCTTTAGTAAGAGTGATAACGGTATCTTAAGGCGTAACAACCATCAGTTTTGCGTTAGTTATTTGCGTTTTTTGCAAACAATTAAGTCTTACATACAAAAAACCAAAACTGTACTTTTATGAGCATTGAAACCAAGTCTGTTTTTTATTGAGGTTTTTCATAACTCACGTTATATTACCCAAAAGGTTTTTGGGTTCCTTGTGAAGCTTCTGGCCATTTGGCCCACTTTAAGCCTCCGGGAACGTGATCAAAGGGATAGCTTTTGTGCAGATATTGAATTTGCCAAAATTTTGGCGGTTTATTCAAGTTGAAATATTGTATCGCTCTCGAAGGGCTCTGTCTTTCGGGTGATTTTTATTTGTGCCAGGCTATTCCATAAACATACCCGTATGGGTTTGAATTGGAGTAGAAATGACGAAGCGTATGCTTATCGATGCCACCCACTTCGAAGAAAAGAGAGTGGCTATTGTAAATGAAGAAAAACTAGAAGAATTTGATTTTGAAACATCCACAAAGCAGCAAGTTAAAGGTAATATCTACCTTGCAAAGGTGATACGTGTAGAGCCATCTCTGCAAGCGGCCTTTGTTGAATATGGTGGAAATCGTCACGGCTTCTTAGCTTTTAGTGAAATTCATCCTGATTACTATAAAATCCCCGTTGCAGACCAAGTTGAAGGTGAACCGCTACCGGCAGATCTATCAGCTGAAGCAGATGAAGTAGATGCTTCTGAGGAGCAAGATTTTGAAGTAGAGGAAATTGGTGGCCAAGAGGAAGAGCTTAATGTTCCTCATCGGACCGTGAAACCACAAAAAGGCTACAAAATTCAGGACGTCATCAAAAGGCGTCAGATTATGCTGGTGCAGGTAGTTAAGGAAGAAAGGCATTCAAAAGGAGCGGCCTTAACAACTTTCCTTTCCCTTGCGGGACGCTATTGTGTGCTTATGCCAAATGCTGAACGTGAAGGTGGTGTCTCAAGAAAAATCACCAATTCAAATGATCGTAAACGCCTTAAAAGTGTTATCGAGGGGCTTGAAATTCCAGATAATATGGGTGTCATCATTCGCACTGCGGGGATGGAAAGAAGTAAAATCGAAATTCGAAGAGACTTCGAATATTTAATCCATTTGTGGGATGAAATCCGCGAAAAAACGATGCAGTCTACAGCGCCTTCTTTGATTTACCAAGAAGGCGATCTGATTAAGCGCTCGATTCGTGATTTGTATAGTCGTGACATTGACGAAATCGTTGTGGAAGGTGAGGAAGGATATAAAGCAGCAAAGCAGTTTATGAAAACTCTTATGCCAAGCCACATAAAAAAAATTCGCCTTTATGAAAATGAGACTCTGCCAATATTCCATAAATTCAAAGTGGAAAGCATGATTGATGCGATCCATGGACCGACGGTGCAGTTACGGTCTGGTGGTTACATTGTTATCAACCCCACAGAAGCATTGGTGGCGATTGATGTTAACTCAGGGCGTGCAACACGTGAGCGGCACATTGAAGAAACAGCCTATAAAACCAACTTAGAAGCTGCCGAGGAAATTGCTCTTCAGTTGCGGCTAAGAGATTTAGCGGGGCTTATCGTTATTGATTTTATCGATATGGAAGAGCAAAAAAATGTTTTAACCGTTGAGCGTAAGCTTAAAGAAGCAATGTCATTGGATCGAGCACGTATCCAAATAGGGCGGATCAGTCCTTTCGGGTTGCTTGAGCTATCCAGGCAAAGGTTGAGGCCAAGCATCATTGAAGTTAGCACACAAACTTGCTTACACTGCCAAGGAACTGGGCATGTACGGTCAACAGAATCATCGGCTCTTCATGTTTTGCGTACAATCGAAGATGAAGCTCAGCAGGCGCAAGATTTAACATATACCGTTAAAGTACCAGAAGCGATTGCATTTTATCTGCTAAATCATAAAAGGCAGGCTATCTCGATTCTTGAAACAAAATACAATTTGAAGATTTTGATTTTGTCTGACCAATCTTTGATTGCACCGCAGCTAACCTTAGATTATTTAGGTCGCCAAGAGTTACTTAAAAAGAAGAAAAAGGAACAAGCCAGCCAGGGCAATGATCAAAGGAAACGTGGTCAAAGACATTTTGATAAGCATCAGCCTAAAGCTAAAGTTGTTCAAAGCAATGATGAAGATGAAGCGCAAGCTCAAGAAACAACAACAAGTGTTCAGGCAAACTCAAGCCAAAAACCCTTATCTTTAGTAGCTGAAGGTGAGGGAGAGAACAATCGCCGTCGTCGTCGCCGCCGCCGTCGTAACGGTGGTAGATCTGACCGGCCTCAGAATTTGGATCAAACATCAGCAACTGTTGAGGTAACTACGGAGCCAGTAGTAATAGCTATAGAGCAGCAGCCTGCAATGCCATCTGAAAAAGCATTTGATGAAGGTAAAAAGCAAAAAGGGCATAATAAAGGTAAGCCTCGGCCACAAAAGGTGAACAAAAAACCAGAAGCTGAAGAACCTACTGCTGAGATCCAGTCTAAGCCAGTGAAGAAACAGTCTGTTAAGGAAAAGGTTCAAGTATCGAAAGATAATCTGGAGGCTACTGTGAAAGAGGCAAAAGATTCAGCACCTAAAAAAACAAAAAGTAGCACCGCAAAAAAGAAATCCTCCCAGATCAAAAGTGAGAATGTAGAAAAAACTGCATCAGACGAAACACGTGTTTCGAGTGATAAAATAAGATCAAGCCAAAAGAGAAGAGGATGGTGGAAAAGGTTATTAGACAATCAGCCATAAGGTTTTTTACATCAAGATTCATTTTAGGAATCATATTGATATGGGGCTTTATTGGCGTTGCGCACTCTTGTAAGGCAGAAGATCCTCAGTCTTTTGGAATCATTGTTGATGCCGAAACTGAGGAAACTCTTAGACTTTTTCTCGATCCAATGCTGGAGATTGCAGGTATTCCACCCTATAAGGTTCGCTTGGTAATTGTAAACACTCCGGTTGTTAATGCGTCAGCAGTGCCAGGTGGCATTATCGCTGTGAATACAGGCCTGTTGCTGAAAGTCAAAAACCTTGGCGAGCTTTTAGCTGTCTTGGCTCACGAAGTCGGGCACTTTAAGGGAGGGCATCATACACGCATTCAGCAGGCTGCACAAAAATCAACAGCAACAATGATCATGGGAATGCTTATGGGCGGCATTGCTATGGCCGCAGGACAAGCTGATGCTGGGATGGCATTAGTTATGGGAGGGCAACATGTTGCCATGCAAACATACTTAGCCCATAGGCGTTCAGAAGAATCTGCGGCTGATCAGGCTGCTGTGGATATCTTGGATCGTATGCAAATTTCCACGAAAGGGATGTCATCATTTTTTGAAACACTAACATTTCAAACGATTCGCATTATCTCTCAAGCTGAAGCTTATAGCCTAACCCATCCATTGAATGCCGAACGAGTACGATTTGTTCAGCATCACCTTTCAACATCAAATTTTAAGGATTCTGACCCTCCTGCAGACTGGGTAGAGAAATGGGAGCGAGTCCAGCAAAAGCTTCTGGCATTTTTGACACCATCCAATAGCATTAAACCTAAGCTAGTAACGGCAAGTGAGGTGGCAAGGCTCTATGGAAATGCAGTGACCTGTTACCGTCAATTCAAACTAAATGAAGCCATTAATATTTCCCGCATATTGATAGAAAAAGAGCCTAACAATCCATTTTTTAATGAATTTTTGGCCCAAATATTATTTGAAACAAAAAAAATTCAAGAATCCCTCCCTTTATATAGAAAAGCTGTTAGTTTAAGGCCAGAGTCCAGTATCTTAGCCACTCAAGCGGCTCATGCATTTATTGAAGCGGGAAAGGCTGAAACATTAGATGCTGCTGTCGCCCTATTGAAAAAAGTTGTCCAAAAGGATAGCGATATGGTTATGGCCTGGCATTTTCTAGGTGTAGCTTATGGGAAAAAAGGGGATATGGGGCGTGCAGCAGCCTGCTTGGCCGAAAAAGCTATACGCATTGGTGATACCAGTATGGCGAAAGTGCAGGCTATGAAAGCATCGAAACTGTTGCAGCCTGGAGTTGAAGAATATTTAAAAGCTCAAGATATTTTACAGACACTTAACGATAAAAAACATCATAACACCTGAGGAGACCACAAGATGAAGAGACAAGTTTGTTCCCTAACGTTGAGTTTATTTTTGTCATTTGTTAGCTTCAACACAGAGGCGCAAGAGCCGGCTTCGAGCATTTCTAAGGAAGAATTCAAGAAAATTTTGATTGAAGTACTCCAAGAAAATCCTGAACTTATTGCAAATACAAAAGATCATGTTCAAAAGAAACTTGACTTTAGAAATAGCAAAAAGCTTGAGAAGCAACTTGTGAAAAAACACATGGCTCGCATCTTATCCACAGAAGGGTATCCGATAATTGGCAATCCATTAGGTGACCAAAAAGTTATCGCTTTTTTTGACCCACAATGCGCTTATTGTCATCAAATGATTAAGGATATGCTGGGTATCATTGCTCGCCACCCAAATCTGCAAATTGTTGTACGTGATATGCCATTTTTAGGTGACCTATCAGACTTGCTTTCCCGGTTGCATATCTTATCCTATCAGCAGGGAAGATTTCCTGAATTGTTGAATGAACTTTTTGCGGTCACCACTAATCTCAATCAAAGCCAAGCAGAAGAGATAGCTAGGAAGGTTGGTATGCAGTTAGATGCTTCTGCTGAAGTTATGGAAAAAATTAAACATTCAATTGAGGAAAGCAAAAGTTTGGCAACGGCTTTAAAAATTGATTCTGTCCCAACCTTTATTATTGGAAACCGGATATACAGAGACTACCACGGGCTTGAATCCTTCGAGCGCCTTGTCAAAAAATCATTCCTCAGTCAAAATGAAAAACCTTAAACGGGCAGTTATAGCAAAGGATAACGACAAATGACGATCACTCAAGACCAGCTTTTAGAGATCGAGCAGGCCCGTGCACAAAGCTACCAAACAAGAAGGCTTGTTGCGCCTGGTCTTGAGGAAATGTTGTATTCCATCATCCCTGTCTTAGATCATGGTTTCATTCGTGTCATTGACTATATGGGTAATGATGAAGCCATTGTTCAAGCCGCTCGTGTTTCTTATGGTAAGGGGACAAAAAAGACGACTGAGGATCGAGGGCTCATTAATTACCTCATGCGCCATCGCCATACCACCCCTTTTGAAATGTGCGAAATCAAGTATCATGTTAAACTGCCTATTTTCATTGCCCGGCAGTGGATACGCCATCGTACAGCTAATGTCAACGAGTACTCAGCTCGCTACTCAATATTGGATAATGAGTTTTATGTTCCAAATCCTGAGAATTTAGCGACACAGTCAGAGCTTAATAAACAGGGGAGGGGCGATGTATTAAGCCAAGAGCAATCTCTAGAAATACTTAATTTGCTCAAAAGAGATGCTGAAAATGCTTATCAAGGCTACACTAATATGCTCAATGAGGACGGTGAGAAGGATCGTCCTGGCTTGGCTCGTGAGCTTGCACGCATGAACATTACACTAAATTTTTATACACAATGGTACTGGAAAGTAGATTTGCACAATTTATTTCACTTTCTGTCATTAAGGGCAGATGCCCATGCTCAATTTGAAATCCAAGAATATGCCAGAGCTATGCTTGAGACCACAAAAGCTTGGGTGCCACATGCCTATAATGCCTTCATGGAATATCGGGTGAATGGCACTCATTTTTCCAAAACAGCTCTTGAAGTGATTAAAAGGTTGATCAAGGGAGAGCAAGTAACGCAGACTGAAAGTGGTTTGACACCAAGAGAATGGCGAGAAGTGATGGCTACGCTGGAACAATAGCCTTGCTATATTGAAAAAATTGGTCCATGGTCAGACTAAATAAAACTTATAATAAAAACGGGGAGAAAAGTAATGCCCAGCCCAGGACAACCCATTATGTTGACCCTTGAGTCGACAGATGCCGCGATCATTTTAAAAAACGATGGGACATGTGAAGTATCATTACCAGAAACACATCAAGAGCCTCTTCCTGAGAATATCATTCTCGGTGCAGCACTCGCTTATGCGTTACAAGACGAAATCTTATGTGGTTTGATTCACGATCATTTTCATAAGAAATGTGCTTCTATACCGCTTAATGAAAAAGTGCGGTCAGTAAGTTAGCTGATATTTTTTCAAACATATGTGAAACAGGGTGCGTTTGATCGAGAGTTAAAGGTTTGCCAGTATCACTGGTGACGCGAAGGTCTAAGTTAAGAGGAATATGACCTAAAAAGGGAATATGAAGTTTTTTAGATTCTTCTTCAGCGCCTCCGCTTCCAAAAATATGGCTTTCATGGCCGCATTCTGGGCAAACAAAGGTGCGCATATTTTCGATTATGCCAAGAATTTGCACATCAACCTTTTTGTACATTTCAATAGATCGACGAGCATCAAGCAATGCGATATCTTGCGGTGTGGATACAATGACCGCACCAGAAAGCTCAATATTTTGTGCTATAGTAAGATGGGCGTCACCGGTTCCTGGAGGCATATCGATGATAAGAATATCAAGCTGAGGCCAAATCACATCCCGTAACATTTGGTGTATGGCGCCTTGTACCATTGGGCCTCGCCAAACCATAGCCGCATTTTCGGGTACCATAAAACCAATGGACATGCAGGCTATCCCATTCCATAAAATAGGAAGCATTTTTTTATTATCATCCACATCGGGTTTCTGATTTTGTCCAATCAATAGAGGAAGAGAAGGGCCATAAATGTCGGCATCCAGAAGCCCTATCTTAAGCCCCATTTGTTGTAATGAAACAGCAAGGTTGATGGCTGTTGTGGATTTGCCAACCCCACCTTTTCCGGATGAAACAGCTATAATTTTGCGAATGGTTTTAAGCTCAATAAAATGTTTAGCAGGATTGGCTTGCTTCTGGTTAGGTAACCGGTGGTGTGTAAGAATACCAGACACACTTTCAATGCCTGTGATTTTATGGATTGCCTGATCAAGGAATGGTTTTAGTTCGGCTAGCTTTTTTATTTGGTTGGATGGTGATTCTAGGATATAGGTCACCTTGTTATTATCCACGACTAAGGATTGAAGGAAAGGAAGCAAATTATAAGATTCCCCTGTTTCAGGGTTAATGAAATGGGTAAAAAGATCTTCGATATCAGCTTTTGACATAAATAACTTCCATAATGCTGGATAAAATTTTGTGCTTATAACTACATTATATATAACTTTTAAGATGCTTTCCAAGCAATAGTGACGAAAAGATGGCTCCACTGATAAAAAACATGATGCGTATAGGTTTGGCTATAACTATAGCTATTTTATTCATTGCGTTTTCATTTGGATTTCCTCTTCCAAAAACATGGATTCAAAGTACTCTAGACAGTTATCGTATTGAGTCTGATGCTTGCAAATTTAAGTTAGCTTTAAATGCTCAGCCATTTGAAGTTCAGTGCTCAAAGGTGAAAAAATCCGATGAAACCCTAGCAACATGTGAGTATTTGAGTTTGGGATTTACCCTCTGGGATTTGTTTAAACCTGCTCCTTCACGTATTACCATTGATGGGGTGCATCTGAATCTTGGTGACACTCAAAATGAACCATCTCGCAATTTTGATAGTGGGATTATTCGATCGGCAATAGAAGTTGTCCTTGCTTCGTCGTTGAATGTGGTGGAATTCAAAAATGCTAAGGTAGCCCTTTTTAACGATGATAGATTGATTCATTTGAACAAAGCTAAAATCTCTCTCGATCGTCAAAACAAAACACCTACATTTAAGCTGCGACTTAAAAAGCAAGGCGCACGCGAAGAAAAAGTAAAGATTGACTATGATCTGGAAAAAAATGAGGCAGCAGTCCTTTTCGATGGAGTTGATCTAGATTCGTGGTTTCAGGCTCTTGGCCTTGAGCAAAAGGTAAAGCTGGGAAGTCCTGTAACAGGAGAAGCACAGATAATACTGGGGCAAGATTGGTTATCCACAAAAATTTTAGGACGGTTATCGACGACACAAAATGGAAATTTATTTCTCAGTGATTTATATCCAACGGGCCTAATTTGCCAGAATATTCAATGCTCAGTAGATGGAAGGTTAGGTCATCTCGTTGGCTCAATTGATGTAGCCACTGTTCATCCTAAAGCACATTTTCAGTTCGAAGTTATCAGCGACCAAGGTGTTTTGGCTCGAAAAATCACTATTGATGGGCAGGTCCATCGTTTGCCTCATAAATTATTCACAACGTACTGGCCAGAAAAACTAGGTACCGATACCCGCAGCTGGGTTATTCGCAATTTATCTGTGGGAGAGGTGCCATTAGCGACTATTCACCTAGAGTTTGAGAGGCAGGGTGAAGAGTGGGCTTTAGGCGATATGAACGGCACAATGAAAATTTCCAATATGACAGTGGATTATATGGATGGGCTTCCAAAAGTTCAGAGTGTTGATGGGGAAGCTGAGTTTAATAAACAGCATTTTGTCATTGATGCGAAGAGTGGAAAATTGGATGATTTGGTGGTTGAGGGGGGCAAGCTCGATTTTTACAATCTCGACAAAAAATCCGGACTTGCTTCAATAGAGTTAAAAATTCATGGCCCTCTCCAACAAGCCTTGCAAGTTGCTGATGCGGGCAATCTTAAATACCCAACTTCTTTGGGGGTAAATCCAGCAGACGTAAAAGGAGAAGCGCTTATCAATTTAGGGCTACGCTTTCCCTTGCAGGAAAACATTACATCCAAGGATATCCAGGTCAATATTTTATCTACAATTCAGCAGTTGCATTTTTCAAAACCTTTGTCTGAGCCTATAAAGATATTAGATATTCGAAATGGCAAAGGAAAACTATCGCTTGATAATAATCAAATGATCATCGAAAGTGACGCTGTAGCTTGGGACATACCTGTTCAATTGAAGTGGGTTGAAAAGTTTAATCGCAAACCTAAAATCCAGCGTGAAATGTCTCTTTCTGGAAATCTTTCTGAAAAGCAACGGGCAAAGCTGAGCATTCCTGAAATTCCAGGCATATCCAAAGATTATGCTTGTGAACTTATCCACACCACGCAATTAGATGGTAAAGAACGGTTAGCAATCAATTTGGATTTAACGCCATCAATAGTTGATGCGGGGACATTTTTTCGCAAAAATGAAAACGATCCGGCCTCTCTTAAGCTGATCATTGAAGATATACGAAAAGGATTGGCTCAAGATGTCGGAGTTGCCTATGAGGATAGGCTAGGAAATATTTTGGCAACTCTGGTTATGGATCCAAATTTTGTTCCAAAAGAACTAAAAAATGTTCAAGTTAATTATAACGGCAATCAGCTTACTGGAAGTTGGCTTCGTAATGAAAGTGGATGGACGTTATTCGTGGATGCTCGTCTTCTTGATGTACGGCCATACCTTGCTCAACTGCGAGATACGCGTAATGAAACGGAGTGGTTTGGAGACATTTCCCTTAAAGCAGAGACCTTGAAAGTTGGTGAACATAAACACCTGAAAAAAGTTAAAGGTACCTTTAGTCGGCGAGGCTCTATTTGGCATAGCGTTGAATTAACAGCTGAACCCAAAACATTGATCAGCCTCTCTACAAAGTCCACAGGTCGGGATTTCCGGTTAAAGACAGAAGCTACACCAACGATTTTAGCAATCATGATGGATGGTGATAAAATCATGTCAGGAAAAACAACCCTAACTCTTACCCAATCGGCTTTAGAGATTGACCCTTGGGTAGGGCATTTGCATATGTCTCAAGCTGGGGTTAAAGATATGCCGCTTTTGGCGAAAGTGCTGTCCATAATATCTCCGGTAGCCGTAATGGAAATGCTATCCGGCAAGGGACTTGTTTTTGGCAATATCGATGCCGATGTTTCAATCAAAGACAAGCGAATTCACTTATCTCATGCAGAAGCCACAAGTTTGGCCTTGGGCATTACATTTTCAGGGCATATTGATATGGATAAGGAAACTATCGCGATGCATGGAAATGTTATCCCGGCTTACGCTGTCAATAGTTTAATTGGTAAAATTCCTTTAGTAGGGCAAGCCATTGCAGGAGGCAAGGGGCAAGGACTGGTATCGGCAGGTTTTACTATTGCTGGCACATTTGAGCATTCGGTCACAAGGGTAAATCCATTGTCTATGCTTGCGCCCGGGTTTATGCGAAAGATTTTTGAGTTGAAGCCTCAAGATCCAACACAAAGCTCTCAACCAAATCATCCGTAACATCGGATAATCTCGAAGGGTTCCACACAGGATTCTTATCCTTATCGACAACCATGGCTCGAATCCCTTCGAAAAACTCACCTCCGGTACAAAATCTTATACTTAACCTCAAGTCTCTTTGTAGAGCATCGGCGCGCGATAATCCTTTGGTTATGTCAAAATACTTTAATGTAACTTTTAAGCTTGTTGGCGAGCGTAACATAAGGGTTTCAAACATTTGTTTACAGAAACTATCTTGAGAACTTTGGGACAGCAGATGCATGATTTCTTCCATAGTGTTGGGACTAAAGCATGTGTTGATCCGATGCAGGTTTCTTTCAATGGGGCCTACTTTTGGAGAATAAGAATTTTGCTTGAGCCAGAATGTTAAGGATTGGGAAAACTCACTTGCTAAGGTCAAGGTGGATGTTTTGAGGAAAGATCTAAGGTCATCTAATTTTTCATGGTGTAACCCATGAGTGGCAAGCCCTAGGAATAGAGCATCATCCAAATCAATACGATCTCCTGTTAATCCTAAATAACGACCCGTGAACCCTGGCATTTGATTGTAGAAATAACCGGCGCCAATATCTGGGTAAAATCCAATGGCTGTTTCTGGCATCGCCATTAAGCCTGATGGTGTCATAATGCGGTGACTGCCATGACAAGAAATGCCCATTCCGCCACCAAAACACATGCCATCAATCAGAGCAATATAAGGTTTTTTCAAATTACCAATACGAAGATTAAGATTATATTCTAAGGCAAAATAGTTGTTTAAATAAATGGGTTGATCCCGATGTTCATAGGCTGCTTTGATATCGCCTCCTGCGCAAAAGGCTTTGTCGCAGCTGGAGTCCATCACGATAGCTTGGATATGTGAGGCGTGTTCAAATTGGGTGAGAGCATCGTGAATTCCTTGAACCATATCCATTGAAAGGGCATTCAGAGCATTTGGCCGTTGCAGTGTTATCCAGCCACATACACCAATTTGTTCCACTAACAATTCATTTGTCATTCTTGACTCTCTTTATAAAAACCCCCATCAGTATCACATGATTTTTCATTTTGGAGAAATAGAAGAAAATGGCCGGCCCTATAAAAAAGAGCATTCTGGTTATTGCAGGGCCAACGGCATCTGGTAAAACCGATCTGGCCATGAGTGTTCAGACAAACTCCGTCATCATCAATGGCGATAGTCAACAATTATATAAATCATTTCCATGCCTGTCTGCTTTGCCAACTGTAGAGCAAATGTGCCAAAAGCCACATCGCCTATATGGCATTTTGGAAGCCCATCAAAAATGTGACGTTGCTGCTTGGACGCAATGGGTGAAGGATGAAATTAGAAAGGCTCATGAAAATGAGGACTTGCCTATTATTGTGGGAGGAACAGGATTTTACCTCAATACACTCCTGGAAGGAATTAGCTTTATTCCGGACGTTCCGAATGAAGTTCGACAAAAAAGTCACGAAATTGAGCAGCGGTTGGGTTTAAGCAAGTTGTATGAGGACTTGCAGAAATTTGACCCACCATTGTATGCGACCTTTAAGCCTAATGATCAAAGTCGTATTATTCGGGCATGGTGTGTTTATGTTGCCACACAGACGCCTCTTTCGACATTTCAAAATGGCCCCAAACAGGGCGGCATAATGGATGACTTCAATGTTATGATACTTGCTTTATCACCAAGCCCTCGCAGTGAACTTTATGCACGTATTGATACTCGTTTTGTTAGCATGATAAAACATGGGGCGATTGAGGAAATTCAATCGTTTAAAAAACTTGATTATTACGAGAGCTTACCGGCTTTTCGTGCCATTGGGGCAAAAGAAATAGATGCCTATTTGATGGGGAAAATTGGTCTTGAAGAAGCCGTAGCTCTTGGGCAGCAAAAATCACGTAATTATGCTAAGCGCCAACTCACTTGGATTCGTAATAAGCTTCCAAATGCGACTTTATGGGGTGATTTTGGAGATGAGAAGAGATCCCAAGAGTATTTACAAAGTCTATTGATTCATCGAACCTAAAATAATAAGCCCCCCACAAACAATGGCAGCTGTTTCAGTCTTAAGAATGTTGGGTCCCAATGAAATGGGAACGGATGAAGGTAGGGATAAAATTATTTTTTTGTCTTCTACACTGATGCCACCTTCAGGGCCAATAAAAAATCCCAGATTGCCTGGCTCCATCTTATGATGAGCAAGGCTGGGATTGTCTGACCGCTCATCTGCAACAAATAGAGTTGAGATAGTTGGTGCTTTAAGCTGAGAATCAACCCATTTGGTCAATGGCATTGGATCATAAATCCTTGGCATATCGAGACGTTCACATTGTTCGGTTGCTTCTTTTGCAATAAGCATAAGACGCTGCAAGTTAGTGTGTCTGAAATTAGAGCGTGTTGCTGCGACTATATGGATATCAGTTATGCCTAGTTCAGTGAGTTTTTCAATGGCAAATTCAAGATTTTTGGGCTTAATCAAAGATAAAACCGCATGGTACCTTGGTCTATCGTCTGCCAAGGGAGTACGCCGTTGTTTTTGAATCGTTAAAGTTGTTTTGCGTTTATGTGTTTCAATGAATGCTTCCCATTCGCCACTTTCTTGGTTAAAAACATGAATAATATCGCCATGCTTGCGACGCATAACGTGGACAACATAGTGGTTTGTTGCTTCATCCAAAAGGATGCATTGTCCTTGAGAAAGTGGGGTTGGTATGAACAGTCGAATCATGGATAAAAACCAGCGTTAGTTGAGGGGTAAAAAATTTTTGGATTTCCGCTTAGTATTTGTCAAGGAAAACGATGATGGCCCTTAAAACCCATGTAAAAATGTTGTCTGAATTGTCACGGTTTGAAAAACCGATTGGTTATTTATTACTTTTTTATCCTTGTTTTTGGGGGTTGGTGATTGGATGTGATAATCTATTACCAGATTTTTCTAATGTTGCACTGTTTTTCCTAGGCTCTGTTTTGATGCGTGGAGCAGGATGCACCTATAATGATTGGGTAGATGCACCTTTTGATCGGTCGGTCAAAAGAACTGCTAATCGGCCATTGGCAGCGCAAAAGATATCCCGTACTTTAGCCCTAGCGTGGATATTTGTTCAGCTGGGCTTAAGCTTGATTATCTTATTAGCGCTTCCTTCTCAAATTATCATATGGGCTTTAGGTTCTCTTCCAATTGTGGGATTGTATCCTTGGGTTAAGCGTTTTAGTTCATTTCCACAATTCATCCTGGGCTTGGCATTTAACTGGGGTGTTTTATTAGGGTGGCTGGTGTATCAACCAACCCTGAAATGGGCTCCCATATTTGTCTATTGTGCGGGTGCTTTCTGGACGTTAGCTTACGACACAATTTATGCATTACAGGACATTGAGGATGACTTGAAAATAGGTGTTCGTTCAACGGCTGTATTTTTTGCGAGCAAAAGCAAAATATTCATACAGATTTGTTATGTGTGTATGTGGTTCTTTTTATCTTTAGGGGTCTTATTTCTCGGTTGGCATTGGCTTTTTTATGTCTATGTGTCACTGTTGGGATTGGGTGTTTGGTTTATTTTAAGTAAAATGAATCTGGAAAATTCACAAGACTGTCTTGCGGCCTTTAAGGCGAATCATTACATTGGGCTTTTAGTATTAGTAGGACTTATCGGGTCAAAGCTGTGGAAGTGGTTATAGAGAAAAGCAGAAAAGATACCATGTTAGCTGAACAGCTAGTGGATTTAGCGCGCCGGGAAGGAGCATTTGAAGCGGATGTTGTCATCTCACGAGGTGTAGAAACCTCAACGCGCATGGCTAATGGCCATTTTGAGCGGACAATACAATCCGAGAATCAAGCTGTTGGCCTAAGGGTATTTGTCGGGAAAAGGCAAGCTATTGTCAGTTTTGGGCAGCTTGATCTGGAAGTTATGCAAAAAATGGCTGCTCAAGCTGTTGCTATGGCTAAGCTGTTGCCGGAGGATCCTTGTACAGGATTGTTATCTCCCACATTTAAAAAGGAAAAGGACGACTGTTCATGGCACCCCTATTTGGATAACCTAAAGCAACAAGAAAAGCATGTTCAAGAAATGGAACAGGCTGCTTTAGAAATTCCACAGATCCAAAGAACGTGGTCGGTCGAAGCTTCATGTCAGGCGACAATTACAACCTATGCTCAACAGGGATGGGTGGCTCAAAAATGGAAAACAATGTTTGGCCGGTCAGTCGTTACGGTAGCAGCTGATAAAGACCAAATGGAACGAGACTATGATTACTCAATGGCCACTAATTTTAATCATCTGCGAGATCATAGAGAAGTGGCCATTTCTGCAGCACGTATAAGCGCATCGAAGCTTGGGGCTCAAACTCTTAAACCCCAGGTATTGCCTGTAATTTTTACCACAAAAATTATGAGACGCTTTTGGGCCATTATTGTCAGCGCCTTATCAGGAAATGCGGTTGCCAATCGATCTTCGTTCTTATGGGACGCAATGGGCCAAGAAATTTTCGCATCAAGCTTAACGATGACAGATGTTCCTTTACTAAAAGATGGTTTGGAATCCAAACTGTTTGATTGCGAAGGTCAACAAACAGAGCCTCTGGTGTTAATCAAATCAGGCGTTATTCAAAGCTGGCTTCTAGATGGACACGCTGCAAGGCGGCTTGGATTAAGCCCACAGGCAAATGCTTCAAGGTCAATTGGCTCAGCTCCTTACCCAACTTCCTCCAACGTTATTGTCCATTCGGGTGAAAATAGAGAAAAAGCCATGAGGTCAGTTGAAAAGGGGTTATTAGTTTCAGAATTGATTGGCAGTGGTTTTAACCCAGTAACAGGTGATTTTAGTTATGGTGTATCGGGCCATTTTATCGAAAAAGGGGTTGTTGCTCACTCTGTGCACAAAATGACCATAGCGGGTAATATTAAAGACCTTTTTAGCAAAATAAGATTGTGGGATGATAGTGAGACCGGGCATGCTATCATTACACCTTCTGGAATGGTTGATGAACTCACCATAAGCGGTTCATCAGGAAGTTAGATGTCAAAAATAATGAATAATGGAAGCGTATATATTCTCAAGAGACTCATTCGTGAGCACATCAGGCCATATATGCCAAAATTGCTGCTGGCCTTTTTGTTTATGGCGCTTGCAGCAGGTTCAACGGCAGCCATGGCAAAGTTCCTACAGCCAGTTATTGATAACATCTTTATGCAGCGGCAAATGGAATACCTTTTTCCGGTTGGGTTTATGGTCTTAGGTGTGTTTTTCCTCAAAGGTTTTTCAAGTTATGGTGAGTCTATCACTATGAATTTTGTGGGGCAGCGTATTATTGCTGACTTACAGGCAAGGTTGTTTGCGCATTTTACCTATGCTGATTTTGGTGACATACAGAAAATGCCAACTGGGGAACTGATTTCTAGATTTACGAACGATGTGTGGTTATTGCGTAATGCTGTTTCCACAACGCTGACAGGAATTGGTAAAGATGCTCTAACGCTCATTTTCTTAATAACGGTGATGTTTTACCAGGATTGGAAATTGTCCTGCATTGCTTTTTTTGCATTTCCGACAGCTTTACTCCCAATCATTCGTATTGGCCGCCGTATGCGACGCATTACCACGACATCTCAAAAAGAAAACGCGCAATGGACAACGATGCTGGAGCAAGTGTTTCAAGGTGCGAGACTTATCCGCGCTTATGGAATGGAGGAATATGAAATTAAGAGAGCCAATCAAATGATTGATCAATTGTTTTGGCTCAATCAAAAAAGCTGTCGTATCCGCTCTGCCTCGCATCCTGTTATGGAAGGATTAGGCGGGTTGGCAGTGGTGTCTGTCATATTGTATGGCGGCTATCAAGTTATTTTGGCTCAACAAACGACAGGAGCATTTGTTTCGTTTATTGCGGCTCTTCTGTTAGCCTATGAACCTATGAAACGATTGGCCCACCTGAATAACAATTTGCAGGAAGGTGTTTCTGCGGCTATCCGTTTGTTTAAAGATTTGGACCATCCCCCTCAGGTCGTGGATAAATTAGACGCGCATGTTTTGGGAAAATCAAAAGGGGAAGTGGCATTTGAAAATGTTTCATTCCGCTATGAAACTTCCAGTGAACCTGTTCTAAATAACATTTCGTTTGTTATGTCTCCTGGAAAAAAACTTGCTCTCGTCGGACCAAGCGGTGGTGGCAAATCAACCATCATGAATTTGATCCCGCGCTTTTATGACGTGGGTGTAGGGAAGATCTTGGTTGATGGCATGGATATTCGTGAGGTAACGCGTAAATCATTAAGGGAAAATATTGCTTTGGTAAGTCAGGAGATAACCCTTTTTGATGATACCATTGCGGCTAACATTGCCTATGGTAAGCCCAATGCTCAAATGGAAGATATTATTTGGGCTGCAAAGGCAGCTGCTGCACATGATTTTATCGAAGCCTTGCCTGAAGGATATCAAACACCAGTTGGCGAAGGAGGGTTTAAGCTATCTGGGGGGCAACGTCAAAGGTTGTCTATAGCAAGAGCCATGATCAAAGATGCGCCTATTTTATTGTTGGATGAAGCCACTTCGGCTTTGGATATTGAATCTGAGCGACTTATCCAAGAGGCGCTTGAAAAGCTCATGATTGGTCGCTCGGTATTAGTCATCGCACATCGTTTATCAACCATACAAACTTCTGATGAAATCCTCGTTGTGGATGGGGGCAAAATCATCGAAAGAGGCAAGCACGACGACCTGCTTAAACTAAAAGGAACATATTTTCGTTTGGCCCATAAACAGGAGCCGCAATAGGTGAAGCAGTTTGTTAAAAAACTTATACGGCATGAGATGTTTTTTAACAGTTTAACATGGCTAGCTGCTGCATATATTCGCTTTGTCTATAGGACAACACGGTGGGTGACGATTCATAGTGAAATACCGGCCGATTTGGTTAAAGAAAAAGAGGGATTTATTGTCAGTTTGTGGCATCAAAGGCTGTTTATGGCTGTTTGTGGTTGGGTTTATCCGGCACCTTTGTCAATGATTATTTCAATGCATAATGATGGCCAACTTATTGCAAAGACCGTTGAACGTTTTGGCATTTTATGGATAGCAGGCTCAACTTCTAGAGGTGGGGTGCAGGCCCTCAAAAGTGCTATTCGTCGATTAAAGGCTGGGGAGGTTGTAGGTATTACACCGGATGGCCCTCGTGGACCTAGGTTAAAAGCTCAATCGGGAGTGATTGCCATGGCACAAATGAGCGATGTTCCTATTTTACCTTTCACCTACGCAATGACACATGAGATTACACTAAACACTTGGGATGAATTTAAATTTCCTCTACCATTTGGTAAAGGCATTATACTATGGGGGAGGCCATTTAACACGAAGAAGAAGCAATTAGAAGAGGCTCAACAATTGTTGGAGCATGAAATGGAGGCCTTGCAAAAGGAAGCAGCCTTAAAGCTTCGTTCGTTGGAGATTTGAGTGATGATATGGATTTATAGAGTTTTAACAAAGCTTTTGAAACCGCTTATTACGTATCATATGGGCAAAAGGTTAAAAAAGGGTAAGGAGCATCCTGAAAGAATTCAAGAGCGGTTTGGCATTATTAACAAGCCTCGCCCGGAAGGATTTTTGATCTGGCTTCATGCTGCCAGTGTGGGGGAGGCTCTGTCTTCGCTTCCGCTCATCAAAAGGCTCCAGCAGGATTTCCCTGAAGCATGTTTTCTTCTAACCACTGGGACAATATCCTCTGCGCAAATCATGCACCAACATATGAATGAGCGATGCTTTCATCAATTTATCCCCATTGATCTACCAGATGCTGTTCAAAGGTTTTTAAATCATTGGCAACCAGACCTTGTGCTTTGGATCGAATCGGATTTGTGGCCAAATATTCTAGATGGCATTAAAAAAAGAGGTATAAAAGCCTTTTTAATCAATGCGAGACTTTCGGATAGATCCTTTAAAATATGGCGCTATTTTAAGTTTTTTGCTCAGCCCTTGCTGAGCGTTTTTTATCATATTTATGCGCAATCTGTGGACCAAGCTAGTCGATTTGAATATTTAGGTGCAAAGAGAGTTTCTGTTTTGGGGAATTTAAAATTTTCAGCGCCACCTCTAGCGTGTAACTCTGAAGGGCTTCAAAAATTTCGAGAAAGTGTGGCAAACAGGAAAGTTTTTTTGGCTGCTAGCACACACGCAGGTGAAGAAGAGGCCGCGATTAAAGCCCATCTGATTCTCAAAAAATACTTTTCCAATATCTTAACGTTGATTGCACCACGGCACCCACATCGTGCCGATTCTATTGAGGGTTTGATTAACCAGAATGGATTAACTGTTACTAAGCGAACGAATAAACCGTTACCTTCCGTGGAAACAGATATCTTCATATGCGATACGTTAGGAGAAATGGGCCTGTTTTATCAAGTGGCGCCTGTTGTATTTTTAGGCGGGTCACTTGTTCCAATAGGTGGCCACAACGTTATTGAGCCGGCACATTTTGATTGTGTAATCCTTCATGGGCCCAATGGGCAAAATTTTCAAGAAACAACCGATCGGTTTGTGAGTGCTCAGGCTATGATCATGGTTCATTCGGCTGAAGAAATAGCAGCACAATATAAGCTTCTGATTGAAAACCCTGAAATTCATGAGCGTATCAGCAAAGCAGCGCAGCAAATTGCACTGAGCCATGATATGGCTTTAGAAACACTTGTTTCTGATTTGTCTAAAGAAATTAGGTTGCATGCTTATTAAATTACGGCAGCCAAAGTTCTGGCAAAAACCTGGCTTGTTCACCTGGCTTTTGTATCCATGTTCACTCCTCTATGGCGGGGTGGTTTCTGTTGTCATAAGATGGAAAAAGCCACGTGAGCTTCCCATAAAAAGTATATGTGTGGGCAACGTCATTATGGGGGGTGCTGGGAAAACACCTATTACTCTGGCTATTATTGAGCTCCTGTGCAACAAAAACATAAATGCGCAGATTGTTTTTAAAGCCTATCAAGCTCCAGTAAAACAGGCTATTTATGTCAACGAAAATTCAAAAAATGCAATGGATATTGGCGATGAACCATGCATGGTAGCGCACAAAGGAATTCCTACTTGGGTTGGATCTTCTAGGTTTGAAGCAGCGATGAAGGCCTATCAAGCTGGTGCAGATACAATCGTTTTTGACGATGGTTTCCAGGATCTTTCTGTCAATATTGATATTCGTGGCCTTATTTTTGATCCTTTACTTAACCTTTGCCATGTTTTTCCAGCTGGGCCATTGCGAGAGCCGCTTAATGCAGCCTTGAAGCGAGCGGATGTTCTTTTTGTTGATGAAAAATATACCACTCATGATTTGCCTCAATCAAAAGACATTATTTATTACAAAAGGGTCATTGATTTTGAGACAAACTTTAAAAAGGAAGCGCCTACCCTTGCTTTTTGCGGTATTGGTAATCCTAAACAATTTGAAGAAATGTTAATCGCAAATAACACCAATTTGGTGGAATTCTTAACGTTTCCCGATCATCATAAATACCGTCCTAATGATATAGAAAACATCATTAGGATTGCAAAACTAAAAAAATTGCAGGTGATTACAACCGAAAAAGATATTGTTAAAATCCCAGAAAAATATGCTTCCCTAATTAAAATAGTTAGTCTAAGAGTTAACTTTGTGGATCAAAAAAAAGCTCTCAAAGTATTTTTACGTGATAAAGCTCTCAAAAGGCCTTAAGTGGTTGTTAAATGATTTTGTGCATGATAAAATTCATCGGCCTTGCGTTGGGATATAGGCAATGAAACTAAGACTGCTTTTAGGTATAATAACTTGTTTTTTAGTAGGTATTGGACATCCTGCCTTTGCAGAAGTTTCAATCGAATACGATGATGAGGACGATCACTTTCTCTTGATTCCCAGAACCCCTGCAGTGGGTGCGTTTTTGTTCTCATATGATGTCAATACTCCTACTACTGATACATTGCCCCATCGTGATAACATGTCGTTGTTACATCCAATAACGGATACTACGGCTAGTAAAACTTGCAATATAACGAGGTTTGTCGTCGAACTAGGATCTTCAAATGTAAAATTCTACTCAGGAAGGTACAATGTTTGCACAAATAATTTTGATTCTACATCTGTTATGCAATTGGCAAAATACCCGCTTAACTTAGCCAATTATATGGATCAAAATGGCAATTTAACAAATGATGGCATTACGTTAGTTATTAGAACAATTCAAGATGTCCAAGAGAAAATCACGGCAATCGGCCGTACAGAATTATCAGTCATTGCCACGGCAGCCATTAGAGATGCGAAAAATCAACGTCAAATTCTCGATGCTATTGCTCAAGTACGGGGTGTTTCTGTAACTGTATTAAGCCATACAGAAGAAGCTGATTTTGGTGTTGGTACAGCGTATGCATTAATGGCTTCGATGGGTAATGAAACACCAGAAAATGCTATTTTTGTTGATCAAGGGGGAGCTAGCATCCAAGTTATAAATATCCGTGGTGGAAATGAGCTGGTAGTCGAGAGGTTCCTTGGAAAAATAGGAACTCATCTGGTGGCTGATAAAGTTAAAAGCATATTTTATGCTGAGCTTGGCCTACACGAAAATCAAATATTCCCGTTCCCTCGAGTAGCTGGCCGTGATTCTGGAGTTTTACACTATTTATACTCACTAATTGCTAACTTACTTCAACTCAAGGGGGAAAAACCTAGTGATTTCTTAGGAAACTCAACTACCGCCTATGGTGTTGCAAGAGCACACCAATTTTGTGTGCTTCCACTAGCTAACCCTAACGGTGATCATTTTACAATAAATGAGGTAGATGCAGCCTTGTTCCAATTGTCTCAATTGGGTGAAAAGGCAATAAAGGAACGATATCCTTCCGTTCAGAAACCACTTGATGATTTCGCTACAATGCTTTTGACTTACACAATCATGCGTAATTTTGGAATTGATAAAATTGTTGTTTTGCCAATCCCAGGATCTTCTCTTGCCAGTGCGGTCAAATTATTGCCACATTGGACGAGCGCCAGCAGATACACGCAGCCGTATTGGACTGGCGTTGCAAGCTCTCAATTTGATTCAATGCATGAACCTCTCAATATCACAACTATTGTCAATGCTTTTAGGCCAGAGAAGAGAGCACAGTTTTCTTTATGCATAACATGCCCGCTGGCATTTAATAAGTGAGGGATCACATTTGCATTCGCTCAGTATGATGGTAGCGTTTTGTATTACGTACATTGTCTATGGTCTGTGCCGCCTGTTTGGTGTTTCGGCATCAAGAAAAGCGCTCGCTGCTTTCGCAGGATTTGTAGGCGGCTTAACCAAAATAAATAAAAAAGCCGTAAGCAGATTAAGGCAATTTTTCCCAAATCTATCATTATCAGAGAGCCATGCTTTTATTCGTCAAATGTGGCGCAATCTCGGGTCTGTTGTTGCGGAATATGCTAACATTGACAGGATCAAAGTTGGTGGCCCCTACTTAGAGGTTGAAGGGTTAGAGCATCTGTTGCGGCTTAAGGATGATGATAAACCTGGCCTTATTTTCGCCGGGCACATAGCCAACTGGGAAATGGTAGCAGTAGTTTGCCGGGATTACGGTGTTAAAACAAGCCAAGTATATCGAGCTGCTAATAATCAATATATCAATCGATTAATTCGAAAACTTCAATTAAAGATAACCGAAAATTTGATACCCAAGGGGCCAGCTGGTGGAAGAAAAAGCTTAAAATCTCTCAATAATGGGGAGCATCTTATATTGCTGATAGATCAAAAAATGAACAATGGTATTTCAGTGCCATTTTTTGGTAAAGAAGCCATGACACCTCCTGGGCTGGCTAGATTAGCTGAAAAATACATGTGCCCGGTTTTGCCAGCACAGGTGGTTCGGCTTGAAAGTGGGAAATTGAGGGTTATTTTTTACCCGGCAATACAATACCCAGTTGATGCTACAGAAGACGGTCATCGTAACTTTATGATAACAGTGCACTCTTATCTTGAACAATGGATCACGCAAGAACCAGGGCAGTGGTTATGGCTACACAATCGCTGGGGTAGCTAAGGGGTGATATTATATATTTCTTGTATTTTTCTAACCACGTGAGGGGAAACGAATTGTGAAATATCGCCTCCTAAGCGACCAATTTCTTTTACCATACTGGAAGAAATAAATTGATATTTATCGGTAGCCATTAAAAAAATGGTTTCAATTTGAGAATTAAGTCGTAAATTCATAGCTGCCATTTGAAACTCATACTCAAAATCGGATACCGCCCTAAGCCCTCTGATAATGGCTCTAACATTATTCTGGGCAGCAAACTTAATCAGCAGCATATCAAATGGTACAATCACTATGTCGGCACTGAGTGATAGCTTTTCTTTAAGAGTTGTAATGTCTTCTTGAACCATTGCTACACGAGTCTCAAGGTCAAACAAAGGGATTTTGTGGCCATTTGTTGCTACCCCAATGATTAGTTTATCCATTAACTGAGCAGCCCGAGCAATGATATCAAGATGACCTCTCGTGATGGGGTCAAATGTCCCTGGATATAGCCCAATGGATTGGCTCATTCGCTTGTATCACCTGATTCGTTTAATACTTCTGAGTCAAGTTCTTCATCATCATCTTCTTCAGGTTCTTGTATACGGCTTACAGAAACAACTCGCTCGTCTTCAGAAACTCGGAAAATGGTTACACCTTGTGTCTTGCGTCCTGTGAATCTGATGTCATGAACTGGGCAACGAATGACTTGTCCACCATTGGTAACCAGTACCAAATGATCATTTTCACTGACAGGGAATGAAGCTACAACCAAACCATTTTTTTCAGATATATCAATATTGGCCATACCTTGTCCACCGCGGTTCGTAATCCTATAAGCATAGGCCGAGGTGCGTTTTCCAAAGCCTTTTTGAGTGATGCTGATAATGAATTGCTCGTTTTGGGCAAGTTCTTTGATGCGGTCTTCAGATAATGAAGTTTGAGGATTTTCACTAACTTGCGTATCATCCTCTTCTGACGGCGTTTTACGAAGAGCATTGCTGTAACGGATATAACTGTCTCTTTCTTCAATTGTAAAGTTAGCGTTTTTAAGAATGGATAGAGAGATCACCTTATCTTTCTTGGAAAGTCTAATGCCACGCACACCAACGGAGTCACGCCCTCTAAACAAGCGAACGTTATCTACGCTAAAGCGAATGCATTGCCCATTTTTTGTTGTTAAAAAGACGTGATCATCAGGGTTGCATGGTTGCACGCCAATTAACTCTTCACCATCCTCCAATTTCATAGCAATTTTACCATTGGTTCTGATATTTAAGAAATCAGAAAGGGCATTACGACGTACCGTTCCCACGGAAGTTGCGAACATTATGTGGAGGTCTTTCCAGCTTGATTCATCCTCAGGGAGCGGCATAACAGTGGTAATGTTTTCTCCTGGCTCCAATGGGAAAAGATTAATCATAGCCTTCCCACGAGATTGCTGATTCCCAAGGGGTAACTTATAAACCTTGAGTTGATATACTTTACCTAATGATGAGAAGAACAAAACTGGCGTATGGGTATTCGCTACAAAAATATCGCTGACAAAGTCTTCTTCTCGTGTTGCCATGCCAGAGCGGCCTTTGCCGCCTCTTTTCTGGGCGCGATAGCTAGTTACTGGAACGCGCTTGATATATCCACCGTGGCTCACGGTGATAACCATGTCCTCGCGTTGGATGAGATCTTCCATGTCAGCCATAAACTCGACTTCATCAATGGCTGTTCGCCGAGCATCAGGGAACTTGGAGGATACTTCAACAAGTTCATTACGGATGATTTCCATCAGAAGTGGCCTTGAATTTAGGATCTTCAAAAACCCTTGGATTTTCTCAACCAGCTCTGTAAGCTCGCCAGCAATCTTATCGCGCTCTAAACCTGTGAGCCTATGCAACCTTAAGTCCAAGATTGCTTTGGCTTGTGTTTCCGTGAGCATATATGTTCCATTGTCAATTACAATGCGCTCACTCACCATCCTTAACAATGACTCGATATCGTGTACAGGCCAGGCTCTGGTCATCAGTTGTTCTTTGGCAGAGGCAGGATCAGTGGACTGGCGGATAATGCGGATGATCTCATCAATGTTAGCAACGGCCACAGAAAGGCCAATTAAAATATGGGCCCTTTCCCGCGCTTTCATTAAATCAAACTGAATGCGCTTAACTGTTACTTCTTCTCTAAACTCAATGAATAGCGAAATAATATCTTTAAGATTCATCATTTGTGGTTGGCGGCCATTAAGAGCCAGCGCATTAACCCCAAAGGAAACTTGAAGAGGTGTGAATTTATAGAGCTGATTGAGAACGACATCAGCAACCGCATCTTTTTTGAGTTCGATCACCACCCGAACGCCATCTCGATCGGATTCATCACGTAGGTCTGAAATCCCCTCAATGAGCTTTTCTTTAACAACTTCAGCCATCCGCTCAATCATGCGGGCTTTGTTCACTTGATAAGGAATTTCCGTGACAATAATAGCTTCCCGCTCTTTGCGAACAACTTCAACGTGGGTTTTCCCACGAATAATAATTGACCCTCGGCCCGTGCGATAAGCATCTTTGATACCGCTTTTGCCGAGGATGATACCGCCTGTTGGGAAATCAGGCCCAAGAATAAGCTGCATGAGTTCGTCAATGGAGACATCAGGATTGTCTATGTAGGCACAGCATGCATCGATAACTTCTTTAAGGTTATGGGGCGGAATGTTCGTAGCCATAGCTACAGCAATACCACCTGCTCCGTTGACAAGTAGGTTTGGATAGCGGGCTGGCAAAACCACAGGTTCTTGTTCTTTGTCATCATAGTTAGGAACAAAATCAACGGTTTGTTTGTCAATGTCCTCAAGCAAGAAGTGAGCAGGGTGAGACAAGCGCACTTCGGTGTAACGAGACGCAGCGGCAGGGTCTCCATCCATTGATCCAAAGTTACCCTGGCCATCGACTAATGGTACCCGCATGGAGAAATCTTGAGCCATTCTGACCATGGCATCATAAACGGCCATTTCACCATGAGGATGGTATTTGCCTACAACATCACCAACAGCCCTGGCTGACTTGCGATAGGCTCTATTGTAATCATTATTTGCCTCTTTCATGGCAAACAAAATGCGGCGATGAACTGGCTTTAACCCATCGCGCACATCAGGCAATGCGCGGCTTACAATAACGCTCATGGCGTATTGCAAGTAAGATGTTTTCATCTCATCTTCAATGGTAACTTGAATAATTTCGGAGGCGTTTTGTCCGGTCATAATATGTGAGCCTTAATGAAGAATCAAAAACTAAAAAGGTATTTCATCATCGAAACGAGATGAGGGTTTCAAAGAGGGTGAAGATTGGGGTTCAGAATCGTAATCTATGGCTTCGCTGCCGCCGTCATGACGACTATCCAACATAGTTAGCTCCCCCCTGAATTTGCTTAAAACAACCTCGGTTGTATATTTTTCTTGCCCGGTATTGTCTGTCCATTTGCGGGTTTGCAGTTGTCCTTCGAGGTAAATTTTTGACCCTTTCCGAAGGTATTTCTCTGCAACTTCAGCCAGCCTATCATTAAAAATAACGACCCTATGCCATTCGGTTCTGTCTTTTCTTTCACCCGAAATGCGATCTTTCCAGTTTTCAGAAGTGGCAACAGAAAGGCTAACAATTTTAGAACCATCTTGTGCAGAGCGAACTTCTGGATCGCGGCCCAAATTCCCAACCAAAATAACTTTATTCACACTACCTGACATGACATTTAGATCCTTGAAAAAAACAACACCATTTCTTTATAGGATATTAAGGTTCAGTAGGCTAGCAAATTGCGCTTTAAAGCTCATTTTTTTCAATTGTCTCAAGGGTCATATGGTAAGACCATTCTATCCAGGGGAGAAGGCGCATGATACATTCTGTTTCCACAGTAGGGCCACACCAAATACGGATATTAGGAGCATCCATAATATGGCCTTTGATATCATATCCAGCCCCTTCTTTGGCAATGCGGTCTGTTATATTGGCAATCACACGCCATTGCTTCTCGCGAGACAGGCTCATGATGGAAGAATCTGTTAATTTAAGGCAAATTGATGTTGTTGATCGATGGGCTGGTTTATCGGCCATAAAATCAATCCAATGGGTGCGTGAGGCTACCCAATCACGAACGCAGGAAAAATTAGTTTGGGATCGTTTGATCATCGCTGGCAAACCACCTATTGACTCTGCCCAATTTAAGGCATCAAGGCAGTCCTCAACGCTTAAGAGAGAGGGGGTGTTGATGGTTTCGCCGTTGAATATTCCTTCTCTGATTCCGCCGTGCTCAGCTAAACGGAAGACTTTGGGGACGGGCCAGGAGGGGGTATAGTTTTTAAGCCTCTCGATAGCTCTTGGGCTTAAAACGATCATTCCATGAGCAGATTCGCCTCCGAGTCCTTTTTGCCATGAATAGGTCACAACGTCTAGTTTATCCCATGGTAGTTCCATGGCGAAAATAGCTGAAACAGCATCACAAATAGTAAGGCCGGTTCTGTCTTTTGAAATCCAATCTCCGTTTTCCAAACATGTTCCAGACGTTGTACCATTCCATGTAAAAACGATATCATGATCAAGGGGAATATTGGAAAGATCAGGTAATACGCCCGCGTCGCCAACTCGAAAAAATAGATCATTTAATTTTAGTTGATCCGTTGCATCTTTAAGCCATTCTTTGCCAAAAACATCCCAAGCTAAAACAGTTGTAGGGCCTGCACCCAATAAACTCCATAATGCCATTTCAACAGCGCCAGTATCTGAGCCAGGTACGATGCCAACTTTGTAATCTTTTGGAATACCCAAAAGGCGGGAGTTAAGTTCAATGACTTGCTTTAGTTTAGCTTTAGCATCAAAAGAACGATGTGAGCGACCAACATATGCTGACTCCAAAGCTGATAATGACCACCCGGGGTGTTTGACACAGGGGCCTGAAGAAAAAAATGGTCGTGCAGGTTTTAAGGTTGGCTTATGAGTCATTAACTTATCTTATATCCTTCTTTTATTAACAGGTTCTTTTTTATATCGAGTCCCCAGCTAAAGCCACCCAATCCACCTGAAGTTGATATAACCCTATGGCAGGGAATGATCCAAGCCAAAGGATTTTTTCCCACAGCTTGGCCGACAGCTTGAAATCCGGAGTTGTATCCTATCTTGTTGGCCAGTTCTTTATAAGTGGTTAATGTACCATGTGGTAAGTTAGCCAGCGCTTTCCAAACTTGAATTTGAAAAGGTGTGCCAAACGCTACAATGGATGGGAGCTGGCTCCAATTTTTCTCTTCAATAAAATTGACAAGAGATTTTAATCCTTGCGGCAGTGTTGGGAAATCATAGTCAGGGTCAAGGTGCAATTCAATTAAGTCACCCTCGTCGGTTAACGACAAGCTCATTTTTCCAAGAGTAGATGAACAGCTATATTTGTTAACGTGCGCAGGCTTTTCTGCTTTCGGCCTAAATGAGATATTTATCATTGTCTAGTTCCGTGATTTTCTGTCTGCATGCTGAAATAATATGCTCAATAAGCGCCTCATTATCACATTGAACAAAGATGCGGATCAAGGGCTCTGTGCCAGAAGGGCGAACCAAAATGTAGGAACTATTGCCGTGGTCATGAATGAGTGTATCAAGAAAAGATTGCCACTCAGGTAAATTCAAGAGCCGCTTGTTTTTAATAGACACATTTTCAAGCCTTTGGCTTGTCGGGATAAAGGCCAATGGCAACGATTTGGAATGTTGATAAATGGATAGAAGCTTAAGAGCAACCAACAGTCCATCGCCGATCATAGCATAGTCACCTAAAATGACATGCCCAGAAGCTTCTCCACCAATCTGCGCTTTTGTCTCTATCATTTTGTCGGCAACAAATTTATCACCAACCTGTGTTTTGAAAAACTGAACCCCATGGGATTCAAGAAGTTTTTGTAGGCCTAAGTTGGCCATAACCGTTCCTACTACTTTTAATATTTTAAAGGTATTCGTGTGTAGTTGATCCAATGACAAAATTGCCAGGATCTGATCGCCATCGAGAAGATCTCCGTTTTTATTCACAGCCATAACACGATCACCGTCACCATCAAATGTGAACCCGATATCGGCCTGATTTTGTGTGACCATTTTCTGAATTAAGGTAGGGTGAGTTGCGCCACAGTTTGCATTGATGTTCATGCCATCTGGCTCATCAGCAATGGCGATAACGTCTGCGCCTAATACATGAAGGAAGTCCTTTGCCCAACCGGAAAGTGCACCATTTGCGCAATCGATAGCTATGCGTGTTTGATAAAGGTTTAAGCTCGCAAAATGTGAGCGCAAAAAATCAAGGTATGGGTGCAAGGCGATAGACTTCATGTCAATCATTTTGCCTACCGTATTAACGGAAAATGAAAAATTCTGGTCGAAATATGTTCTTGAGATTTTCTGCTCAATACCGACAGAAATTTTTTCACCAGAAGCATTAAAAATTTTAATACCATTGTCTTGATAGGGGTTATGGGAAGCCGAGATCATCAGCCCAAAATCAGCATTATAGTGCTTTGTTAAAAAAGCCAAAGCTGGCGTTGACATGACCCCTAAATCAAGGACATCGACGCCTTTTGCCATAATGCCTGAACCAAGGCTGGAAGTAATCATCTGTCCAGACGAACGGGTATCGCAAGCTATAACCATCTTTTTCTGACGAGCTTTAAGAATTTTCGCAATGGAAGCTCCTAAGCTAACGAGCTCAGTCGGCAAAAAAGGCCATTGAAAAACTTCGCCACGTATTCCATCTGTTCCGAACAGGTTAACCTCAGACACTTTAAGCTCCTTGAGGTTCAAGGCCGTCTCCTTTAAGCCTCCTACCTTTCGTTTGGCTTGAGGGAACTGAGCCACGTTTACGAGCAGGTGTTGAAGCAACTGCCTCTGGGCGAGGTAAACGTCTCCCTTTCATAAGGATGTCAATGTCTTCTCCGCTCAAGGTTTCGTATTCAAGTAAAGCCTCAGCGATGGCATGGAGCTTGTTTAAATTGGCTTTAATAAGCTTTTTGGCCTTATCATAAGCAGCATCAATAATTTGTCGGACTTCCTCGTCAATTTTTTGAGCTGTGGCTTCAGAGACATTTTTATGTTGGGTAACTGAATGCCCTAAGAATAATTCCTGGCCATTTTCACCATAAGCTACGGGGCCCATTTTGGCGCTTAAACCCCACTCGGTTACCATCCGGCGAGAGATCTCTGTCGCCATCTTAATATCGGATGATGCGCCCGTTGTTACCTTATCTGAGCCAAAAATTAATTCTTCGGCTATGCGCCCTCCAAACGCTACAGCTAAATCGCCATGAAGTTTTTCCTTAGCAACGCTGATGCGATCTCCTTCAGGAAGACGTACGACCATGCCCAAGGCTCTGCCGCGAGGAATGATGGTGGCTTTGTGGATTGGGTCGGAAGCTGGTGTGAGCATGGCAACCAAAGCATGGCCAGCTTCATGATAGGCCGTTAAGCGCTTCTCTTGATCCGTCATGGCTAGGGAGCGTCTTTCTGAGCCCATCATGACCTTATCTTTAGCCTCTTCAAATTCGGCCATCGAAACGGCCCTTTTACCACGCCTTGCGGCTAGGAGTGCGGCCTCATTAACAAGGTTAGCAAGATCAGCGCCCGAAAAACCTGGGGTTCCTCTGGCTAGTACTTTTGCATCCACATCTGGGGCTAAAGGTACTTTTTTCATATGAACGCTTAAAATCTTCTCTCGGCCGCTCACATCAGGATTGGGAACAATTACTTGTCGGTCGAAACGGCCAGGACGCAAAAGCGCAGGATCAAGAACATCGGGACGGTTTGTGGCCGCAATCAATATGACTCCCTCATTGGATTCAAACCCGTCCATTTCTACCAATAATTGGTTCAGCGTTTGTTCGCGCTCATCGTTGCCTCCTCCTAGGCCAGCACCACGATGGCGGCCAACGGCATCAATTTCATCGATGAAGATAATGCATGGAGCATTTTTCTTCCCTTGCTCAAACATGTCACGCACACGGCTGGCACCCACACCCACAAACATTTCAACGAAATCAGAACCTGAAATGGTAAAGAATGGGACGTTGGCTTCTCCAGCAATGGCTCTCGCAAGAAGAGTTTTACCGGTGCCGGGAGGGCCTACAAGCAAAACACCTTTCGGGATTTTGCCACCTAGTCGTTGGAACTTTTGAGGGTCTTTTAAGAAATCAACAATTTCTTCAAGCTCAAATTTTGCTTCATCAATGCCTGCGACATCCTCAAAAGTGATGCGGCCAGACTTTTCAGACAATAGCTTGGCTCTGGATTTGCCAAAACCCATGGCTTTCCCACTGCCACTTTGCATTTGCCGTAAGAGGAAAATCCAACCGCCAATTAAGAGGATAATGGGAAACCACGAGAACAATATTTGCATGAGTGATGGCGAATTTTCATCGGCAGGGGCGACTTTAACCCGAACACCTTTTTCTACCAAGCGATCGGCCAAGCCGGTGGTTTGTTGAGGGATATGAATGGAGAAAATTTGACCATTACGCAACTTGCCTGTGATAATATTTCCGCGTAAAAGAACTTCTTCAATGTTTTGCTTTTCGGCGTGGTCAATGAGCTCATTGTAAGAAATATCTGTCTGCCCGGTTTTTTGAGAGGACGAATTAAACATGTTAAACGCCGCAATCAAGAGAAGGGCGAGGACGAGCCATAAAGCAGCATTTCTTCCAAGATTATTCAATGTTCTTGCCTTTCAATTTAAGCTTTGACCGATCATACAGTAGTTGCAGTCGCTAGTGTAAACATCTTTAGCAAATCATTCAATAAGGCTTAATTAACCCTTTAAGAATTCTTTGCAAGACGGAGGGACTCTTTTTCAATCTTTTCTTCTAGTTTTTCCATAAAAGTATCTACGTCCATTCCTGGATCAATGGCGTCCAGAACGTTTAAAGTTATGGTTCCAGGCTTTTTATCAAACGATCGCCGGCCCCAAAAATACCCTGAGTTTAGCGCCACTGGATAAACAGGAATTTGAAGACTTTTGTATAGCAAGCCAACTCCTTTTTGATAATTTCCTTTTTCCCCAGCTTTGGATCTTGTTCCTTCGGGAAAAATAACAATGGGTCGTCCGCTTGAAGCGACTTCTTTGGCTTGATTGAGCATTGACACTAACGCGCCTCGCCCACCTTTGCGGTCTACAATGATCATTTGTAAGCGTCGAATATACCCGCCAAAGCTCAATCGATCTAATTCCTTTTTGAGGACATAGGATGGATCGCATAAAATAGCATGATAAACAATGGTCTCCCAAGAAGATTGATGTTTTGAAGCTATAATGCAAGGAAATGTTAGTTTTTCGATGCCGTTAACTTGGTAGTCTAGCCCAACGATCGTCTTGAGCAGCCATAGAACGGTTTTAGACCATATCCTTGTGACATGCAAAACCACGTTTCTAGGAAAAACAAAACATATGGTTCCAACGGTAAGAACCAACGTTGTGAACATAAAAAACGTTATATTAAAAATAAGAGATTTCAACCGGGCCATGGCAAACAATATCAAATGAGATAGCTGAAATATAGGAGTAAAATCTTATTGTATTCAATAAAAAACAACCATGTTGTTCCTGGCCAAGACCACCAATCATCTGCACGAACGGCTTTTGGCATTACAACGTGTGGAATAATTGTTATTCCTGGAAGTTCCCGTTTAAACTGCAGTAAGCTTCTTGGCATATGGTAATTAGCCGTAATAAGCCGTATGGAATGAATGGTGTGTGCTTGAATCCATTGGCGTGTTTCTTTAGCATTTCCTTGTGTGTTGAGCGCCTCTTTGCCTAAAACGACCTTGCTTTTAAGGTGAGCATATTTGGAATAAGTAGCAGATAGCAAACTCTCAAGAGATACAGCTTTGTTAACGCCGGATATGAATAGTCTTTCGCCTAACCCATCATCCAGCAGCCGTAACCCTTCTTGAATTCTCTCATTGCCACCAGTTAACACAACAATTAATTGGGTTTTGTTTGGATTAAAAGGTTCTGGAGAAAGAGCGGCTTGAGCGAAAATTAAAAAGCCGATGGCCCAAAGACCAGATAAGCATAAAATTGAATTGTATGTGATTTTTAAAAAGCTTTTAAGGATGCCGATCGTATGAGAACTAGACGTGCTGATGAAGGACATAGGAAACCGTAATGCGGGATGTAAATATCATTGCAATGACTACAACCAATGGTACAAGAAATAATACGCTCAATAACAAGGGCATGGATAATGTAATCATGGGTAAATGAACATCCATTTGCCCTAAGAAAAATTTTAAAGCTAGAAAAATTAATCCCAATGCTAAAAAATTATAGAAGACACCTTTGAGAGCTAGTTTAAATGTATGCCGCTGAAACTGCTTCGCAATGTAGTGGGCACGCGCACCTATGAGGCGTAAAGTATGAATGATGTCTTTGTGGACTACAAGCCCTGTATAAGTGGTAAACACGAGTGTTCCTAGTGCTGCAAAAGCAATAAGGATGACGATTATTTGAATCACAACCTGAGTGGCGCTGATTAGCTTAATAAGATGCTTATGCCAATTCTGATGATGGGTAATGGTGATGCCGGGGGAAATCTTATTCAAGTCATTGCTTATTGATTGTGCATCAATGAATTGCTTGTGACGCAATTGCACGGTGATCATTTTTGGAACAGGCAGACCAAGATCGCGTACATTTTGGCCTAGCCAAGGTTCTAATAGCTTATAGGTCTCTTCCGACTCCATAACGTCAGCCTTAGCAATGCTCGGAATAAGCCGTAGATGGCTTAAGATTTCATTCAATGTGGTGTGATCTTGTTCTGGTTGTGTGCTTGTGGGGATTTGGATCGTCATATGTTCACCAAGATCTTGTCCCCATTTTCCAGCCAATGATGAAAGGCTTAAGGTGCATAAAATAAAAATGGTGGAGATGAATGTAGTGAGGGCGATGATCCAAGGAATAAACTTAGAAGCAGAGTCTTCATCAAATGGAATATCGTATGGGTTTTGCTTAAGCATCATGATTGACCTTTTCTTTTTTATTGGCCCCAGGCGCGATCAAGCGACCATTTTCCAAGTGCAAAATTGGATGATCAAACTCTGACGAGACATAACGATTGTGCGTGGCGATGACGACAGTCGTTCCCATTTTGTTTAGCTCTTCAAACAAATAGAGTAGCTTGACGGCTAATTGATCATCGACATTCCCGGTCGGTTCATCGGCTAGGAGGAGATCAGGTTGAGCGATCACAGCTCGGGCGATGGCGACGCGTTGCTTTTGTCCGCCAGACAAGCTTAAGGGTAGAGAAAGGATGTGGTCTTCTAGTCCAACCCATGAGAGGAGTTCGGCGGCATGAATGCGTGCGCGGCGAGGGTCAAACCCGGCCACCTTTAGTGGCAACGCAACATTATCAAGGGCGGAAAGATGGTTAATTAGGTTGAAATCTTGAAACACAACCCCTATCCTTTGTCGGAAGAAAGGTATCTCGCTTCGCAAAATAGTGGTGATGTCTCGGCCAAAAAGATGAATTGTTCCTCGAGAAGGTTCGTGGCCAAGGTACAAGAATTTCAACAAGGAGCTTTTGCCTGCACCGCTCGAGCCCGTTAAAAAATGAAAAGATCCTTTTTCGAGCCTAAATGTTAGGTTGCTTAAAATTTCAGGGCCCCGATCATATCGCAATCCAACATTTTGAAACCTTACGATGTCTTTTTCATTTTTTGCCACTTTGATCGTACCTGTGAAACATTTGCGAAATCTCTCTCTTTCGTTTTACATTTTCTTTTCTCTAACAACAAGATTTATGTCGCAGAATAATTTTTGCGCGCTGGGGGTTTGATCAAATCCCGTTATCCAGGTATATTGAAACAAAAAACAAAGGATTTAAGATGATTATTACGTGCCCGAATTGCACGCGAAGGTATATGATAGAGGACAAGCTGCTGGAAGAAAGGCCCTCCATGGGCTTAAGGTGCGCTGTTTGCAGTCACGAGTGGGTGCATGTTTTTGAACAAGAAGAGGAAGATATCTTTAATCAGCGTAGGAAAAGACTTGGTATTGAAGAGCCGTCAACAGAAGTTGTTGTTGAGCCGTTTGAGGAAACGACGAGAAAATTACCCATCGGTTGGGCAGCATATGCTTTTACGGTTGTTATGACTGGTGCACTGCTTTTATTTGGACGAGATTTTTTAATTGTGCAGTGGCCGCCAATGACAAAATTCTATGAGATTTTTGCCGATAAACCACTTAATGCCGATACAAGCCTCTCTATCGAGCAGGTGGACTGCCATTTTACGCAAGATGGAGGGGGCAAAAAACTAATGGTTACAGGCCTTTTGAAAAATACCTCCGATCGTTCGGTCAATATCCCGCTTCTCAAGATGCTGATTCACGAAACATGTGAAAAAGGTCATTGTTCTAAAAAACCTGTGGTTTTCAAAGTTTCTGAAGAGCGTCTTATGGCTAGGGGTGAAATTCATTTTGAGTCGCCGCAAGTGGGTGTTCCAAAAGAAGGGTCAAAGGTTACTATCGAATTTTAAAGAAAAACTGTAGGATCGACCTTGATTTGTTGCTTGCTTATTGAGCAACAAGTTTATCGCAAGTTAATTTTGCTTGCAATTTTAGATATTTTCTTATATGAAGAGACCCTGGTAAAAGGAAAGATAATGTTTATTCAGACAGAAGAAACGCCGAATCCAGAATCACTCAAATTTTTGCCCGGTAGGGTTGTGATTGAAAACGGCACATATAATTTTACTCATAACGAAAAAGCTTGTGAATCCATCTTAGCAGAGTCTTTGCTTGCTGTAGAAGGCGTCGCTCAGGTTTTTTTCGGATATGATTTTATTACGGTTACGAAGCAAACTGATTTTCAATGGTCTACATTGAAGCCATATATTCTAACACGCATTATGGATCACTTCATTTCTGGCCAACCTGTGCTATCTGAAAAAACATCACAAACTCAGGTGTTTGATGATGCAGACCCAGTGGTCAACCAAATTAGGGAACTGATCGAAACCAGAGTGCGGCCAGCGGTTGCAATGGATGGTGGCGATATTATTTTTAATCGCTTTGAAGATGGCATTGTGTTTCTTGAAATGAGAGGGTCTTGTTCGGGGTGCCCAAGCTCAACGGCTACCCTTAAATCTGGCATTGAAAATATGCTTAAGCACTATGTGCCTGAAGTTAATGAGGTTAGGGCTATATAGATGAAGAAACACTATTGGCTCCCTCAAAGTTCAAGGGCTATTCTGCAATCAAGCACGGGTTTGCTTGGGCTTTTGATCGTCATTTTGGGTGGCGTTGGTGATGAGCCTCGGGCTCAAAAGTATTATATATCTGCCCCAAAGGTTGTTCAGCATCAAGAAGTGCCTGTTGTTTTTGCCTCAAAGAAATATAGTATTGATCAGGTTCGTCAAGGCGATGGGGTTGTGCCGAGAATTAGTGTGGATAACTTCCCCGTTAAACATTCGGTCCGCTTGACGGCTAGCCAGCAAAAGGACACTTTTTTAAAGACAATGCTGCCCATGATTTTGCAGGTTAATGAGAAGATCTTGGTAGATCGCAGGCGTTACCTAGATATTTTATCTCATAAAGGGCAACTCAGTGCGGGTGATCGTATGTGGCTGTTGGATCTGTCCAAAAGGTACAAAGTGGACTTTAGAAACTCCCAGGCTATGTTGCAGCGCTTGGATATAGTTCCGGCTTCTCTTGCCCTTGGGCAGAGTGCTGCTGAAAGCGGATGGGGTTTGAGTGGTATTGCGGCTAAGAAGAATTCACCTTTTGGCCATCGTGTGATGGTTCGTGAAAAATCAAAAGAAGGTAATATTAGGCATCGCTATACGCTTAAAAAATTTACGAGCCTAAATGAAGCTATAGAAGCCTACATTCACAATATTAACACCCATCCTGCATATGCAAATTTGCGTAATTTACGGTATATGCTTAGAAGCCAGGGGCTTGAATCCAATGGCCTTCAGTTGGCTGTGGGGTTGACAAAATATTCTGAATTAGGAATGACCTATGTCAAAAAAGTTCAAAAGATAATCAGGCAAAACAATTTAACGCAATTTGACGGTGCGATCCTGGATTCAGAAAATTCATGACAATGAATCCTAATTACCTCGAGATCTACGATTAGCTTTTGATGAGTCGTGCCAAATTGTTTAATGTTGTTTTAATTTTTCCCTATGCCATTAAAGCCAAAATTGAATTTTCAAAAGGTTGTTCTATCCCTGGACACATCTGGTTCGAATTGTTCTGTATGCTTAACTTGTGAAGAAAGTGGGCAAGCGTATAAGGCTGAGCACAATGCAAAAAGGGGGCACGATCAATGGCTTTTTGGCCTAATCCAAAAGGTCCTTGATGAAGCTCAATGTGAGGTTGCGGACATTGTAAAAATCATTGTTGTGGTGGGGCCAGGGTCTTTTACAGGCCTTAGAATTGCTGGTTCAGCCGCAAAAAGCCTTTCAATTGCGCTTCAGGTTCCTGTTTTTGGGGTTCAAACTTTTGATGCCATTTTTTATCAACTGCAACCTGAGGCGCGGCAGGCTCCCGTTTCAATTGTGGTTCCTACACAAACAGGATTGTTTAATGTAAAGCATTTCAGAGAAAGCCAAGCTCAATATGAGCAATTATCTATTGAACAAATGCTGGCATTATTAGAAAGTGGGCAGAAATGTATTTTTGCCTTCGAAGATCATGGGTTAAGTGCAAGAAAGGTGGAGGTCGCCTCTTCTTCTGCGTGGGGTGCCTTCCAGGCGTTTTTGGGGCATGCTTATGAACCATTTACCTCCCCCATTTATTTTCACCAATTTAAGAATATACCTAATGCTGATCATTAAAAACCTAGCCATTGAAATGGCTGAAGCTTGCTCAAGGTTGCATGCAATGTGTGATCAAACGTATTGGTCATCTCATGAATACGAAAAGCTAATTTCTAGAATGCAGGGTGTTGGTTGTATTGATGACAAGGATGTATTAAGGGGGTTTCTTCTATTCCAAGGAATAGATGACTATATTGATGTTGTTTATATTTGTGTTGATCCGTCATTTCGCCGTATGAAACTTGGTAAGAGAATGATGGAACACATATTTGACAAAAAACGTGGAGCTGATGTGTTTATTGAAGTAAACCAAGGTAATATTGATGCGCTTAATTTTTATTACAGCCTTGATTTTATGCTAATTGGTAAACGATTAAATTATTACAAGGATAACGCTGGTTCTAATGATGCGATGGTGTTAAAAAGAAATCGTATTTAATTTATTGAAATAATTCGGTTTTTTTATATGATGTTGTTTTATAATATTTATTGTAAATGATTTTTTAAGCTAAAATTTTATCGATAAATTGAAAGCATAAGTAAAAAAGGAAGTAAATGTATGACTGATCAAAACAAGCCTAGAAATGATGCGATGGATTTGTTAGCATTGACTGCGGAAATAGTCTCCGCACATGTTTCAAATAACCAAGTCGATGTTGATGAATTACCAAGGCTAATCCAGCAAGTATTTGCCACGATGGCATCTATTGAGAAAAAGGACTTCAGCATCACAAAAGAAAGGCCAGAACCAGCTGTTCCCATCCATAAATCAGTAAAACCTGGCTACATTATTTGCCTGGAAGATGGGAAGAAATTAAAAATGTTGAAAAGACATTTGAAAACTGCCTATAATATGACACCAGAAGAATATAAGGACCGATGGGGACTGGGTGGAGACTATCCAATGGTAGCTCCAGATTACGCTAAGCAGCGTAGCCAGTTAGCAAAAAGTATCGGCTTAGGAACACGTACCCGCAAAAAGAAATGAAGCTTACCCTTTTGTGGAGTTACAAATGACCCATCTTGAACGGTTGTGTATTGAAAAAGGCTTAAAGATGACCGACCAGCGACGAATTATCGCGCGTGTATTATCTGAAGCTGATGATCATCCAGACGTTGAAAGTGTTTTCCAAAGAGCCTCTCAGATTGATCCACGAATTAGTCTGGCAACGGTTTATCGTACTGTCAGGCTTTTTCAAGAAGCTGACATTTTAGCTAAGCATGACTTTGGTGATGGACGTTCTCGCTATGAAAGCGTCCCACTTGAGCATCATGACCATCTGATAGATGTTGAAAGTGGTAAGGTAGTAGAGTTTTTTGATGAAGAAATTGAAAAACTGAAAGAAGCTATTGCCCTGAAGTTGGGATATGCCTTGGTGGGACATCGGCTTGAATTATACGGTACTCCTATTAAAAAGTCTGATAAAGCATATAAAAAGATCTGACTATAGTTTCGCTGAAGTCTAAATAATTATTGTTAAACGAGCAGATCTCATTCTTCAAATAACGTACCTTGAGATTTTTTATTTGAAGCCTCCGAAGGTTTTTTAGGGGCTAAAATTTGAGCTTTGCAGTTTCCATCGTGAAAATTAATAGTGACAAAAGACTGCATTTTGCATGTTGTTGCTGAGCTAATGGTTTGTTGTGATGAGCTTAGGATATGGGCGAACCCTCTTTCTAAAACCTTTTTGTAAGACAGGCTTTCCAACAATTGGCTTAAAAGGCCCATACGATTTGTTGGATTTATTAGATACTTTTGAGCAAAGCACGTGATCATGTCACGGTTTAAAATATCTAACTTATGATGCAAAATGTCCAAACGATGGGTGGGATGAATCAATTTGCTTCTAGCTATGGAAAGCATATGTGCCTTAGTCGACATTATCGATGAAATTATAAGCGATAGTCGCTCTCCCCAGTCGCTAAGTTTGATCATTTTCCCATCGAGGGTATGGATAATCCTTGAGAGCTGCCCGTAGGAGTTGCTCAAGGTTTGTTGCAGATGTTGCAGTTTATTGTTAAGGGCCACGGAATATCTGGCCGTTATTTCTTGAAGTTTAAGTACGAGCTGTGTTCTTACTGGCACGGCCATTTCAGCAGCAGCGGTGGGGGTGGGTGCTCTTTTGCTGGCAGCAAAATCCGCTAGCGTAGTGTCGGTTTCATGACCAATAGCTGAAATGGTAGGGATGGAACATTCAGCTATGGCACGTATAACAACTTCCTCATTAAAGACCCACAAATCTTCGAGGCTGCCACCACCTCGGGCAATAATGAGAAGATCCGGTTTGATTGTTTCGGGAAGGGCTTGAAAACCTTTGATTGCTGCCTCTACTTGTTCGGCAGCACCCTGCCCTTGCACAGCGGCAGGCCAAAGTAGTACATGCCTAGGAAATCGATCGTTCAACCTATGAAGCATGTCTCGTATAACGGCACCAGTAGGGGAGGTGATGATGCCAATGCGTTCAGGTAAAAAAGGTATGAGAAGTTTTCGTGATTCGTCAAAAAGACCTTCTGCGGCTAATTTTCTACGTCTTTCCTCAAGAACCTTAAGTAAAGCCCCTTGCCCGGCTAGCTGCATTGAATCCACAATTATTTGATAACGTGAGCCCCCTGGGTATGTAGTAACCCTGCCTGTACAGACAACCTCCATGCCATCTTCAGGTTTTAATGCCCAGTTTGACATTGTCCCTCGCCAAGCTACTGCATCAATGACGGCATCTTGGTCCTTGAGGCGAAAATAAAGATGGCCAGAAGAATGTTTTTTCGTACCGCTGATTTCGCCCCTCAAGCAGACATATCCACAATTTTGTTCGATCAAGCCTTTGATAATGAGTGATAATTCTGAAACACTTAGTTCATGGGATGAGAAGCTCATTGTGAAATTTCCATAGAAAATGGATTGGTTCTTTGGTAAGAAAAGTTGATCATTGGATTTTTTATTTTTCGTGACACGCTGTCGCACTTGGTTTACAAGGATATGTTATGGGTCTACTTTATACCGTAGATGGTCTTATTTACAAGCGAGTACCGAATTATAGATGAATTATGAAGCTTTCTTTAATGCCGCCTTGGTGCAACTTAAATCTGAGGGAAAATATCGAGTTTTTGCAGATTTAGAGAGATGTGTAGGCAAGTTCCCCTTTGCAAACATGTATTTTGATGGGGATAAGTTCCCTATTGTCTCGTGGTGCAGTAATGATTACTTAGGCATGGGCCAGCACCCCAAAATTCTCAGTGCTATGCATGAAGCTTTGGACAAAATGGGCGCTGGAGCAGGTGGCACTCGCAATATTGGTGGGACAAATCATTACCATGTTATGCTAGAAGGGCTCTTGGGAAAGCTGCATCAAAAAGAAAGTGCGTTATTGTTTTCGTCGGCTTATGTGGCCAATGAGGCGGCCCTTTCGACGTTAGCAAGTCGCTTGCCAAATTGTATGGTAATTTCTGATGAAAATAACCATGCGTCTATTATCCACGGTGTGCGAAGTAGCCGTTCAGACAAGGTAATTTTTCGCCATAATGATCTTGAGCACTTGGAGCAAATCCTACAGCAAGCGGACCCAGCAAGGCCAAAGCTTATAGTGTTTCAGTCTATTTATTCAATGGATGGAGATTTTGCTCCTATTCGTGAAATCTGTGATCTGGCGGATCAGTATGGTGCTTTGACATATATTGATGAAGTCCATGCTGTTGGTTTATATGGAGAAAGCGGTGCAGGTATTTCTCAAATGCAAGGTTTGGCCCATCGCCCAACTATTGTTGAGGGCACTTTTGGCAAGGCCTATGGTTTGATGGGTGGGTATATCGCTGGGCCAACAAATATTATTGATTTTATCCGCAGTTTCGCGCCGGGTTTTATTTTTACAACAGCTTTGCCGCCAGCGATTTGCGCAGGGGCGATAGCGAGCATCCAGCATCTCATGGATAGCGAAGAAGAGCGTACTAAACACCAAGAAAGAGTCACGGCAGTTAAAGATGCTCTTATAAAGGCGGGAATCTCTTTCCTCGATACGCCTAGCCATATTGTTCCGATAATTATTGGTGAGGCTCACTTATGCAAGCAAGCGAGCCATCATTTGCTTACCAAACATGGGATATACATTCAGCCCATTAATTATCCTACAGTACCAGTTGGCACCGAAAGGTTGCGGATTACTGTGACGCCACATCATACGGACGAGATGATCGATCAGCTGATTGTAGGGCTTCAGGATATTTGGGCCATTTTGGGTCTTCAAAGGGTTGCTTAAAAATTCAAAGGCTCCAACTAGTTATCAAAATTCGTGATATTTTTCTAATGCGATAGCATCATAATGATAAATGTCAGGATGTGAATGAAAGCGTCCTTCTTTGTCAACCCAAACAGTAAAATAGGCGGTAACAGTTGGCCACTCTTGGGACAGTGGGATCGCTTTTTGCTGCTTGGTTTTAAGTAACTTATCCACATCTAAAGGATTTTCATCGTTCGTACCTTGAAAAAGTGTTGCTAAAAGCAATTTAGGGTTTTCCAGACGAATGCATCCTGAGCTTAAGTCACGACGTTTCTTGACAAAAACATGTGTGTCAGGTGTTCCATGAATATAAATATGATAAGGGTTTTTGATAACAAATTTTATGCTCCCCAAAGCATTGCGGGCGCCGGGTGGCTGCCAAAAGCGAAAAGGTGAAATTTGATATTGCGCCCAATTGACGCTCAGAGGGTCTACATGGGCATGGGTTGTTTTATCAATAACCCTAATACCTTTGGACACTAAATAGCTTGGGTTTTCCTTTGCTTTTCTTAAAATATCGCGGGAAATTCCAGGTGGAACGCTCCAAGAAGGGTTCAAAACGACTTGCTGCATAGGGGCAATAAATTCAGGGGTTTTGCGCTGGGGTCTTCCGACTACTACAGGTAGTGTCAGTACAACGCTACCAGAGCGGATAACTTTTAAGAAATTTCCTGGGATATTAACCAGAATATGATGTGCATTCTCAAATTCAGGGAAATGACGCCATCTTTCCATATTAAGGCTTATAAGTCGTTTCCATTGATATGGGCTCATATTAAGGCTTACGCGCGTAAGTGTGCCAACAACGCCATCAGGTTCAAGTTGATGAAGGTTTTGATAGGCGATAACGGCTTGGGAAAGCTTCTCGTCAAAATAAGTACTTTCTTCAAAAGCGAGAAGGTCATGCATTGCAAGCTGGTGCCTTAAAATAAGAACGTCAGTATGCGTATCGCCTGGTTTTAGGGTGTGTTCAGAATCAATTTGTGGCCATGGGCCTTTTTGCTCAAGAGCATGGAAATGGCACAAAGCGCCCTTAAGACGAGTGTACTGAGGGTGAGGTGGCGGTAAAAATTCGAGCCATTGCGTGTTACCATTGATAAGGCCGGCTACAATAATAGCGACCACATCGCGCTGCAATGGATGGACATCAATGAGCTTGGTGGGTTTGATGAGCTGCCTTCCACCATTTAAATCTTTGGCGTAGGTTAGTAAGGCAAGTGTGATCAAAATATCCTGATCTGTTTGGATAGGTTGGGTTATCAAGCTTTGGCTTATCTTATAAACTTCAGGATCTAACCCATCAAAATCAGCATGGCTAAAACGCTCTATAATCTCAGCAAGCAAAGGGTTTCTAGATGGCCATATCAAGGTATTGTTAACTGATTGATAAATACGTGAAAGGTCAGCTTTATCTTCGTGGCTTATGGGTAAGGTGTCAATCTTTGATAGAATGGCTGCTTCATTCGTGAGCGACGCTTCTGCAGCCAAATTGCTGGTCAAGCTTCCAAATATAACTATTAAGCAGATCGTAAGAGTTTTCATCATGATGAAGATTTTGGGTAAATAGCTGGGTAAGTCGCATTAGGCACAGGGGATTCTGGATTGTTTTTCTTGCCACAGCTTGTTACGGCCATAAGAATAAATGTTAGGGCAATTAGGGTATTAAAGGTGTTCATTTTAGTTCCGATAATAGAGTTTTAATTATTTCCCCCATACTTAACATCTTTTCAGAAAAAGATTCAAACGCAGTAAATAATAGCTCAAATTTATCGCATTTTGTTGGCACTATGATAAATAAGGTGACCAATGGACTTGGTAGCGATAATCGCTCCGTGCTATTTCATTCAAAATTAACAGTAATTAATAGAATATTAATGATATGGTGAAATAATATTCAAGTTTCAAGCGATGAATCCTTGATTCTTCAATATTTTTATGCGAATGAATGATTGGAAACTCCAAACTTAGAGAGCGTTTATGTCAAAACCGATCATAGGTATTACATTAGATTCGCAGCAGCCAGGTGGTTATTCCAGATACAAATGGTATGCCCTTAGGGAACACTATGCGGATGTCATTGCCGCTTGTGGAGGTATTCCTCTGCCCCTGACACATTATGAAGATTTGAGCGAAGAATTTGGTACGATAATTCACGGATTACTCATTACTGGAGGGGGCTTTGATGTTCCGCCTCATTTGTATGGTGAGCCAAAGGTTCATGATACGGTCAAACTCAATGAGCGTAGATCTTTATTTGAAATATCGGTTGTGCGTCAAATGATGCGTTTTCAAAAGCCATGCTTGGGGATTTGTGGTGGGATGCAATTGTTAAATGTGTTGCGTGGGGGCGGCCTCATTCAGGATATTCCAAGCTTTTCTCCCTCTTCATCCGTTCAACATTCCCAAGAAGGTTGCCGTCATAAACCTGCGCATGAAATTACAATTTTAGGAGCAACGAAGCTTGCTCAACTTGCTGATGGCAAGGAGCGTGTTTTGGTCAATAGCGTCCACCATCAAGCTGTAAAAGAAGTTGGCCAGGGAATGGTTGTATCTGCATTGGCTGATGACGGAATTATTGAAGCCATTGAAGATCCAGTGCACCCATTTTTTGTAGGTGTTCAGTGGCATCCTGAATTTATGGTATCGGATCTGGATCAAAAATTGATGCAATCTTTTGTTGATGCTTGCCGAGTAAAAATTCAATGAAAGAACGTATAGCCAAGGTTATTGCTGCAGCGGGGATTTGCTCTAGAAGAGATGCAGAAAAGTTAATTCTTGAAGGTCGTGTCAAGTTAAACGGGATAGTCCTTTCATCTCCAGCTACTACTGTGTCTTCATCTGATATTATTAGTGTGGATAATAGGCCCATCATTAAGCCGGAAGGCGTTAAACTTTGGCTTATGAATAAACCAAAGGGCTATATCACAACTCATAAAGACCCTCAAGGCAGGCCCACCGTTTTTAGTTTAATTCCTAAAGAAATGCCCCGTGTTATTTCAATCGGAAGGTTGGATATGGATTCGGAAGGGCTGCTGCTGCTCACAAACAGTGGCCATCTAGCTCATGAGCTTGAAAGCCCAAAGACAGCTTGGATTCGTACATATAAAGTCCGAGTTCATGGGAAAGTGGATGAGGCGGCATTAGCATCATTAAAGCAAGGTGTGACTATTGATGAGATGCGCTATAAATCCATAGAAGCAAGCTTGGAAATCCAAAAGAATACAAATGCATGGGTGCAGTTCAAGTTGACTGAAGGAAAGAACCGTGAAATTAGACGGATTTGTGAGCATATTGGATTAACAGTCAACCGCCTCATTAGAGTAAGCTATGGCCCATTTGTTTTAGGTAATTTAGGCACAGGCTCTGTCCAAAGCGTTCCTTTAAAGATTTTAAGAAACGCTTTACCACAAAAGTTACTTACCAATGCTTAGAATTATTGCCGGTCAATTAAAAGGCAGGCGCCTCAAAGTTCCTGATAATCATAGAAAAACCAGGCCAACTTTGGATCGTGTGAAAGAATCCATGTTCAATGTACTTATGCACAATGTGGACTACCCTTCATTGGAAGGAGCCGCAGTTTTGGATTTGTTTGCAGGCAGCGGTTCGTTAGGGTTTGAAGCTTTATCCCGCGGGGCTAAGCATGTCACATTTGTTGATTCTGACCAAGAGAGCCTGAAGTGCTGTCGAGATAATGCGCGAAGCTTAGGGGTTGAAAAACAGGTAACATTTCTTCGATCTGATACGCGCAGTGTGCGTCTTTCAGGTCAGATTTTTGATGTCGTTCTCATTGACCCTCCCTATTATAAAGGGATGAGTGAGCCCACCATTATTAACATTACCCAGCAAGGTGCATTGGCTGAGGAGCATGTTATTGCCTTGGAAATGGCTTTAGATGAGTATTTGAGTTTGCCTGAAGGCATGATGGATATCACAAAAGAGACCGTGTGTGGGCCTGGCCGGTTATATTTTCTACGAAAGAAAAAAGCTAAAGATCTTTAAAACTCTAGGGCCTGTCCATGCCTTAAAATGGCTTCTGCTTCTTGTGTAAATTTCCCGCTGCAATCATGCAAATTAAGCCCATGGCACAACTGTGATGATCCCTGCAGCCCTTTGATGCCACGAATAATAACACGATTGGCAGAACGGTTATCGGATATCCACAATGGGAAAATTTTAATGTGGCCTAGTTTCCCATGAAGCAAATGAAGTAGCAAATCGATAGATTCTGCTGGAAAAACAAATGTAACCGTACCTTGAGGTCTTACCATCAGGCAGGCGAATTGGACCCAGGCTTTGAGATCTTTTGGCCCCTGATCAAGCATATTTGACGTGGATTTATTTATGCTTGAAGAAGCTGTGTTGGCTTGGCGGTTAAAATAGGGTGGATTAGCCATAACATGAGAAAAAGTGCTGGGGGCAAGACGTGGAGGTGGGGTCATGAGATTCCCATGCAAAAACTCCACTCGTCCACTGAGCTCATTGAGCTGAGCGTTTTGAACCGCAAGGCGGATCATTTCTCTTTGAACCTCAAGCCCAACAACTCTACAGCCCGTCCTTTGTGCTAAGCAGAAAGAAGCTGCTCCGACACCTGATCCTAAATCCAAAACCGTATCATGCTCTGTTGCTAAAATAGAGGCGCTTAAAAAAATAGGGTCGATTGCAACACGATACCCTTGGGTTGGCTGATAAAGACGAACGCGGCCTCCAAGGATGGCATCAAGGCTGAGGTTTTCTTGTTCCATAGTGTTACATAATTTTAAACAAACTTTACGCTGACAATGCGATTAAGTGCAGAGAAAATCAAGCATCGATTTTCTTCATTAGAGTTTCCTGAGTGTTTGAGTGTGTATTATTAATAAAATTGCATTAATTCATAGCCCTAATATGATAAAGAGCGGCAACGTCTGTTCGTTATGATAAAAAACAATGATAAAGATAATTTTTGAATCAAAAAAAGACTTGTCAAATGACAATTTTTCATAGATAACACTCGTGTCCTTAATAAGAGGATTTTTTTGAATGGAGAACATTAAGATGATTAAGCAAACGATTTTTGCTGCTGCTCTATTGGTTTCAGTTTCTGCTGTAGCTAACACAGATGCTGCTGCTCCAGCTGTAACAAAAGAAGCTTGTGAAGCTGCTATCAAAGCTGCTGGTACAGATGCTGCTCACGCTGATGCAGTAACAGCTGCTAAAGCTGCTCTCGAGAAGGGTGATTTTGCTGCTTGCGCTAAGGCTCTTGAAGTTAAAAAAGCTGACGAGAAGAAAGCTGAAGAAAGCAAGTAAGCTTTTTAGCTATTCTTTTGAAAAAGGCCCGATTATTTGTCGGGCCTTTTTCGTTGCATAACGAAAAACCTCCCCCTACTGTGGAGGAGGGTGACAGGGAAAGGAGAGCGAAGATGACAGGCACCTCCTTTTGTCGCCCCGCACCCCACTCATTGTCTTCCTGGCGCCACTCTTTTGTCTTCCCGGACGCAGATCCGGGATCCAGGATTTATATGGCCCCCTGCTTTCGCGAGGATGACAAGAAAAAGAGCGAGGGTGACAGGGAAAAGAGCGAGGGTAGCAGTGGAAAAGTGCGTAGTAAGCGGTTAAGCGTCGACGTATTTAACCCTAAGAGCGTTCTCTTGAACAAACTCGCGACGAGGTTCTACCACATCGCCCATCAATGTTGAGAAAATTTCTTCAGCATCATCAGCGTGATGAACGCGAACTTGTAAGAGAGATCTAGCATCTGGGTCAAGTGTTGTTTCCCAAAGCTGGCCTGCGTTCATTTCGCCCAAGCCTTTGTACCTCTGGATCTCTATGCCTTTGCGCCCTTGGTCCATCACAGCTTCAAGAAGGGCGATAGGGCCTTTCACATCGATGGATTGGTCTTTCACAATAAACTGCGGGGTCTGACCATAGATGTCGAAGGAATCAGAGTTTATGTTAGATAGTTGAAAGACGTCGGAGTTGTTAACCATGTTGCTATCAACCGTAAACCGTTCTTCAAGGCCTTGAGTGATGCAAACGATTTCCCATATTTTTTGATCATCCTTCATTTTGCCGCTCCAAACGGACTCAGTACCTTCGTAAATTTGGTTTAAGCGATTGATTAAGGATGAGAGAGCTTGCTGGCAAGAGCTAGGGTCGTCAAAAAGAGTCGGCTTCAATATGCCTAACACAAGCATTTGTTCGAGCGGTTCCACGCTACCTGCCTTGCGTCCCAATGGCTCAATCAGCTCTTTAATTTTTCCGCATGTTTCAATAATTTGACGCAGATCCTGGCCAATAATGCTCGCCTTGGTTTTCTTTAAATGGAGGCTGCATTTATCAATTCCTGAATCAATTAGGTAATCTTGCATGGCCTTTTCGTCCTTAAGATAAACCTGTGAAGCTCCTTTTTTGACGCGGTAAAGAGGGGGGCGAGCAATATATAAATATCCCTTTTCAATGAGTTCGCGCATTTGACGGTAGAAAAAGGTGAGCAACAGAGTACGAATATGGCTTCCATCTACGTCAGCGTCAGTCATCAAGATGATTTTGTGGTAACGAATTTTAGAAATGTTGAAATCTTCAGGCCCAATGCCAGTTCCTAGGGCTGCGATGAGCGTACCAATTTCGGCAAAGGAGAGCATTTTATCAAAGCGTGCTTTTTCCACATTTAGGATTTTACCTTTCAATGGCAAGATAGCCTGAAATGCTCGATTTCTGCCGCCTTTAGCTGAGCCTCCAGCGCCCATACCCTCAACAATAAAAAGCTCGCTTAAAGAAGGATCTCTTTCTTGGCAATCGGAGAGTTTCCCGGGCAACGAAGCCATATCCAAAACGCCTTTGCGCCGTGTCAGTTCTCTTGCTTTGCGGGCGGCTTCACGTGCTGCCGCTGCTTCAATGACTTTTGAGACAAGCTTTTTTGCATCTGTGGGGTTTTCTTCAAGCCATCTTTCAATGCCTTCAGATGCTATGCTTTCCACGACAGGCCTAACCTCGGATGAAACAAGTTTATCCTTGGTTTGTGATGAAAATTTAGGGTCAGGAACCTTAATGGAAAGAACGCAAGTTAAACCTTCGCGCGCATCTTCGCCAGAAAGGCTGACTTTTTCTTTTTTTCCTAGGCCGCTGGCCATCACATAGTTGTTAATGGTCCGAGTAAGTGCTGCCCGAAAGCCTGCCAAGTGGGTTCCACCATCCCTTTGAGGAATATTGTTGGTGAAGCATAACATGGTTTCATGATAGCTATCGTTCCATTCCAGGGACAAATCGATGGTGATATGATCTCTTTGTCCTGAAAATGAGATAGTTGTGTGCAAAGGGGATTTGCTGCGATCTAAATATTGAACGAAGGCTTTCACGCCGCCTTCATAATGCATCACTGTTTCAAAGCGATCGACGCCTCTTTCATCCACAAGTTCAATGGTTACGCCAGAGTTCAAAAAAGCCAGCTCGCGAAACCTATGCTCTAACGTGGTGCGATCAAACTGTGTCATCGTGAAGGTTTCTTTGGAGGGAAAGAATGTGATTTCTGTGCCCTTTTTGCCATTCGATGGTCCAGCGATAGCGAGGGGCGCTTGTGAATTGCCATGCCTAAAAATCATAGTGTGTTCATGGCCATCGCGCCAAATGGTCAGCTTGAGCCACTCAGATAAAGCATTAACAACCGATACACCCACACCATGTAGTCCGCCAGAAACTTTGTAAGAATTCTGGTCGAATTTTCCGCCTGCGTGTAATTGTGTCATGATGACTTCTGCCGCTGAAATACCTTCCTCTTTATGGATTTCCACGGGAATGCCACGACCATTGTCACGAACAGTGACAGAACCATCAGCGTTTAAGCAAACATACACACGATCACAATGGCCAGCTAACGCCTCATCGATTGCGTTGTCGACAACTTCGTAGACCATATGGTGCAAACCAGATCCATCATCTGTATCCCCAATGTACATTCCAGGTCGCTTACGTACAGCATCAAGTCCTTTCAAGACCTTGATGGAGTCGGCACCATAAGTATCGTTGAGATGATCATCTGCAGGCTGGCTCATAAAAATCCTCTTTTAACTTCCACTTCCTCGGCTTTTCCAGGCAAAACATGAAAAAATCGAGCCATCGTTTGTGCTTCTTTGAAGGAAAGCATCTCTGTGCCTGTTAACCAAGTTTGCACGTTAATGTCCTTGATTTCCTCAAATAAATGCGTGCGTCGCGTCGTATCAAGATGAGCAACGGCCTCATCCAATAAGAGGACCGGCACACCCGTACCATACTCCTTCATAAGCTCCGCAAATGCAAGAACAATAGCGAGTAAAAGGGACTTTTGCTCGCCTGTAGAGCATAAATTTGCCGGGATATTTTTATCCACGTGATGGAACAGAACATTGGTTTTATGGGGGCCAATGGGTGGGGTGGAAGTTTCATCCAGCGCTGCTAGTGTTCCGGCTAGTGTTTTAAGGTACATTTCCTCAGCTTGTGCCTGAGGGTACGTTGAAATCAGCTGTTCAGACTCGCCTTGTAACAGGATTTGCGCCTTGGGAAAATTTGAGGCTCTCTGGCCAATTTTATCGTTAAGCAGATAAGAAAGTTGCAGGCGTTTTTCTGTCAGGTTTAGGCCTAATGTTGCAACCTGGACTTCTATGGCTTTTAGCCACTGAGGTTCAAATGGGCCAGATCTGACCTTTGACCATTCTTCAACCAAGTTATCATATTGGCTTAGCATATCTGCATAACCGGTAAACAAAGCAGTTCCCAGCTGATCAATAAAGCGCCGTCTGACTGATGCTCCCTCAAAGAATAGGCGGTCCATTTGCGGTGTAATCCAACCCAGTGCGGTATATTTTGCTAGTGCATTCAGTGTCTTTTCACTCTTGCCAAAGCTTTCACAAGTGCGTCGTTCTTTTTGAGGTGATATATGGCCAGTAGTGGATAAGTTAATGAGACCATGCCCATTAAACAGGCTAATGTCCAGCTGCCATTTGGGGGCATGGCCTTTGTGATGGAGCATGTCTGCAAGGCGTGCACGCCTTAATCCACGACCTGGAGCAAAAAGCGAAAGGGCTTCGAGTAAGTTTGTTTTTCCAGCCCCATTTTCTCCAAAAAAGATAACGTTTTCGCCCATTGGTTCAATAGAGAAACTCTCATAACTACGAAAGTTTTGTAAAGTTAGGGAATAAACCCCAGGGCGCATATTAGACACGCATAGGCATGAGGACGAATAGATTATCCATATCGCCCAGGTCATAAATGACGACTGGCGCTGTTGAATCAGATAAAAAGAATTTAACCTCATCACCTACCAAATGGCTGGTTACATCCAAAACATATTTGGCATTGAAGCCAATTTCTAGCTGTTCGTTATCATAACTAACAGCTAACTCCTCACGCGCGCTTCCATTTTCAGAGCTCACAGCGGAAAGCATCAGAAGATTATCTTTTAAGGATAGCTTAATAGCACGCGAACGTTCACTTGTGATAATGGATACGCGGTCTACAGCTTCTGCAAAATCTTTTGTGTTCATAGACAAGACGCGATCGTTAGCATCAGGAATAACCTTTTGGTAATCAGGGAATGTTCCGTCAATCAACCGGGATGTTAATATTGTATTGCCAAACGCAAAGCGCATTTGTGATTCGGAGAGACCAACGGCAATGCCCATTTCTAACTCGTCAATAATTTTACGAAGTTCCCCAACGGTTTTCCTAGACAAGATAACGCCAGGCATCCCAGTAGCTTGCTTGGGTAAGTCTGTTTGCGCTCGAGCAAGGCGATGTCCATCGGTGGCTACAATGCGCAATTTATGAGTCTCTTCACACGTATGCCAATATAATCCATTCAGATAATACCGTGTTTCTTCCGTAGCCATTGCAAATCGCGTAGAGTCAATTAGCTTACGCAAGGTAGCCGCAGGCAGCTCAAAGGTATAAGGCAAGGTGTCTTGTTGGAATACTGGGAATTCTTCGTGAGATAAAGTGGAAAGTATGAATTCAGACTTCCCTGAGGTCAGCGTAAGCTGTTGGTTTTGCGTGTTAAGAGCTAGTGATAGAGGTTCTTTGGCCGAAAGCTTTCTTACGATATCGTAAAGCATATGGGCGGAGACTGTGAGAACCCCACCTTTTTCCACTTGGGCTTCAAGGGTTTGGGTAAACGAAAGATCCAAGTCAGTGGCGGTTAACGTTAATGTTTGGTCCTTAGCGCTAAGCATAACATGAGACAAAATGGGAACAGTTGTCCGGCGCTCAACAATGCTTTGTGCGTGGGTTAAGGACTTTAAAAAAATAGCTCGATCAATTTTCAGTTTCATTGCAAAGCCTAATTACGGAAAAACAGTTAGCTAATTCTCAAGCATTCTGCGCAAAAGGTCAATGTCTTCTGAGAAAGAAGAATCAGATTGAATTAATTCTTCCACTTTGCTGATGGCATGCAAGACAGTTGTATGGTCTCTGCCGCCAAATTTTCTGCCAATTTCAGGTAATGATTTCGTGGTCAATAGCTTTGACAGATACATAGCTACTTGCCTGGGGCGAGCTACAGAGCGAACTCTTTTGGGGGAGTGCATGTCTGAAACGCGAATTTGATAATGCTCCGATACCTTTTTCTGAATTTCTTCAATGGTTGTTCGGCGATCGTTGGCTCTTAAAAGATCTCTTAAAACATCTTGGGCCGAATCAATGGAAATGTCTCTGCCAACAAGGGTGGCGTGGGCAACAATTCGATTCAAAGCCCCTTCAAGTTCTCGTATGTTTGAGGTGATTTTATGAGCCAAAAATTCCAGGACTTTTTGTGGGATTTGTACATTTAGTTGATCTGCTTTTGCTTGTAAAATCCCTAATCGTAATTCATACGTTGTCGGGTGGATATCGGCTACTAAGCCCCAGCCGAGCCTTGATTTCATTCGCTCTTCGATCCCTTCTAAATCCGAGGGGGATTTATCGGCAGAAATGATTAGCTGCTTATTTTGGTCTACCAGGGCGTTAAAGGTATGAAAAAACTCTTCTTGAGTCGAGTCCTTGCCGCTTATAAACTGCACATCGTCGATCATCAAAACATCAACGGAGCGAAACTGTTCTTTGAAGGCCATTGTATCTTTAAATCGAAGCGCTCGGATAAACTGATACATGAATTTTTCCGCAGACAAGTAGATGACGCGGCGTTCAGGTTGATGAAGACGAATGTGCCAAGCAATTGCATGCATAAGGTGTGTTTTACCCAGCCCAACGCCACCATAAAGAAACAAAGGGTTAAAGGGGACTGTTGAGGATTCAGCAACTCGGCGAGCCGCTGCATGTGCTAGTTCGTTCGTTTTTCCAACAACAAAATTATCAAAGGTGAATCGAGGGTCTAAATTGGCGCCCAAGTTTTCTTTATCTGCATCGCTTCCATTGTTGGAAGCGGTTTCTGCTATAAATGGCGAAACGGGTGTTGAGCTTTCAGTTGGTCGTGATGCTAAAACTGAAGCAGAATGAGGTATAACGCTGATATCCAGGTGCATGAGTTCTGAGAATTCATTTTGCCATAAAGCTAAGATACGCTTTGCGTAATGGGTCAAAATCCAATCACGAGTGAAACGATTGGGTGCTGATAAGGTGACTTTATTGCCTTCAAAATCGACAACATTTAGTATTTTAAACCAGCTTTTGAATGAATCTTCACCAAACTCGGCCTGCAGTTTAGCGCAGACGTTTTCCCAGGCCTTCGCTAATGAGGATGACGGCTTATGGGTTTTGTTTTCAAACGCCTGATTCATGATAATATTTTGTCCAAAATGATAAAAATCCAAGAAAACAAATACGTGTTAAAGCATGTTCTTTAACACTCAAAACTTTTCAAACCGAAAAATATTGTACCACAAAAACGCATCCTGATACTAGACGCCACACATCAAAATGTTTTAAGCGTCAAGCAGAAGGAATAAAGCCAAACATGCCTAAGGGCATAAGAGCTAGGCCTTAAGTGATTTTATCCTTGAAGATAAGCGAGATAGTTTTCTAGAGGCCGTGTTTTTATGCAGAACGCCTTTTTGAGCGCCTTTCATAACCTCAGGTTGAGCAACACGCAAAGCTTCTTGTGCGCCAGCTTTATCGCCGGCTGAAATGGCTGATTCCACCTTCTTGATAAAAGTCCTAACGCGACTCAAACGATCACGATTTACAGCTGTCTGGCGGGCAATTTGCCGAATTTTCTTTTTAGCAGACGCATGATTTGCCATATCAATATACACTCTTCAAATTAAACACGTCACGCTTATAACGCAATAAGGCGCTCCCAGTCAAGAAAAGAATGAAGAAAAGCCGGAATTTATTAGTACCAACGTGGGTAAACGTCCTCATCTTTCAGACGACCTTTGGCCACAACTAACGTTCCAGTAAGATAATCATGGATCCCTTGCTTCTTTCTGGAAAACAAAATCCAAAAATGGCCAAACCCTAATATAAGTGAAGAAAACAGTTTGAGTACATTGCGCAAAATTACTTGAAAAAATCTTGGCTTTTTGCCGTCTATGCGGATCACTTCCATTCGGCAAATAAATTTACCTATGGATCCTTGCAAGGCTGTCCATTCACAAACTACGTGGTATAGATTTAGGCTTATGAGAACCAAAATGAATTGACATATAAGGTGTTTAAAGCTTGGAAAAGCATCCCCCGGAACAATTGTAGTTACTTCTTGCCAATAAAGCGAAAGCGTTGATGTCCCAGAAAAAAGAGCCACAAAAAACCCTTCAACATAACCTAGCAATATAATGGCATTATCCATGCCATAAGCGATAAAGCCCTTAGTGGCTTCAAAGGTATAGCCTTTAAGATTGCTAGCAAATGCCACACTTATAAATAACACGAGTGTGATAATGAAAATATCTATAAAGTTGGCTAAAGTGCGTCGGAAAAACCCTACATATTGCATATCACAATCACTCTTATCTAAAGTATTTTAATGATCATAGGCTCATAAAAGTAAACAAAACGTTGATACAGCCTTAATATTAATAAACCTTTAACGCTTACGAACCACCAATGTGCCTGCCATAAGGTCGTGAAGAGTTTGTCGGTTTTGTGTGAAAAAGTAAAAATAATAACCTGTATAAAGTATCAATATGCTCAAAATCCAAAGAAAGGAAATTGTTAAAAAGACTGAAGCGGCGCCGTGACTGGCGAGTTGCAGAGGGTCTAGTGCTAATTTGAGATTTTCCATGATTTTATCCTCAAGCAATAGCTTGATAATAAAATTTGATAAAAACATATGAAGAACTCTCGAAAAAGCACGCCCTGCAGAACGTTCCCAACTGAGTGGGCTTTGGCCCAAGTCAACAACTTTGATCTTAAGAATCTTTTTTCCTAGTGTTCCTCCTAAGAGCTTAGTCAAAATCATGTCATAGCTAAAAGCAACGCCTAACCATAGAATTAAGACTAGTATTATAGCAAGGCCGGTGGTTTGGGTCTCTTTTTGTGACACTAATGAGAGCGGTAGCATTAAAAGAATGCCAATAAACATCATAAAAACCAGGTCGATCAAAAAGGCAAAAAACCGTCTCCAAAAAATGTTTACCTCTGCAGGGGTGTTTTGGTTCATGACTCAAACTTCCGAATAATGTCTTGATGAATAATAATTTCTGATGAAGGATATTCTTTTTTTATGATTGTTTCAACCTCCAGCGCGATGCGGTGAGCTTCCACGAGAAAGATAGTTTCATCAAGCTCTAAATGAAGCTGAAAAAACAACTTAATACCTGTTGATCGTGTCCTTAGATCGTGAAGGCCTTTAACGTCAGGATGTGAAAGCACAAGGACTTTAATGGAATTTCGAATAGAGTCAGATAGCTCCTTATCCATTAAAATATCTAATGAAGCGCGAAAGACTTGAAACGCACTCCAAACAATATAGCAGGCAATGCCAGATCCAATAAGGGGATCAAGAAAAGGGATATTTATCCAATGAAAACACAATAATGAAGCAAGTACGCTTAAGTTTATGAGCAAGTCACCTTGATAATGGGTTGCATCAGCTGCTACGGCGGTAGAATTGGTTTTGGAGACCACATATTTTTGATAGCGAACCAAACAAAGCGTCGCAATAATTGAAATAACAAGCACCCAGATGCTGATGCCCATATGATAAATTGGTTGAGGTTTAAAAAATCTTTCAATGGCTTCTTTAAAGATGAAAAGCGCTGAGATTGAAATGACCATGGATTGCCCTAGCCCAGCTAATGCCTCAATCTTTCCGTGACCGAAACGATGATCGTGGTCAGCTGGTTTTAAGGAGTGTTTGACGGCAAAGTAATTAATCAATGAGGCTAAAGCGTCTAAAACAGAATCGGCAAGTGTGGCTTGAAGGGCAACAGACCCGCTCATATGCCAGGCATATAATTTGATTAAAATAAGCACAATTGCAACAGCTACGGCGCTTACCGTTGCGCGATGAAGAAGCTTTTTCTGATCATCTAATTTTAATACCATTATAGAATTTTTATTACATATTTATGGATAAATAAAGGATTTCTTCCAAGGCGCTGTTTGTTCTGATCTTTCAAAAAGCAAGCGCTGATGATGACGATAAGGATGCCCAATCCAGAACTCGAATAGGGATCATGGTCATCGTACCAGTTCATATTTTACCTGTTCATAATAAACTTTATGAATTAGTTTAAATCCGTCGAAAGAAGGAAACAATGCAGAAATACAGCACAGATGTTGTCGTTATAGGGGCTGGCCCAGTTGGATTATTCGCGGTTTTTGAGTGCGGTATGCAAGGACTAAAATGCCATGTGATTGATTCTTTGACACATGTGGGGGGGCAATGCGCGGCCCTTTATCCTGAAAAACCAATTTATGATATCCCTGCTTATCCCAAAATTTCAGGAGCTGATTTGGTGTACCAGCTAGAGGCTCAAGCTAAGCCATTTGATCCAACTTATCATTTGGATCAACAGGTCATTGCTTTTGATAAAACTCCTCAGGGGTTTAGCGTTCGAACAAGCCAAGATAACCAAATTGAATGCAAAGGAATTATCATTGCTGCTGGTGTTGGGGCATTTGGGCCCAATCGTCCGCCGCTGGAGAATATTGAATTATATGAGAATAAGAGTGTGTTCTACTCAGTCTTGCGTAAAGAATCTTTAAAAGGATTAAGGGTCGTTATCGCAGGTGGTGGCGATTCAGCTGTTGATTGGGTATTAGCTTTAGCAGATATTTGCCCTTCCATTATGGTTGTGCATCGTCGCGAAAAATTTAGAGCTGCTCCCCAAAGCATTTCGCGCCTTAAAAAACTTGAAGAAGCTGGCAAAGTTGAACTTGTTGTTCCATATCAGTTGGAAAGCCTCCAAGGAGATGGTACGGGTAAGCTGGAACAAGTCATCGTTTCAGGCTTTGATGGGGAACACAAAGCTTTGGAAGCAGATGTACTTTTGCCATTTTATGGATTGTCAATGAACTTAGGGCCGATCGCAGAATGGGGGTTAGCCATGGATCATAGCCATATCCTCATTAAGCCTGAGTCAGCTGTGACCAGTATTGACGGAGTGTTTGCGGTTGGCGATATTGCAACCTATCCAGGGAAGCTTAAGCTAATTTTAACAGGTTTTTCTGAGGCTGCGAGGGCGGCGTATTCATTGCGGCAATGGGTTTTTCCAGATGAAATCAGGCATTTTGAATACTCTACTACCACAGGGGTTCCCGGTTCAAGCTGAGGGCCAGGACTGTTCCAGCTTCTTTAAGGCCTCTAGAGTTTGATCTATGCTGGCTTCCTTTACATGGCCAAATCCGCGAATCGTATCCGGGAAGCTCGCTATTTTAACAGCGTGATCATAGGTTAATAAAGAAGGGTGCGCTTTAAGCTTGTCCATAACATCAAGGATCAATTTTTTGTAATCCACGATAAGCTGGCGTTCAACTTTACGTTCTTTTGTATACCCAAAGATATCAAAAGCAGTGCCACGTAAATATTTAAACTTAGCAAGAAGCCAAAAAACTTTGAGGATCCAGGGCTTAAATTTGATTTTACGTAAATGCCCTGTGCTCGGATCTTTGGAGGCAAATAATGGCGGGGCCAGGTGGAAATAAACCGTATGCTCGCCTTCAATTTGTAAATCAACAGACGCAAGGAAATCCGTTTGAGTATAGAGCCTTGCAACTTCATATTCGTCTTTGTATGCCATCAACTTAAATAGATATAAACAGACAGCTTCGGTCAGCTTTTTCCCAAGTCCAAGCTCAGCATCTGTTTCTGCGACTTTGTTGATAAAGCTACGATAGCTTTGAGCATAAGCAGCATCTTGATAGTTAGTCAAAAATTCTTCGCGGAATTTAATTTTATCGTCCAAATTCTTGAGTAGGGGAGGTTTTGGATCATTCTGCTTGATAACTTCATGGATCCAGCGTGGGTCAAAAGCCATACGACGACCAATCCAAAAGGCTTTTAAGTTCATTTCTAGGCCAGATTTATTAAGATGCATAGCTTCAATGAGGCTATCATGATGAACTGGTATAAGACCCTTTTGATAGGCAAACCCTAGAATGATGATGTTAACGCCTAACATATTCCCGAGAAGTTGTTCGCAAGTTCGTGAAAAATCAAAAGTGTGAAGATCAAGGCCTTCCTTTTGTAAGCTTTGAACAATCAAGTCCACAGGAATTTGTTGGTCTGCTTGCTTTGTAAATTCACCTGTTGCGATAGCTGCCGTGTTCAACACAATTTTGGACTGGTCCTGATGTATCAACGGCAAAACATCCTGTGAGCCTATAACCAATGCATCCGCACCGAGTACGGCATGGGTGCGTCTTTGGGCGATGCGTGCTGCAGACATATGATCAGGAGATAATCCGATCTTAATGTGGCTGGTAACAGCGCCACCTTTTTGAGAAAGGCCTGTCATGTCTAAAACGCTGCAACCTTTGCCTTCGATGTGAGCGGCCATAGCTAAGAGTGCGCCGACTGTGACCACCCCTGTTCCGCCTATGCCGGCCATCAGGATATTGTAAGTGTCATTTGCCAATGCAGGTCTGACAGGGTCTGGAATTTCCATGTCTTGGGTAAATGTCTGAGTCTTTGGCTGATAGGTGCCACCTTCAACTGTAATGAAGCTAGGGCAGAACCCTTCCACGCAAGAAAAATCTTTATTGCATGAGGATTGTTCGATGGACCGCTTGCGTCCCAACTCTGTTTCTTTTGGGATGATTGACAAGCAGTTTGATTTCTTTCCACAATCACCGCAACCTTCGCATACAGCATCATTGATAAATACACGGACGGATGGATCTTCCATTAAGCCCTTTTTGCGACGACGACGTTTTTCGGCTGCGCATGTTTGATCATAAACAATGGCCGTTACGCCAGCGATTTGGCGGAATGTTTCTTCTACAGATTTAAGATCACGGCGATGATGAATGGATGTATGTGGCGCGAAGGTTGTGCCAATGGGGTATTTATCTGGTTCATCTGTGACAACGGCAATGGATTTGACGCCTTCAGCATAAAGCTGTTGAGATAAACAGCTTGCTGTCAATTGACCGTCGACCATTTGACCGCCAGTCATGGCTACCGCATCATTAAGAAGGATTTTGTATGTGATATTGACGTCAGCCGCAATAGCGGCACGAATAGCTAGGACGCCTGAATGGAAATAAGTGCCATCGCCCATATTGGCAAAAACATGTGATGTTGTTGTAAAAGGAGATTGGCCGATCCAGCTGGCTCCCTCGCCACCCATTTGACTGAATGTAGCGGTTGAGTGATCAATCCACATGGCCATGTAATGGCAACCAATCCCTGCAAGTGTTCGACTACCCTCAATAGTTTGAGTCGACGTGTTGTGTGGGCACCCGGAGCAATAATAGGCCAAGCGCTTTAAGTTAGCAGGGATAGCAGCCATGTCATTTGAACCAACGTTAGTAGAGGTTGGTGTAGATGGGAATGGGAGGCCCATGTGATTGAACAGCGCTAAAATGGCTTGCGCTACCTGCGAAGGATCAAGCTCATAGGTTGCGGGTAGGAGGGGGGTTTGATCTAAGTTGGTTTTCCCAAAAATGCGCACAGCTTTTTCGTTGAATAAAATCTCTTTGGCTTGGGTTTCGATAAAAGATCTTTTTTCTTCCACAACTAAGATCGTTTGAAGTCCATCGGCAAATTCTTTGAGTCGCTTGGGTTCCATGGGCCAGGTTAAACCCACCTTATAAATGCGCACACCAAGTTTCTGCAGCGTTTGGTCGTCTAAATTCAAATCAGCCAATGCTTGCTTGAGATCAAGATAGGTTTTGCCAGTTGTCATAATCCCGCATCGATCTTGAGGAGTACTTACAAGAATCCGATCAATATTGTTGGCATATGCAAACTCTTGAGCAGCTGGAAGTTTAAAGTTGATGAGTCTTTTTTCTTGCTCTAGCGGGGGATCAGGCCAGCGAATATTCAAGCCTCCAGGTGGGCTCACATTCAGCACAGGCAAGTGAATTGGGAAGAATATGTTCTCGACATGGATGCTGGCGGTTGTATCAACGGTATCACCAGTGAGTTTGAGAGCAACCCAGCATCCGCTAAATCGTGACATCGCCCATCCTAATAGGCCAAAATGAAAGATATCCTCAATTGACGATGGGTTTAAGATAGGGATCATTGCATCAACAAAGGCAAATTCACTTTGATGGGGGAGGCTTGATGATTTGCAAAGATGATCATCTCCGGCTAGGGCTAAAACTCCACCGAGTTTAGAGGTGCCAGCAGCATTGGCATGTTTGAATACATCTCCTGTGCGATCAACGCCTGGGCCTTTTCCATACCACATCCCAAAAACACCGTCATAAAGTGCATTTTCGAAGAGGGTGGTTTGTTGGCTACCCCAAATTGCTGTAGCGCCAAGTTCCTCATTTAGCCCCGGCTTGAAGAGAATATTTTCAGGCTCTAGGAACTTTTTGGCAGCCCATAAGGCCATATCTAAACCAGCCAGAGGGGATCCACGATAACCTGAAACGAGGGCTGAGGTTTGATGGCCAGCGGCTTGATCACGCCATTTTTGAAGTAACAAGAGTCTTACGAGGGCTTGGGTGCCATTTAAAATTATGCGCCCATCCTGGAGAGTGTATTTGTCGTTGAGTGAGATCATCAAAATTCTATGGAAAACTAATTATTTTTAGCAATTTTACCAAGCCTATAAAGAAGCTTCTCATAAGCGACTTGATATAGGGTGGAAGTAGGAGTGCCGTCAGCAGCCATGAGAGAAATTTCCATGCCAGTTTCAACATCAACAGCGTTTACCTTGACGGTTTTGCCAAGGCTCAGCATTTCGAAAATGACGTCGCGCTCAAAAGCCCTCATGTCCCCTCCCTAAATATTGCCATGCAAGTGGTAAGAATGCCTGACAGCTTCCTTCAGATGTTTTTAAAAAGTTGCCACTGATGAACTTGAAATGCAAGAAAAGTTTTTAATTGAGACTTTCACGCTTAAAACTTGAGCTGCATACTGAACTCATGTATAAGGGCTAAGAACTTTATGTTGAGCGCTTGATTTGTAGATAACGTTTGGGAATGAGTACACTTTCATGGGAGGCAATTCATTGAAAAAATGGGTTTTACTTATGACTATTCTTCTCAGTTGGGATGCCCAAGCTGCTAAAGGGGTTAAGTATCTTGGCCAAGAAGGTGCTTGGAAAGCTTTTGTGTCTGAACAAAGCAAGCCAAGAAAATGTTTTCTTGTTTCAGAGCCTAAAGAACAAACTGGCAATTTTAGTCAGCGTGGGAAGCCTCATGTAATGGTGGCTCGAGAGGCATCAAAAAAGCCACAATATGTGGTTAGTGTGGTGGCTGGGTTTACGTATAAACTACAATCAGAAGTTGAAGCGCGTATACAAGATAATGTTTTTACCTTTTTTACTAAAGAAGATACGGCGTGGGTTGATAACTCAACATCGGATGCAAAGGTAGTGGAATCTCTCAAGGCAGGAAAAAGTATGGAGGTCGTTGGGACGTCTTTGCGTGGTAACGAGATTAAAGATCAGTATTCTCTGTCTGGATTTAGCGCCGCTTTAAAACTGATAGATAAAAGCTGTGCTGTTACGGAAGGAAAGCAAAACAAATGATGCCAATGGATGCGATTCATTTGATTGGTATGGATCGAAGCGACATGGATGGCCTTTTGGCTAACATGGGGGAAAAGGCGTTTCGATCCAAGCAGCTTTGGCAATGGGTTTACCAGAAAGGGGCTGTTGATTTTTCATCTATGACATCCATTGCCAAGCACATGCGCGAGAATCTTGCGCTCATGGCGACTCTTAAAAGGCCTTTTATTGTTAAGGATCTTCTTTCGTCAGATGGTACCCGTAAATGGTTGCTGAGGTTTGCTGATGGTCAAGAAGCAGAGATGGTTTTTATTCCAGAAGTAGATCGAGGAACACTGTGCATTTCTTCGCAAGTAGGTTGTACATTGACCTGCAAGTTTTGCCATACTGGAACTCAAAGATTGGTCCGCAACCTGACGGCGGAAGAGATCGTTGGGCAAGTTATTTTGGCTCGAGATATGCTTGGTGATTGGGCATCACCACCTATTCCACGGAAAATTACAAATATCGTTTTGATGGGGATGGGGGAGCCGCTTTACAATTATGAGAATATGGCAAAAGCCTTGAAAATTATAATGGATCCTGAGGGTATAGCGATTTCAAAACGTCGGATTACTCTGTCAACTTCTGGCGTTGTTCCCATGATGAATCAATGTGGCGAAGAGCTAGGGGTGAACCTTGCTGTTTCGTTGCATGCTACTAACAATGTACTGCGTAACGAGATTGTTCCATTAAATAAAAAATACCCGATCGAGTTACTGATGGAAGCCTGCCGTACATACCCAGGCTTGAACAATGCGCGTCGAATTACTTTTGAATATGTTATGCTCAAAGGCGTCAACGATTCATTGACCGACGCGAAGGCGCTAATCAAGTTAATTCAAGGCATCCCTTCTAAGGTCAATCTTATACCCTTTAATCCTTGGCCTGGTACCATTTATGAGCGTTCAACAGATGAACAAATCCACGCGTTTGCTGAAGTTGTGATGAAAGCGGGTTATCCATCTCCCGTTCGAAGCCCGCGAGGTGAAGATATTTTGGCTGCCTGTGGGCAGCTAAAATCACAAAGCCTTAAGCTTAAGTATAATGATCGCATTGCCGCAAGTGAGGGACATGGCTGCTAAGTTAAATGCAACAGTCGTTATTGGGCGTTTTCAGCCTTTTCATAAAGGGCATTTGAGCCTCATTCGCAAAGCCATGGGGTTAGCGCCGCAAACAGTTGTTCTTTTGGGGAGCGACCAAGCTCCTCGAACAGCCAAAAATATTTGGACAACGGACGAAAGACTACAAATGATTCGGCCGTGCTTTAATAATCAAGAGCTTAAAAGACTTACCTTTATAGGGATCGCAGATTTTAATGATGATCAATCGTGGATTCAACATGTTCAAGAAGTGACGCAAAAAGCACTTGAGCATTCAAATAAAATTGGGTTGGTTGGCTATCATAAAGATGTCACATCTTACTATTTATCGCTGTTTAAAGATTGGTCTTTTATCAGTGCGGAGCAATTTTGTGGTGGGCTTAGTGCCTCTGATTTAAGGCAGGCTTATTTTGATGATCTGCCGCCTGATCCAGCTTATTTACCAGATCCTGTGGTGCAATTTTTATGTGATTTTAGAAAAAGCAAAAACTATAATAAACTAAAAAAAATTGTCTTAAGCGCTGCGAGATATCAATGATTGATTTTGATGATAAAAATATGGTTTATATTACGAGTGCTTACGCGGTTACATTCCTAACTTTTTTCATACTTTTTCTCACTGTTTTTATTAAATGGAGCTCTGAAAAAAGACGAGAGATATTGAAGAATTCATGACAACACTCGCGCAAAAACGAAAGCTTCAACGGTTCTGGTTAGTGGCTATTCTTATCATGTCATTAGCCGGGGTAGTGGGGCTTGTGTTAAATGCTTTAGCCAAAAAAATATCTTACTTTTATTATCCTTCAGACGTGATTCCTAAGGATAGAACGGTTCGGTTAGGTGGACTAGTTTCTGAAGGATCTTTAATCAAGATTGCGCATGAGCAAAGTCGCTATGTACAGTTTAACATTGAAGATGAAAATCACCAAAAGATAATGGTACGCTATAAGGGTCTGTTGCCGGATCTTTTTCGCGAAGGTCAGGGCATCATAGCTGAGGGCAAGCTGTTGGATGATGGAGTTTTTGAGGCTCGGCAAATTTTAGCTAAGCATGATGAAAATTATTTGCCACTAGAAATTGCGCAGAAAATCAAAGCTAAAGGACTTTGGAAGGTAAGCCAAAGCGCGCAGCCATGATCGTCGCAACAGGTTACCTATCGCTTCTTATGGCGGGCTTTTTGTCCTTGGTTTTAGTGCTGGCCAGTTGGCTTTACCGCGATCAAGAGGCACCTGTTGTCTCGTGTGTATTGAGCCTTAGCTTTACCATGACGATGGTTAGTTTTTTAGCCCTTATGGTCAGCTTTATCAGATCTGATTTTTCGGTTATGGCTGTTGTTCTTCATTCTGCGATTACAACTCCTTTGATTTACAAGATCTCGGCTGTGTGGAGTCATCATGAAGGCTCAATGCTTTTGTGGTTGCTCCTCATGACGACCTATAATTTTATAGTGGGGAAGCAAAAACTTCCATGGGTGCAGAAGCGATTCGTTCTGATAATTCAAGGAATTATGACGGCTCTGTTTGTGGCTTTTACAGCTCTGGTATCCAATCCTTTTCGCAGGCTGGAACCAGTGGCGTTGGATGGGCATGATCTTAACCCCTTGCTCCAAGACTACAGTGTTATTTTTCACCCTCCAATTTTATATGCTGGGTTGCAGGCACTTTCTGTGGTGTTTTCATTTAGCTTAGCTATTATTTTGACGCATCATCACATAAAAGACCAAATTCTAAAGGCTATGCGCAAGTGGACATTAGCAAGCATTGCCCTGCTAACCATAGGCATTGGTCTAGGAAGTTTTTGGGCTTATTATGAGCTTGGTTGGGGTGGATGGTGGTTTTGGGATCCGGTTGAAAATATCTCTCTGTTGCCATGGCTTGCAGCTATCGCATTGCTTCATACGCTCAAGGCTCACATTGCACAGGCTAGCTTAAAAAGATGGACGCTATTTCTTGCTTTGATTGGTTATGTGTCTGTATTGATGGGGATTTTGCTGGTTCGATCTGGCCTTTTAATCTCAGTGCATGGATTTGCACAAGATGAAGAACGAGCGCTTGCGCTTCTGGTGCTGGTAAGCTGCATCTGCATCCCGGCCATTACATTGTTTGCTGTATCATTTAAAGATCTTGAAAAAGGTCGGTTGCTCAGTGGTATGAATCAACCGTGGCTTCTTATGTTGCAATCGATCATATTTACATTAGCTGCGGCTGTTTTATTGCTTGGAATCACGTACCCTCTTTTAGCGAGTGTCATTTTGGAAAAAACGGTGACAGTGGGGGCAGAGTTCTATCAGGCTACGATTTTGCCAATCCTTCTTTCAGCTATATTTCTTTTAGGTATTGTTCCTTTCATGCGTAAAGATGGGATGGATGTCGATCTTCTAAAACGTTTTGCTTTGCCAGGTATATTATTAGTTGCTGTAAGCATTCTTGTGTTTTTATGGATTCAAGAAGCACCATTTTATCGGAATATGGCATTTTTAAGTGTGATGACGGGCATGTGGGTCTTGGTGATGACAGTTATGAGATTGATCAAATTACGTGCTCAAAAACAGGTATTGTCACATGGAATGTGGATAGCTCATTGTGGTGTGGCCGCTTTGCTTGTATGTATTGGCCTTGAAAAAGGGTGGACCAATGAAGAGATTTTTGCATTAAAGCCAGGTCAATCAATGCTTGTTCAAGATATTCAAATAACCCTTAAAAATATTGACCGACGAGCCAAAGATAACTATGTGGCAGAAACAGCAGAGCTAGAGGTATATAACAAGTCATCCCGCCACATTCTAAAGCCCGAAAAGAGAACCTATATTCCAGCTCATAAGATGACGAGCGAATCAGCTATGTGCTCGTATCCATGGGGAATGTATTATGTGACAATGGGCGATAGCTATGATGATGGAGCTCTATCGTTTCGGTTTTCTTTTCACCCAATGGTGTGGGGAATATGGTTGAGTGCTCTTATTATTGCTTTGGGGACTATCATGTCGTGGGTTCAGAAAAAACGCCTGGCCAAAACCTTTAGCAAGCGATAAAATTTTGTGAATCGTAAATCTTATTATAGGGCTATGTAGCATGAAAAAATGGTATGTGTGGATGAGCTTGATTGTGGTAGGAGCTGGCGCTTTGATATATATTTTGCTGCAATTTGTTCAGCCTCAATCCATGAGAGCCTTTCGTGAGGTCTCGTATGCTGTTCCAGATGTTACAGCTCCACCTCTTCATACGAATGTTTCTGGTGTTGGGCCAGATACGTTTGGTAATCGTGTTACGCTGGTGTCCTTTTTTGCCACTTGGTGTGGGCCTTGCCATATGAATCATGGAATGCTCAAGATCATGGCTCAAAGATATAATCTGAATATTGTGGGCATCAATTTAAGAGATCAAACCGCTATGGCTCAAATATGGTTGATGCAAAATGGTAACCCATATTCGAGCATCGGGAGTGACCCTCAAGGTAGTGTGGCTGCGGCTTGGGGAGTGCAAGGGATTCCCCAGATGTTTTTGGTAGATAAACATAAAAAGGTACGTTTTATCCATACTGGCCCTCTCACCGAAAAAAGAATTGATGAGATTATCTTGCCACTCGTGCGTCGCCTCGAAGCAGAGTCTTAATGACTGTGCTCAGGCGAATTATTTGTCTTATTAACTTATAAGATGTTAACCATGATCGCTATCACAACGGGTATTATTCTCATCGTTGTCACGGGTGTTTTATGGAATGCTTCCAAAGGCTTATATCAAAAACAGCTACTGGGTTTCTGGATAGTGTCCTGTCTGATAACCTTAGGAGTGTTGGATGCAAGGGATCGATATTTCTTTATGGAAGATAAGCCTTACAGGTCACTTCTGGACGATCGGCGAGAGCATCATGCCCACATTGTTAGCCTTGAAAAACAGGTTCTTTTGGACCCATTCTGCCAAAAATCTTTAGAACAGCTAAAAGAATCTATGGTTCAAGAAGAACGCTATTTGGAGGCAGGAAGGGTTTATGCTCAAATTGAAAGGATTCGGCCTTTGAGCGATGTAGAGCTTGTAAAGGCTGCTGAATGCTTAATATATGGGAGCCAAGGCTTTCTTGTCCCGCAAGCTAGCCGCTGGCTAGATTTAGTTTCAAAAGAATCAGTCACATACAAAAGAGCGCAATTTTTAAAAGAAAATTTTTCTTTTTCCTTGTAAAGTTAAGATTTCTTGATAAGCTTTAGGGCTGCATTTAAGGGGTATCAGTGATAAGGTTTTCATTACAAAAAAACTCATTCTGGTTTTGGATACCATTTCTGGTTGTGTTTGCTATCTTACTATTATGGTCTTCCCTTAAAAAGGCAGCTCCTGAAATTAATTCCGCACCTTCAAAAGAAATGACTGTTTATGTCAAATCGTTCTCAATGGAGAATGAGAATAAAGGGATTGAAGCTTACGGCGTAACCGAGGCTTCGAATCTTGTTTCTCTCAAGTCTGAAACGCAAGGGGTGGTTGAAGGTATTTTTGCGCATGATGGGGCCTTCTTAAAAAAGGGAGTCCCAATAGTGCAGATCAGCCTCGAAAATAGAAAGTTTGAATTGGCTCGAGCAGAAGCTCGGGTGAAACAATGTGTTATGGATTTCAAGGCAGCAAAAGCGTTGGCTCAAAAATCATTCCAAGCGGCGGTTCAAGTTTCAAAAACAGAAGCGGATTTAAGGCAAGCAGAAGCGGAAGAGCATGCCATTAAGATTGATATTGAAAGAACAAAAATCAAGGCTCCGTTTGACGGTTTATTTGTGAAAACACTAGTTAAACCGGGTGATTTTGTCCAGCCAGCGGCCCCAATTGGGCAGTTTGTTGCTCTGGATCCATTGTATGTCAGTACATTCATTTCAGAGAAGGAATACTATCAAGTTAACGAAGGAGAACAAAGCGAAGTGTTGCTTTCAGACGGAACAAAACACATGGCTACCGTCAGCTACAAATCACCAGTATCACAAAATAAGACCCACACATTTGAAGTTCGCTTTGATATCAGCAATCCTGGGCATAAGATTCCCGCCGGTTTATCTGCAAAAGTGATTTTGCCGCTCAAGATTGAAAATATTTGCTCAATTCCACCAGCCATCATTACCTTAAATGACGAGGGAATTATGGGTGTTAAAGTTGTGAATGCAGCAAATCAAGTTGAGTTTGTTCCAGTCCAGATTTTATCTCATGATATCAAGGGTGCGCTTGTCGTGGGTGTCAATGGCAATATGCAGGTCATTACCAGAGGCCAAGATATGGTGACAGAAGGGCAAAAAGTGCATGCGATCATGGAGAAGGCTGCTTCATCGACAGCGCAACAAGAGGGCACATCAGATAAATGAAAATATTGCCTTGGATTGATTGGTGCTTTCGTCATGTTCGGACTGTCCTTCTTATCTTAGTGCTCATAATGGTGAGTGGCGCTATTACCTATAATAAAGTGCCAAAAGAATCTACTCCTGATATCAAAATCCCAATGATTTATGTTTCAGCAACATATGAAGGTATTTCGCCTTATGATGCTGAGCGGCTGATCTTGCGGCCGTTAGAACAAAGGCTTCGAAGCATTGAAGGTGTCAAGACCATGTCTGCACATGGTTTTGAGGGGGGCGGCTATGTTATTCTCGAATTTTTGGCTGGTTTCAATGTTGATAAGGCAAGTCAACGTGTAAGAGAAAAGGTGGATGAAGCTAAAGCTGATATGCCAAAAGATATGAGCGATCCGAGCGTGAATGAGATTAACTTGAGCCTGATGCCTGTATTGATAGTGATGCTCTCAGGAGAGGTTTCAGATCGCTTGTTATTTAAGGAAGCCGAGCGTTTAAAGGATGCAATTGAAGGGCAGGTGCCGGCAGTTCTTGAAGCTAAAATTGTTGGTAACCGATCTGAGCAGGTTGAAATAACCATTTCACCGGAAAAGATAGAAACGTATGGCATTTCATTAGATCAAGTTTTAGCAAATTTCATGCATAATAACATAATGATCTCGGCTGGCAGGCTCAATAATCCATCTGGTACATTTACAATGCGCGTTCCAGGTCTGCTTGAAAGTAGTCAAGACATTATGATGATGCCAATCATAAGCGAACGAGATGCTGCGGTTAAATTACAAGACATTGCACAGGTTCGAAAAAACTTTAAAGATCCAGAATCATTTGCACGCAGTAATGGTATCAAAACTGTTAGCTTAGAAATCTCAAAGCGGACGGGGGAAAATGTGATCAATACGATCCAAGCTGTGCGCAAAGTGGTTTCTGAAGAGCAAAAACGTTGGCCGCCAACTTTGAAAGTAAGCTACAGTAACGATGATTCGCAGCGTATTTTAGATATGGTAAAAGATCTGAAGAACCATCTTATTACGGCTGTTATCTTGGTCATGGTGATTGTTATGTTGAGCCTTGGCTTAAGATCAACAATATTAGTCGGTGTTGCTATCCCTGGTTCGTTTTTAATGGGTATTTTAATCATTGGTCTCATGGGCTTTACCATGAACATGGTTGTCCTCTTTGGTTTGATTTTGTCCGTGGGTATGTTGGTGGATGGGGCCATTATCGTGGTTGAGTATGCTGATCGTAAAATGGCAGAAGGGTACGATAAAAGGGAAGCATATGCTATGGCTTCAGGGCGTATGCTATGGCCAGTTATTACGTCCATTACAACCATACTCGTCGTTTTCTTCCCCCTTGTTTTTTGGCCAGGCGTGGTTGGAGAGTTTATGAAGTATTTGCCATATACGTTGCTGGCAACGCTAGCGGCCTCGTTAGTCATGGCTCTTATTTTTATTCCCACATTAGGCAGTATGTTTGGAAAATTATCTGACAAACATAAAAGTGCAATTGAAATGGTTTTGCTTTCTGAAAAAGGAAACTTAGAAAAACTGGAAGGATTGCCAGCGGTTTATCACCGGGCACTAAAAAAGGCTCTTGAATCGCCAGGTTTGGTTGTTGGTGGTGCCGTAGGGCTTTTGATATTGGCCATTATTGGTTATGGACAGTTAGGGAAGGGGATTGAGTTTTTCCCAGATGTTGATCCAGACAGAGCTGTTGTGATTATTCGCAATCCAGGCAATACCTCTATCGAACAAAAAGATGTTATCGTTCGTCAGGTGGAAGAGAGAGTGTTAAGCATCCCAGATTTCACATGTGCTTATACAACGACGGTTCAATCCAGCGTTGATTCTAGATCTGCGGAAGATACCATTGGATTCATAAATGTTGAGTTTGACAATTGGCAGAAAAGACGCAAAGCAAAAGTTGTGTTAGCTGAGCTTGAAAGTAAATTACAAGATATTCCTGGCATTGCGATTGAGATTCAAAAAGAGCAAAGAGGCTCAGGGGGGACAAAACCGATTGTCATTGAACTGACTGGCCCAGATTATGATGTCCTTAAAAAAGAGTTTTTGCGTTTAAGAAAATTTGCGAACGAGCTGCAAGGCCTAACAAGCATTGAGGATAACTTACCTACCCCTGGGATCACGTGGGAATTTACTGTTAATCGAGCTGAGGCTGCTCGCCTAGGAGCCAGCGTTGCCACTATAGGTAACGCTATAAAATTGGCGACCAATGGCATTGTGGTCACAAGATACAGACCCAATGAAAGTCGCGAAGAAGTCGATATTGTTGTCAGGTATGATGCAAAAAATCGGTCGTTGAATGATTTGGATCGGTTAAAAATTCAAACTTCGTATGGGCTTGTTCCTGTATCTGTCTTTGTGCAAAAAGAACCAAAGCAAAGGTTAAACATGGTTCACAGGGTCGATGGAACCCGTGTGCTAACGTTGAAAGCGGATGTTAAATCTGGCTTCCTTGTGCATGATGCTGTTCAATCCATCAAGGGTTGGGTCGATGCAAACATGGCGGGTGGAGCTGTACGAGTTGGTTTTAAAGGTGAAGAGGCAGATAAAGGCGAAACCAGTGGTTTTCTTGCTGGTGCATTTGGAGCTGCTATTTTTATGATGGCTGTCATCCTGGTTACTCAGTTTAACAGCTTTTTCAGCATGATGTTGGTTTTGAGCTCTGTTGTTATGTCAACTATTGGTGTTTTCATTGGGCTGATTGTTATGAGGGCGCCGTTTAGTATTGTTATGTGTGGCATTGGGGTTATTGCATTGGCTGGGATCATTGTATCAAACAATATTATTCTTATTGATACATTTGATCAGTTATCAAAGCAGTTTTCAGACAAAAAAGAAGCGATATTGAGGACGGGTATTCAGCGGCTAAGGCCAGTGATCCTAACAAAGTTAACAGCGATATTAGGGTTGCTTCCGATCATGTTTCGAGTCGATATCGATTATATCTTAATGAGCGTACACATTGGCAGCCCAGCCACTATGTGGTGGCAGCAAATTGCTATATCTATTGTTTTTGGCGTAGCGTTTGCATCTATGCTGACTCTTTTTGTGACACCATCTGCGTTGATGATTAGAGAGAATATAAGGTTAAAAAAGCTAGAAAAAAAATAATTGATTTTTCTGGCTCATCGTAAAACTCTCTGACTTGCGTTTTAGCCCTGAATTCGTTACCGTATCTTTAAAGCTATCACAGGCTAAGTTTTAATTTTTAACTATAGGGAATATCAGGGATGAAAAAACTAAGCTATTTTATTGTCGCAATCTGTCTTTCGGTTTCATTGTGCTCAAATCACGTTTCAGCACAAACACAAGTTGCACCACCAGCCGCTGATGCCGCTCATCCAAAAGCGCAACAAGCTAAACACCATAAGCATAAGATGCATCGTAAGCATCGCAAAGGTGGTCATCATAAGAAAGCTGCTGCAGCACCAGCAGCGCCAGCAGCACAATAACCGTATAGGTTTATTGGCTAAATGCTAAAGGGGGTTAGATTTATTATTCTAGCCCCTTTACATTTTAAGGATCTTAGCTAATTCATCTTGAAGAGGCATTGGGCCTAAGGTAACGCAGGTCATAGGGCCATGCAGAATTTTTTCAGAAAATGTTCTAACATCATCCAAAGTAATGGCCGTAATTTTGGCAATAATATCGGAACTGTTTGTAAGCTTTTCGTGTATAAGCAATTGTTGGGCAGCGCGATCGGCTCTGCCTGTTGTGCTCTCAAGCCCCATCAAAATTCCAGCTTTAAGTTGGGTTTTGCTTCGTTCAACTTCCTGATAGGTTATGCTTGTTGAGAGACCTTTTAGAAGATGGAGAGTTTTTTGGGCAAGCTCCAAGGTTTTTTCTGGGCTGGTGCTACCATATAAAGCGAACACACCCGTATCTTGGTAGCAAGAATGATAAGCATAAGTTGAGTATGCCAGCCCAAGGTTTTCACGGATTTCTTGAAACAGTCTGGACGACATGCCTCCCCCTATAAGTGTGGTGAGAACAGCGCTTGTGTAAAAATCTGGGTCGCAGCTAGATACTCCAGGAAAACCGAGCAACCATTGGGTTTGTTCTATCGGTTTGACGTATGAGCGGATGCCACCCTTGTAACAGCCTTTGTCTGGTAAACAAGTATCAAAGTCATTTAGACAGGAGAAGGCGTTCTGAACTTTATGAAACACTGTATCTGGATCAACATTGCCTGCGATGGAGATAACCATATTGTGGGGAGCATATTTGGTGCTCATATATTTTCGCAACTCATCCGTGGTAATGGATGAAAGTGTTTCAGGTGTGCCCAAAACAGGTTTTCCGAGTGGTTGATTGGGGAATAACAGCTCTTGAAAGTAATCAAATACGATATCGTCTGGGGCGTCATAAGATTCAAGAATTTCTTGATGGATGACCTCTCGTTCGCGTTGAAATTCAGATTCGTCAAAAATGGAGTTGAGCAAAATATCTGATAAAATATCAAGTGCAAGCGGGAAATTATCTTTCAAAACTCGCGCTTGATAGGCGGTCATCTCTCGAGATGTAAAAGCATTAATATAGCCACCTACCGCTTCTATTTCTTCGACAATTTGCTGAGCTGAGCGCGTGCTTGTTCCTTTAAAGGCCATGTGTTCTAAAAAATGACTGATCCCATTGACATGAGCTGGTTCATTTCGTGTGCCAATTTTAACCCAGACACCTATACTAGCGGTCTCAACCGTTTTAATAGGATCGACAACAATCTTTAGTCCATTAGAGAGGGCGAGTAGGTTGGGCATATATGGCTTTCCATTGTTTAGTGCAAAAATATGTTCCTAAGAAGGTCAGTATAATCGATAATGCTAACCATGTAAGGGCGTATTCTAGGTGTCGATTGGGTGGCAAATTAGCTATGCCAATGGTGACGAGATGAGGAGATAAAGGTGTAAAGGAGGAGAGCAGCTTTCCAAAGCACTCATTCCTGCCGCCTTGGTGTGCTGACATGGCCTTAATGTCTGGCCAATACCATTGGTTTTTTGCGGGGATGTTATCTGGTGTAAACAATCCCTTAGCAATAGGCAATTCCAGTGAAATTGTAAGAGTCTGTTCATTATTGTTTAAAATTTGGCTTGGGCTATGGCGGTTTTCTAACCAGCCACATAAGATCCAAATGGGTGCAGAGGATGCTTCTTGAGGGTAGAATAAAGCATAAAGGTGATAACCTGGTTTGCCGTTATATGTTTTCGGGCCAACGTAAATAAGGGAGTTTAGATCAAAATTTCCTTGGCTAATAAAGCAACGGTGAGGGTTCTCTTGAATAAAGAGTGGAGATAGGCAGTGGCTTTCAAGCGTTAGTGATGGCAAATGTTTATTGCGTTCAATGGATTGCAGAATCTGGTTTTTCCATGTTGCACGATTAAATTGCCAGATGGAAAGACTCAAAGTTATGCTAACGCACGCTAAGCTAAAAAACACAGCTCCCCAAAAACGAAATAAAAATGAGGGCGGTTTTATTTGTAGCTCCACCAATAAATAGAGACGAATAAAAACAACCAGACTACGTCAACAAAATGCCAGTACCAGGCTGCTGCTTCAAAGCTGATATGATGAGACGTTGTCATTTTGTTTCTAAGGACTCTCACCCAACAGACAATCAAGAAGATGGTTCCGATGAGCACATGAAATCCATGAAACCCAGTTGCCATATAAAAGTTTGAAGGGTAAATACCGCCTTTAAAAGCAAATGTTGCATGGGCATACTCAAAAATTTGTATGGTTGTAAAAATCAATCCTAACAAAATGGTAATGCCTAAGCCACGAACAAGGCCTTTGCGGTCTCCTTCAATTAAGGCGTGATGAGCCCAAGTGACAGTTGTCCCTGAAAGCAAGAGGATAAGTGTATTAAGATAAGGTAGACTGAATGGATCAATAAGAGCTAGCCCTTTAGGTGGCCAAACGCCACCTGTCACTTCAGTTGGATTAAAACTGGAATGAAAGTAGGACCAGAAAAATGCCACAAAAAACATTACTTCAGAAATGATAAACAAAGCCATGCCAATCTTCAAACCACGTTGTACTTCAAGTGTGTGTTCGTGATCGATATCTCCTTCTTTAAAAACATCGACCCACCAACCAATCATAGCAGCCAATAAAAGGGCAGTGCCGGCAACAAGAATCCAAGGCCCATGTTCGTGCATAAATAGCACGGCACCGATACCCACCACCAAAACCGCTAAGGAGCTAACAAAAGGCCATGGGCTTGGCTTCACAAGGTGATAGGGATGTTTTTTTATTTCATGAGCTTGGTTTTTTGCCATCAACATGTTCCTTTGCAACAGTCTATTTTGAGTTAGTTATCTACCAACGCTTGAAGTCAAGTTTGACACGAATCACATAATATCCTGAAAGCAACACTTTGTCCAAGCATCGAACATTCTTTGCCAATTCAGCTTGTGATTTTGAAAGTGAAACTTTTTCACATAGCAAAGCAACTAGCCTCATCTTTGGTGGTAACAGTCATTTGGCTTGTCCTTTAAACTCAAAAAAAGTGTATGAGAGCGTTATTGTATCGACACTTTTTAAGGATGTATCATCGATAAATTTTGGGTCAATAAAAAAACTAACTGGTAAGTTTAATTTTTTGCCTGCGGGGATGACTTGCTCGCTAAAACAGAAGCAAAGCATCTTGGCAAAATGTGGGCCCGCTTTATTGGGGGTGACATTATATGTGGCCCATCCAGAAATATCTTTCGTGGAGAGATTTTCAACTTCGAAGAACGCTAATGACGACTCTCCGACTTTAACGACCATCTCGCGTTGGAGAGCTTTAAATCGCCAGGGCAAGTCAGGTGAAATATCGGTGTTAAAGCGCACCTTAACCTGCCTTGCGAGGCTGGCACCTGGGGCTTCAACGGCGATTTTAGGCGTACCACCAAATCCTGTTGCTTGACAAAAGACGCGGTACAATGGAACAGCCGCAAAGGCAAGAACTGTCATGGTTGCTACAATAGCAACAAGTAAAATAACAGTATGCTGCTCGCGCTCGTTCATGATTGGTGTAGGGATCGTCCTAAGGGTGCCCCTTGCTTTAGGCTAATGCCTGTTTTGACATATGAAACCGCGTAAAAAATGCCAACAGCGGCGAGCAAAAGGACAAACAGGCCACGATTGCGAGATTTTAGAGCGTTGGTTAAACGGGAGTGATTCTTCATATGTTTTCCTTACAGTAGCTTATCCAAAATCATAGATAAAAAAATGCAGAATAAATAAAATATTGAATAAGCAAAAAGCTTTTGTGCGGGCTTAAGATAATCTTTGCTTAATGTCTTGATGCTCAAAATAACATAAACAAGGCTCATTAATGAAGATGAGAATGCATAAAAATTTCCTAAATACCCCAGGATAAATGGTAACAATGTTATAGGGACAAGCATTAACGAATAAATCAAAATGTGGATCTGTGTTGAACGAATGCCATGTGTAATTGGGAGCATCGGAATTCGAGCATTTGAATAGTCCTCTCGACGGAACAAGGCCAAAGCCCAAAAATGTGAGGGTGTCCACATGAAAATAATCATGAATAGGATCAAGGGGAAAACCGATACATCGTTGGTTACGGCAGCCCAGCCAATCATGGGAGGTATGGCTCCTGCGACTCCTCCGATCACAATGTTTTGGGGTGTCCGCCTTTTTAAATAGGCAGTGTAAATAAGAACATAAAAAAGAATGCTTAAGGCAAGCAAGCAAGCCGTTAATAAGCCAACTATGACTGCCATAGTCAATACGCTCATTAAAGATAAACTGACACCGAAGGTAAGAGCTGTGTTGGCTTCAATTCTGCCAGATGGAATGGGGCGGTTTTGCGTACGTTTCATAAGGGCGTCAATGTCAGCATCGTACCACATGTTAATGGCACCTGCTGCTCCGGCTCCTAAGGCAATACACAAGATGGCAACCGTCCCAATCAGTGGATGAATGTAACCTGGCGCCAGAAACATGCCAACCCAACTTGTGAAAACCACAAGAGACATGACCCTGGGCTTCAGAAGCTCGACATAATCACGTGCGGTAGCTTCAAAGTGGGAATGAACATCCAAGGTTGGGGCATGCTCCATTTTCGGCTACTTAACCTCGGGTAGCTCTTCAAATGTGTGGAAGGGTGGCGGGGAAGATACTGTCCATTCCAATGTATTGGCGCCTTCGCCCCAAGGGTTTGCGTCTGCTTGTTTTTTATCCATGAAAATTTTCAGAACCACATAAAGGAAGAAAAGCGCACTAAAACCTGAAAGGTAAGCGCCCCAGCTAGCAACCATGTTCCAACCCGCGTAAGCGTCTGGGTAATCTGGAATGCGCCTTGGCATACCCGCTAGCCCAAGAAAATGCATAGGGAAGAACAAAAGGTTTACACCAATGAATGTGAGCCAGAAATGGATTTTCCCAAGAGTTTCGCAGTAGGTATAGCCTGACATTTTGCCGATCCAGTAATAAAATCCAGCAAAAATTCCAAAAAGAGCACCCATAGATAGCACATAATGGAAGTGGGCAACGACGTAGTATGTGTCATGCAAAACAACGTCAACGCCACCATTGGCAAGGACAACCCCTGTGAGTCCTCCGACTGTGAATAAAATGATAAACCCAAGGGCAAACAACATGGGGGTTTCAAACGTTATGCGCCCACCCCACATGGTGGCAATCCAGCTGAAAACTTTGACACCTGTAGGAACTGCGATGATCAAGGTTGCCAGGGTAAAATAAACCCGGATATTCGCATCGAATCCAACGGTGAACATATGGTGAGCCCAAACTGCGAACCCAACGACACCAATGGTAACCATGGCGTAAACCATTCCCAAATAGCCAAAAATTGGCTTGCGGGAAAAAGTAGATATTACATGGCTAATGATGCCGAATGCAGGCAAAATCATAATGTAAACTTCAGGGTGACCAAAGAACCAAAAGAGGTGTTGGAAAAGAATAGGATCACCGCCGCCAGCTGGGTCAAAAAACGTTGTTCCAAAGTTTCGATCCGTGAGAAGCATAGTGATACCACCAGCAAGAACAGGAACAGAAAGTAGCAGTAAAAAGGCAGTTACCAGCATTCCCCATACAAACAAAGGCATCTTATGTAACGTCATGCCGGGTGCTCGCATGTTAAAAATGGTGGTGATAAAGTTGATGGCACCTAAAATTGAAGAAGCGCCGGCAATGTGGAGGCTCAAAAGCATGAAATCAACAGACAAGCCAGAGTGGCCAATACCTGCGCTTAAAGGCGGATAAAATGTCCATCCGGTTCCAGCTCCTTCGCCGACAACGCCAGAAAGAATAAGCATGACAAACGATGGTATCATGAGCCAAAAACTAATGTTGTTAAGCCTTGGGAAAGCCATATCTGGCGCACCAATCATAAGGGGTACGAACCAGTTTCCAAATCCGCCAATAAGGCCAGGCATAACCATGAAAAAGATCATAAGAAGCCCATGGGCCGTAATCATCACGTTATACAGATGGTATTTGTCTGAAAGAAACTGCATGCCTGGTTCGGCGAGCTCAAGGCGCATAACCATTGATAAACCGCTTCCAATAAGCCCAGCCACAATGGCAAAAATTATATAAAGGGTGCCGATGTCCTTATGGTTTGTTGAGAAAAGCCAGCGACGCCAACCGGTAGGCGTATCGTGAGGATGGTCCTGTGGTGATAATGTTTTTGATTGAGACATGTTCATTTTACCTAAACTTGTAGGGCTTGAGAGAATAAAACAAGATGCTTCATCGCCAAAAGATTCTGAGGCGATAGGAAAGCAAATTTTTGCTTGGCTTCTTGAATCCAGGCATCAAATTGTTCTTGGGAGACAGCTTCAATGACAATAGGCATAAAACCATGCTTCATCCCGCATAGTTCGGAGCACTGACCAAAATATACTCCTGGCTTATTAACCTGAACCCAAGTTTGATTGAGCCTGCCAGGGACTGTGTCCTTTTTAATGCCCAGCGCCGGTACCGCCCAGCTATGTAAAACGTCTGCCGAGGTGAGCTGCAAACAAATAGGCTTCCCTACGGGCACAATGATGCGATTATCCACCTCAAGTAGACGAATTTGACCAGGCTTAAGATCTTTATCCTCAATCATGTAGCTGTCAAATTTGATTTCTTGGTCTGGGTATTCATAGGTCCAGTACCATTGGTGGCCAACAACTTTAATGGTGAGGGCTTCTTTAGGTTCGGTATCTGTATAATAAATGAGTTTTACGGAAGGGATGGCAATGAAAACAACAATGATAGCGGGAATGGCTGTCCATATGATTTCAAGTAATGTGTGATGGGTGGTTTTGGAGGCTTCTTTTTGTCGTTTGGCGCTGAAGCGAAACATAACATAAATAATCAACATACTCACAACCACTGCGATTATGCAGATCACAATAAAAAGGTTGTTATGCAAAGAGAGGATTCGGTCCATAATTGGTGATGCTGACTCTTGAAACCCCATTTGCCAAGGGGTTGGAAAGGCAGCAAAAGAACCACTGCTCAAGCAAACATGAACAAGCGCAGCCAGCATAATCTTTACAAGACGATGTAACATTCACCCTTCCCTTAATGAGCCTATTCAAGGGATCCTTATCATAAGTTTGGCATAGTGACTACAAGGAATATATCATAGAATGTTAATGAGTCAAAAATTTGTTTTTATGCCCATTTTATATGGCTGAAGATAACGATGATGAGGCTAAAGATCCCTAAAGAGACCAATGATGGTTTTGCCATGGTATAATTTTTTTTATTTCCGATTATGGTTAATAATATACCATAAATCGGTATGAGGACCGTTAAGTTCCGGCAAATCAAGAAAAATAGGGCTTTCTAACTGGCGCACCTTTGGCCTATAAATAATAAGGGATGCGCTTCCAAGCGCAGAAAAAGGGGAATATATGATTAATCACAAGGCTTGTGTATTAACGTCAGATCAAATCGAGGCGGGGCTAAACCATGCGCTTAAAGCAGCTATTGATGGTGAATTATACTTAGAATCCATGGAAAACGAAATGGTTGTCTTGGACAATGGCCTCATCAAGAGTGCCAATTTTAACCAAGCCCAAGGATTTGGTTTGCGGGCTGTTTATGACCCCTTTGTTACGTATGCTCATGCCCCACTTTTGGATGAAAAATCTTTTGAAAAAGCTATTGAAGCTATGCGCTATTCTTCAAAGGACACCATAACGGCTGTTGGTCAATCCTCACCTATTTCAGCCACGCCGGATAGGCATGGGTTATATACCTTTAAAGATATTCCACTTGGGTTAGAGAAGTATGTCGCTCTTTTATCTCAGGTTGATCAATATGTGCGTGGCAAAGACGCGCGCGTTCAACAAGTTCAGGCTGTGTTTTCAAAATCATTTCAACATATTGAAATCCACCGTTTAGGATCTCAAGCTCAAAGTGACCATAGGCCAATGGCTGGTTTTCGCGTGGTGGTTGTAATGATGGACAAAGGCAAAAGCGGGATGGGTATGAGCGGTGGCGGTGGTCGTTTTACGGTAGATACTTATGGTACGTTTGAGAGTATCAAGCATTTTGTTGATGAAGCAATGAGGATGGCAAATTTTGATCTTGAAGCCAGGCCAGCGCCAGCCGGTGATTTTCCCGTGGTTTTGGGGAATGGGTGGACGGGAATATTGCTGCACGAGGCAGTAGGACATGGTCTTGAGGGGGATTCAAACCGCCGCAAAACCTCCAGCTTCCATAGTTTGATGGGAGAAATGGTGGCGGCTGAGGGTGTGACTGTGGTGGATAGCGGTGTTATTAACGAGGCTCGCGGATCCTTGAACATAGATGATGAAGGCACAAAAACCCAAGAAACAGTGCTTATTGAGAATGGGCGCTTGGTTGGGTTTATGCAAGATCGCATGAACGCTCGAATGATGAAAACGGCTTCTACTGGCAATTGCCGCCGTGAAAGTTATGCCAGTATCCCAATGGTACGTATGACCAATACCTTCATGCGCCCTCGCCAGGAAGTGAGGGAAGATATGATTGCTTCCATCCAAAAGGGTGTCTTGGCCTTACAATTTGGCAGTGGAGAGGTGGACATTGCTTCAGGGAATTTTGTCTTTTCTACTACAGAAGCCTATATGATTGAAAATGGTGTCATTTCGTATCCAATTAAAGGTGTTACATTGATCGGAAATGGCCCAGAAGCCTTAAAGAAAATCAAGATGGTGGGTCATGATTTTACCCTCGATCCAGGTGTGGGCTCTTGTGGCAAAGATGGGCAAATGGTTCCCGTGGGTGTTGGGCAGCCCAGTGTTCTGATCTCATCCATGACCGTTGGTGGAACTCAAGTTTAGGCCACTTTAGGGTTCAACAAGACAAAGAATAAACCCGAGGCCAAGTCCAATCTCAGGTCTTCTGTGGTATATAGTTTGATGATTATGGCCCTTTAACAGGTTTTGGTCTTCATCAAGATCCTTGTACCACCCATCAAACGGTACATGCCAGTGAGTGTTAATGGAGCCCAACCCCCGGTCGAAATATTCTGAACATAGTGATTATGTGGGTGATCTTAGGCCCACATCTTTTGGGCAGGGCCTATGGCCAAAATAATAGATATTCAAAGAAATCCTTATGAAATTCAGATAAACACTTAAAGGATTGAGATCGCCTAAACCCCATAGTATCCATAATAATACCACAATTGACCTCGCTAAGCGTTTGTCTTAAGTTTAAGGCATATAGACCTAAACTGTATAGTTTAAGAGAATGTACAATGATCCTTGTTAGCTCCCAGCCTCATTAGCACGCAAGTTTTTGCAAATTTATTCTAAATGCTTAAACGTCTTAATCAGTAGACTTACAAATGAGTTTATAATTGTGCTTTCGTCCATAAACTTTTGGATAGTAATATAGATTGGGATTTTTGTACTTAAGTAATCACTTAAAATTGGCACGACTTTTAAGTTAATATCATTGACCATTTCCTTAGAGTATGTGCAAATTCCTCCTCCAGCTTGAGCGATTTGAATGGACGTCAAAGAGTTTGTGGCAATCGCGCTAAACCTAGCTTCAACGTTATGCTTTTCCAACTCTTTCACATACCAATCGGCCCCATAGAGGGCTTTGCCCGCCTGCCTAACATCTATAAACCTATGATTCTTTAAATCTTTAATTGTTTTCGGGCTCCCTTTTTTTCCAAATAGCCTGGGCTCGCATAGAGAAATATGGTCATTTGCCCTACCTCAATGGACTGAAAGTTGGGATAATCTGGCTTAAATTGGGAAATCAGAACATCAATATGGTCTGTTCGAATCTCAGGCATTTCAGAGAAAGATACCAGGTTAACTTCCGTATCAGGGTAAACCGCTTGAAACTCCACGATCACCTGTGGCAAATAATGAACACCCAGAGGAATCGTGGTGTATATATTAATCCGCTTAAGCCTTCGCTCGCTATTTAAAGAAAGCATTTTGGTATGGGTAGAATCCAAATCATGAAAAACCTTGGCCAGGGATTTAAAGAGCACTTCGCCTTCTGGGGTGAGCTGGTAGCCTGAGTTGAGCCGGCTGAAGAGCAACACCTCCAGCTTTTCCTCAACCATGGCAACGTGATGACTGACTGAGCTATCTGTGATCCCCAAATAATTGGCAGCGCGCTTGCGACTGTTGAAATGAGCGCAAGCGTAAAATGAGCGTAAAAACTCAATGTTGATTTTCTGCAGTGGGCTGCCTAAAAAGCCTGACATACATAACCTCCCGGCTGGCTTAAGATTAGGGCGGAAAGGTTAAGATTTAATGTAATCTGCTGTGAGCAGAGCATAGCTTTAACGCCGTTGCGTTGAATAGTTCTTGCGATTCAATTCTCGCGCTACATCAAGGGCAGCATAAGTGAGAATGCTGGCAGTTCCCGCACGCTTTAAGGCAAGCAAGCTTTCCAGCATAACAGCTTGGCCATCAATCCACCCGTTAGCATGTGCAGCCTGAATCATGGCGTATTCCCCGCTGACTTGGTAGGCGAAGATTGGTGCTGAAAATTCTTGGTGCAAATTTCGGATAATATCCAGATAGGGTAATCCTGGCTTGACCATAATCATATCAGCGCCTTGGGCTAAATCTTGCCCGGCTTCTCGGATGGCTTCGCGAGCGTTGGCAGGATTCATTTGATAGGATTTTTTATCTTTACCACTTAAATTACCCTTTGTACCTAAGGCGTCTCGAAAAGGGCCATAAAATGAAGAGGCATACTTGGCGCTATAAGCTAAAATGGCCACGTGGGAATACCCGGCATGATCCAAAGCCACGCGGATAAAGCCAATTCGTCCATCCATCATATCAGATGGGGCAACAACATCCACACCGGCTTGAGCTAAGGCAAGAGCTTGTTTGGATAGCGCCTCCAACGTTTGGTCGTTATCCACATCCCCATTAATGAAAAGGCCATCGTGACCATGAGATGTATAAGGATCAAGCGCTACATCAGCAATGATTCCTATATCTGGGAATTGAGATTTGATCAATCGAACGGCTTGGCAGATTAAGTTGTTTGAATCATAGGCTAAGCTGCCTTCCAGATCCTTCTTGTCAGTGGGGATACATGGAAACAAGGCAATAGCTGGGATATTTTCATCGTAAAGTTGAAAGATATAATTTGAGAGTAAATTCAATGGTTGTCGTTCAATTCCAGGCATAGAAGGGATCGGGACAGTATCATTGCCTTCGCAAATAAAAATGGGTTGAATCAAATCATCGACCAAAAGACAAGTTTCTTGATTGAGGCGCCTCATCCATGGGGTGCTACGCAACCGTCGGAGTCGACTTAAGGGGAACTGACCAAAACTAGAGCTCATCGAGACTTCTCCCTTCTTCGGTGTGTGGAATATCAAGTGGTCTTAAAAGAGGGCAAGATTTTGAACGTCCCTCGTCAAGATTTTTCTTAACTTGGTAAAGCAGCCTAGCCAAATTGTCTTTGAGGTTTTTTTGGGCAAAAATAGAATCAAATCCATGATGTACTATGTATTCATTGTCGGCGCATATATCAAACTGAACATCAGGCCCAAGGACTCCTCGGATGATTGCTTCTTGGAGTAAAGCAAAGGGCTGACTTGAAACAAACAAGTATGTGTAGGCTGGATGAAAAACCTCTTTATCATTAACAAGGGTAATGAGAGTATCTTCTGTTGTTGCGCGTTTTTTGCCTGCTGGAGCGGTTGTATCCAGCACTTTGTGCAAAGGCATGTTTGGAAGAGGGTCAGAACAGCTAAGAATATAATGGATGGCTTCTGTTTCGGTTGTGGGGAAAGGAATATCATTCGAGGGGCATTTTCTCATGAGCCCTCCTACCTTGATGGTGGCAAGCATGGCCTCTGATTCCCACTTTGGATCCAAATTGCGATTGCTTCCTAAAAAGACAATCCTTTTTGTGAAATAATGCTCTTCATCAAGCAACTTTAAAACTAATGTAAACCTTGTTTGCATGTTAGAAAATAGGCTGCCTAAAACTCCCGTGACATCATAAACACTTTGTTTTGGTGGAACCGGATTAATCAGGTAAATAAAACTTTTAACCAGCTCGGCAAACTCTTGCGATGAGGTGCCCTCGTTTGTTTGTTCAAAACGTTCTCCAACACGTAATAGGTGTTTTTGAAAACAGTCATTCAGTTCGTCCATTGAATTACCACTGCAATGTGGAGCAACAATTTGTTGAACTTGTCTCATATCCTCGACAAATTGCGTGCAAGAGGCATCAAGAGATGCCTTAGAGTAAACATTTGAAGATAAAACGAGAAAGCAGATAAGTAAGGTTCTAATTGCGCATGCGATCAATCGAAATGATAAAAGGCGAAGCTCTAAGTGCCGCAATAACTGTGTCCAAGTGGTGACCATTTTTAACCTCAATGTCGATTGTCATGTCGCAAAATTCACTTGTTCGGTGAATAATCTTTAAATTCACAATGTTAGCTGCATTCTTTACAATAATTGTGGAGATATTGGCAAGACCCCCAGGTGAATTAAGGGTGACCATAGTCATGCGGCCAATATGATGCTCTTGTCCAACTTGATCAGAGTTCCAGGAAACATCAATCCATCGTTCTGGCTTGTCGTGATAATTTGCTAAATTGTCGCAATCAAAGGTATGGATTGTTACGCCTTTTCCTGTTGTCACAATGCCGACAATACGATCTCCTGGCAAGGGATGGCAACAGCCGGCATAATGAATCGCCATGCCTGGAATGAGCCCATGAATAGGGACAGAATTATCTTGGTTTTTTTCTCTACTTGGCACGACTGTAGGGATTGTAAAATCATCTGGATTTGGTTTTTCATCAGGGAAGACGCTTGTAAATACGTCTCGGCCAGTGATCTGACCTTCTCCTAGTGCAATGTAAAGATCTTCTGAGGTTGGAAATTTTAGCGCTTTAACCGCAGGGTCAAGGAGCTTATCTGATAGATCCTTACCATGTTGCTTAAAGGCCTTTTGCAGCATTGTTTTTCCAAGTAGCAAATACTGACTACGCTGTTGACTCCTGACAAATCGGCGGATGCAAGCTCGGGCTTTGCCAGTAACCACAAAACGATCCCATGATGGTGACGGATTTTGTGTTTTGGAAGTGATGACTTCGACTTGGTCACCATTGCTTAAAATGCTGCGAAGAGGCATCATCCTCCCGTTGATTTTAGCTCCAATGCACCGATCTCCCACTTCAGAGTGAACAGCGTAAGCAAAATCAACACATGTGGATCCTCGTGGTAGTGCAATAAGGTCCCCTTTGGGGGTGAAGCAGAAGACTTGGTCGTGGAACATTTCCAAGCGAGTGTGTTCTAAGAACTCTTCAGCACCAGAAGTGTTCTCAAGGATATCTAAAAGCCCTCTGAGCCATTTGAATTCTTTGCCTTCAGTAGAGTGATCTTGTTTATATTGCCAATGAGCGGCAACGCCATATTCGGCAATTTCGTGCATATCATTCGTGCGGATTTGAATCTCGATACGTTGTTTCGAAGGGCCTAAAATACACGTGTGAAGTGACCGATAGTTGTTGGGTTTGGGAGTGCTGATGTAATCTTTGAACCTTCCTGGAATAACTGGGTACGCACTATGAATAAGCCCAAGGCAGTGATAGCAGGCAGCAAGATCTTCAACCACAATTCGAAAAGCCATGATATCTGAAAGTTGCTCAAAACCAATGTTTTTACGCTGCATCTTTTGCCAAATGGAATAAGGAGATTTTTCGCGGCCTGAAATATCCACTTTCAGTCCGTGCTTTGCAAAAAGGTGCGTAAGCTCATCAATGACGGATTCAACAAGACGTCCCTCTTGGTTTCTTAAGAACTTTAGGCGCGTTAAAATTGATGAGTGTGCTTCTGAGTTGATTTCTGCAAAGGATCTATCTTCTAGCTCATCCTTTAAAGCTTGCATACCTATACGGTCCGCTAATGGAGCGTAGATTTCAAGGGTTTCGCGAGCTATTCTTTTTCTTTTTTCGATCGACTGGATAAAGCCTAGTGTCTGCATGTTGTGCAATCGGTCAGCAAGCTTAACTACCAGCACACGAATGTCTTCCGACATGGCAACAACCAGCTTGCGAAAATTCTCGGCCTGCTTTGATTCAGCTGATTGAAAACCTATGCGCGAGAGCTTAGTGATGCCATCGACAAGCTTGGCGATTTTGGGGCCAAATTCTTCTTCTATAGCTTCTAAAGTAACCAATGTATCTTCAATTGTGTCATGAAGAAGAGCGGTGGCAATGGAGTCTAGGTCAAGGTTAAATTGCGCTAAGATGTAAGCTACGCCTACAGGATGCGAGAAATAAGGGTCACCTGAATCGCGAGTTTGATTAATATGTGCTTTTTCTGAAAATTTATAAGCTTTCTCGATGATGCTCAAGTCAGCACCAGGGTTGTATGATCTCACTTTTTCAATGAGGCTTTCCAGCAAGATCATATCTAACCCGCTGTACTGGTTATTCTTCGTCTGAATCTGAAGGTTCGGGCTCGTCGTTGTTCTCCAAAGCATTGAGCTCATCCTCGAGGGCGTCAGCAAAAGAATCGTCCTCTGAAAGGTGGGTATCTTTCTGCTCTAAGCCAATCCAATGCGAGCTAGCTTCCATATCCATCATGTCTACAATGTCTTCATCAAGATCATCGGATTCGATAAAAAGTTGTTTACCTTTAGCAATTTGTTCGAAAGCTTCTGGAACATCTACTTTATGTTCGGCGATTTCTCTTAAGGCGACGACAGTGTGCTTGTCGCCATCTTTTTCAACACGCAATTCTGATCCAGCCAAAATTTGCCTGACGCGTTGAGCAGCTACCATGACCAACTCAAAGCGGTTGGGAATAATAAGAGCTGAATCTTCTACAGTAATGCGTGCCATATATGTACCTCATATTTAAAAGTGGTTAGTCATTTATACCAAAAAGCTTATGTGTTCTGCAAGTCATGCAACCGCGTGCCTTTTAGCTTAAAAGCATTTACTCATTCTGATTTTGATTGGTCTGGTATAAGACCAGGCCTAGCCTTTTGAGCCTTTTCTAAAGCGGAATCCAAGTCCTTTTGTGTGCATATACCTAGAGTCACAGGGTTTCTAGGTTTGATGTTCACAGCATTCCAATGGGTTTTTTCCTGGACGGATTGGATGGTGTTTTTTGTCGTTCCAACCAATGCGGCGATTTGGGCAATGCTTAACTCAGGGCAGTTCTTGATAAGCCATGCAATAGCGTCCGGACGATCTTGTCGTCTGGCCATTGGGGTATATTTTGCCCCTTTCTTTTTGGCCTGAACATCTGCGTGCACAATTAATGTGAGTCGCAAAGTTGGGTCCGCACTGCATTTTTCAATATCTTCTTGCGTGACTTGCCCGTGAGCTATGGGGTCAAAACCAAAGCTACTAACCGATGCTTCCCCATCAGCAATGGCTTGAACTTCTAACGAGTGCAGTTGGCAAAAATTGGCTATTTGCTCAAAAGTTAGAGACGTATTTTCAATTAGCCATAGGGCCGTAGCCTTTGGCATGAGTGGGGCGGTCATTGATCCTCCATCATTATTGATCGCTGTTGAAATCCATTATAAAGCCACAAATTCATTCAAGATTCAAAACAATTTTACCGTAATGTTGTCTCGACTGCATAAGGTTTAAGGCTTCTGCCGCTTCTTGGAGGGTAAATTCTTTGAAAATAACAGGCTTAATAGCATCCTCAAGGAAGGCGTTTGTAAGTGCTGTGGATATCTTTTTGGCAAGTTTGGCCTTATGTGCGATTGACTTATCGCGAAGAGTGGATCCGGTTATTGATGCATTTTTAATTATCAATGGGAGCAGAGGAATGGTGCTGGTCGTGCCTCTTTGAGCTGCAATCATAATAAGTGTTCCATTTGATCGAAGGCATTGGATATTTCGTTGTAGGTATTCCCCGCCTACGCAATCTACAATGTAGTCCACTCCTTGGTTTTGTGTTGCGGCAAGGATGCGTTCCATAAAATCTTCCTGGGTATAAATAACGGGCTCTAAGGATCCTAGGCTTTGGCAAAGCTCAGCTTTTTCTTGATTACTAACGGTTACAAAAACATCTGCTCCAAAATATCGAGCAAGCTGTATCCCGATTATCCCAATACCACTGGACCCTCCATGAATGAGAAGCGTATTGCCTCGGGATAAAACATGTGAGTCATACAAGCAGTTCCACCATGTGAAAACAGCTTCGGGGATGGCGGCTGCTTGAGCAAATGTAAATCCCTCGGGGATAGGCATGCATAAAGAAGCATAGGCATTAACAGTGGATGCATAGCCTCCTCCATCAAGCAAAGCCATGACCCGATCGCCTGGTTGAAAGTTGGTCACACTAGCGCCGATCTGGCTAATAATACCAGAAACTTCAAGCCCTACGATGGGATTGGAAGGGTTTTGATAATGACCATCTCGTTGCAGTAGATCGGCTCGATTGATCCCGGCAGCCTTAATATCGATACGAACCTGAGTGTCGTCAAGGGGCGATAAGCCCACCTTTTCAAACTGAAGCTGCCCATGATGGCTGATCCATCCATTTGTATGATTAATCATTGACTAAACCCCGCCTTATACAATTTTCTAACGCTCCTACTTTATGAAGCTGAAAAATTTGCATGCCCTAAGGTAATTGATATGGTATAGCTAGTTTAGCTCAAGAGGCTAGAGACGGCAAAAGGTAAATTTATGTGGGCTGACATCCAAGATGTTATGGAGTTTTATCGCTCTCCATTGGGGAAAATGACCCGAAGAACATTGCGCTCGTCCATTCGTGCCCTATGGCCCTCTGCAGCCAATGAAAATTTATTGGGGATAGGTTACGCTCTTCCCTTTGTTAGGCCATATCGGCAAGAGGTAGAGCATCTATGTTTGGCGATGCCAAAGGCACTAGGGGCGACAACGTGGCCATTGGATGGGGCTAATGTCGTGACTTTAGCTGACGAGGAGAATCTTCCTTTTCCCGATCGGATTTTTGACAAAATCATTTTGATCCATGCTGTCGAGTTTTCAGATCATTTGGATGTTATGCTGAAAGAGTGTTGGCGGGTGCTAGCACAGGGTGGCAGATTGCTTACATGCGTCCCCAATCGACGAGGCATGTGGTCTCGTATGGATAAGACGCCCTTTGGATATGGGCAACCATACTCTCACAGGCAACTATCGAACGTTCTGGTTAAAAACCATTTTACCCCTCTTCAAACACGTCATGCATTGTATTTGCCCCCTGTCAATACGCGTGCTGGGCTCAAGATGTTTCAAACAATGGAAAATTTTGGCAGGCGCTGGCTTGGCAATATGGCTGGAGTGATTATGGTTGAGTCTGGCAAACAACTATTCCGCCCTGTTGGTCTGCAAGAGCCAGTAAGCGTGCGGCCACCACTAATTTTTGCGCCTGCCTAGGCTCTTTAAGTGGACAAATTTTAATAACTTTTAACTTTCAGGTTTTTCTCTTACAGCTCGTCTTCATCTTGGGGATTGGTGTTGTTGTTGCCGCTATCGCAGAGGGTAAAGTTCAGTATGGCGAAAGGGATATCATTGACTTCTATGGCGGGTTTGGTGAAGGAGATAACGGCATGATGTGTGTCAACGGGGCAAGGCTTGTTAACGGTCACAAAGCTACCTGGGTGGGTTAGAACATACTTGCCAAGTTGCATCATGGTTTTCATGGTTTTGGGTTTGGAGATGTCGGTATTGGTGAATGTGGAGTAAGTTTTGCACAATT
>MKSY01000011.1 GCA_001897475.1 Alphaproteobacteria bacterium 43-37
TCCTTCCACTTGATTGGCCAAATGCGCTTGACTGAGGAAGTTCAGTGGGTACACATCTCGCAGCATCCCGGTGCGCCAGTATTTAGGATCGCCGTAATTATGGAACCAGCGGGAGATCATATCACGGGCATAATCCGCCTCAGGTGTACCAATAGGCTGCAAACCACCTAGTATTCCTACAGCATAAAAGCTAGGGCTCCAAGACTGTTTCCATTGATAACCAATGCCGTATCTACAAGGCAAAAAGGGCAAAAAGCGAGTGGCTAACTCCTCAACATATTCCCAACCGGGATCCATAATAGCGTTATTAACGTAAAGCGATAAATTATTCGCTCTAATGTCAGTGGAAATTCCAGCTGAAATAAATGAATCAAACGAATCGTCCTTATGATCCGGTGGCGTTACTCCCAGCCAAAACCCTGTGAGCCCTTTAAAATCTCGCTCTTCCATGAGCTTTTTAACATATTTAAAAGTTTTGGTTGTATGATGGTTAATCCCTTCGCCATCCACACTTGCCCGAACAGGTGTGTACCCCAATTCATGGATCCATGCCAAAAGTTCATAGAATAAACCCTTATAATCAATCTGCCCCACATCCAAATCATACAACGCTAAACAACTGCATAAACTCTCTTTGTCCACCATTACTCTCCAGTCTTTGGCCAGCGGAACGCATTGGCTTGCTCTGGGTTCATTATTCGAATAGTTCCTTGAATCCCTTTGGGTAATTGGGACATAGCAATATCATTTCTTTTGAATAGATCTTTTGTATTATCCGTTCGTGACCTCACCTCCCACACATCGACTGTGCCATCATGGCGGATGCCAATCACATCTGGCAACCTTCGGGGGATCGTCAATTCTCCAGTCGCTGTCCGATAGGCTCTGTTCAAATACACCTCCTTATAATTCCCACTCTTCATCGCCTCTGAGGCTATGTTCAAAGAACCTGTATCATGGCCAGTTGTCTTCGTGCTTTGGGCTCGGCCATAAATCTTCTCCGCTAACTCTAACGTTACATACCCTTTGAGCCTTTCATCCATAATATTCTTTGTCAATATGGATGTGTCGACACCTTCAGCTATGCCCATGCCTTCAAGCGTTCCGGTGTCTACATTAATAGAGGGATCAAAGCTTTCCAGCAGGCGTTGCATTGTTTGAGCGGGAGTCCACAACACAGACACCTTCCCATCCTCGGTATTGACGCCGTCATCTGTCCACCCAGCACTTTCAGGCGCAGCATCCATCCCATGCTGGGCCCTGGCCTGGTTTTGGCGTTGTTGCTCTTGCATCACCAGGCTTGTAGCCACTGCCGTTGTTATTGTTATCAACACCGCCACCACCACTTCAGGTGCTGCCGCTGCAGCCGCCACGGCTATTGGCGCAAATGCCAGCGTATCTACCCCTTGCTCCTTGGCCGCGGCTGGGTCTTTGATGGCAAGCTCTGCTAAATGATAGCCTTTTGCAATTTCTCCCACAGCCCAGTGGATGCTTCCTTCCACCTCTTTAGCGCTTAACCCATATTTTTGTGATAACACAACTGCTGCCTTCAAAAGGCTTTCGACGACTTGAGCTTGCTCTCCTGGTTCAACTGTTTCAAGCAGTTCCATGAAGGTTTTGTTACCAGCTAAGGCAAGCAGAGTTTTGTGTAAAGCTTCTTGGCTGCGCACACTTAAGCGGCTTTTTGGATCAACCTTGAACTCAGGCAATGCTTTGTCGGCTTGACTAGTGCTACTGAATATCTTGGCCAACCGCTTGATCTCATCAAGGCCCTGTTCAATGCCCTTTGCCACTCTCTCCCCAAACTTTGCGGGATCGATGAGGTTGGCATTACGAACGGCAGCCCAGTTCA
>MKSY01000012.1 GCA_001897475.1 Alphaproteobacteria bacterium 43-37
TTCATTTCTCAGCCCACCTTAAAACCTCCCAAAACTGTTCCCAAGCTAACCAAACAACTCTCTTTGGTATTCTCATGACCTGCCTCCTCAACTTTCCCCGGACAGTAGTGCGTGCTTCTTTCCTGTCCTCCTCGTGCTCTTTTTTTTGTCCTCCTTGCCCCTTTACTTGTCACCCTCGCGAAAGCGGGGGCCCAGGGGTCGTTCTTTAGCTGCAAGAGCTTATTTGGGAAGAAGATTTATGGATCCCGGATCTGCGTCCGGGAAGACAAAAAGGATGCGGGATGACCAAAAGGAGGATTGCGGGAAAGACAAAGGAGGGCCTGCCACCCTCGCTCTTTTTCTTGTCACCCTCGCTCTTTTCCCTGTCACCCTCGCGAAAGCGGGGGCCCATAAATCCTGGGTCCCGGGTCTAGCGCCCGGGAAGACAAAAAGGATGCGGGAAGACAAAAAGGGGGTGCCCGGGAAAGATAATGAGGTGTGCGGGATGACAAAAGAAAAATGCGACCCTTTATTTAAAGATCGCATTTTAAAATAGGATTTAAGTCGTCGTACTAACAGAAATTAGCGTGAGTAGTATTCGATAACCAGGTTTGGTTCCATGGTGACAGGATACGGGACATCGCTGAACGCAGGCGTGCGAACGAATTTGCCCTTCAACGCCTTATGATCCACCTCGATGTACTCAGGCACATCCCGTTCATGGGACTGCACAGCCTCAAGGATCAGCATCAAATCTTTGGATTTAGCTCTAACTTCAATCTCATCACCTTCTTTAACCTGATATGATGGGATGTTCACACGTTGACCATTCACCATGATATGACCATGGTTGACAAACTGACGGGCTGCGAAAACGGTTGGAACCAATTTCATACGGTAAACAATAGCATCTAAACGGCGCTCCAACAAAGCAATGAGGTTCTCGCTGGTGTCACCCTTACGACGCACGGCCTCTTGATACAAGCGACGGAACTGACGCTCAGAAATGTTACCGTAATAACCTTTCAACTTCTGCTTAGCGGCCAGCTGCAAACCATAATCAGATGGCTTCTTGCGGCGTTGGCCATGCTGACCAGGTCCATAATCACGACGATTGATAGGGCTCTTAGGGCGGCCCCAGAGGTTGACGCCCAAACGGCGGTTGATTTTATATTTAGAAGCTAACCTTTTAGTCATGAATAATTTTTCCGAAAAATGCCAAAAACTCGTCCCAACAATAATGATTTCTCTTACTATGTCAAACAATTTTTTAAGAAATCATATCTTTCTCATTGTTTTGTTTTTTACGCAATATTGAAGGATTCAGGGTTAACGCGCCCTGCCGTTTAGGCTGAATGCCTGCAAGTTTTTGCTCTTTTTCAAAAAAAATCACGACACCTACTTGAAATAGCTCATACCACATCCCACATACCTCATTGTATGAAAAAACAATCAAATATATCGAATACCACGGAGAAAAAATATGAAAAAGACACTTAGCGCTCTTCTTTTACTGAGCACCGTTATCCCTTCATTGGCAAATGCTACTTTAACTTCTGCTACAACAGGCAGTGTTCCAGCTGGAGCAAGCGCTGCATTCACAAGTAGCGGAAATAATGCAGGCGTTACCTCAACTAACGGATCTGATGTAGCCACAATCAACATTACACTAAAGCGCCATGCAACATGTAAGCTCACAGTGGATAATCCACAAGTTGAGTTTGATGAAACCAATTATAAGGACGCAAAAATAGCCCCTTTCACATTTGTAACCAACACGCCAGGTCTTTCTGTCAGTGTTACTTCCACCAAAAAGGGGCTCACGCATACAAACGGTTCTGATAAAATCGATTATACCGTTGAATTGTATGGCGAGAAGCTTGACGCCTCAACGGACAACGGTATTGTAGCCCACGATTTAACAGAAGCTGAACTTAACTCAAAGGCCAGCAATCTGAAAATCCAAGTTAACGAAAAAGATTATGATAAGGCTGCCTATGGTAACTACTCTGATAGCGTTACGTTAACCATCCAAACAAAGAGCTAAGCTTTTAAGGGCGGATGCATCATCCGCCCTTTTTGCTTTTAAATATAATTGATAAGGGTATATAAAATGAAACAGAAACTGCTAACTTGCTTGCTTTTATGCACATCTCTCAATCAAGCTGTTGCACAAACAGCTGACGATTTTGGTGTAGAAACATATATGCCGGGCGGCCAAAGCAAGACAGATGCAAATACTTTTTCAGCTTATTTTAATCAGGTACAAGGCACTCTTACACATGCACCAACGTATTGCCCACCAACTGTTGAGCATTTGATATGCCGAGCAGCTCAAGAGGGAGGACAAGTTGGGTTAATTAATTTAGAGCTCATGAGAAATGATGCTGCTCATAGTTTTGCACAACAGCTCAATGCCCGCTTTAGTGAAATATTGGGATCTATTGTAACATTAAGCTTAGATGTCGACATGATGCGACAAGCAGCTATAAAAGGCGAATTAACTGAAGAGGATGTTAACTCACTTTTGCAGGCAAACTATGTGAAGCTTTCATCGAATCTCTGGGCAAATCACCCCCTGTGGAAAGAATTTCCCAAAACCCTCGATTTCCCAGTTTTCGCAATCCGCGCTTTTGAAATTTCTGCACAAGATCGGGAAGCATTTGAACAACGATTGGTACAAGGCGACGATGGCCTTTATAGGTTCACCGCTCCTGCCGCTCAAGAAATAAGTGCGCAGGCTTTGCTTGTAACAGCTGGCGCTTTGACAATCAAAACCCAGACTGACACAACGGCTGATGCTGATGCAAGCATCCATATTGATACACCTTTTGGCAAGCAAACTGTCTTCACAGTTAAAACCTCTGATCCCGCATCTTCATATTCGGGAACCAACACATATAAGCAAGCATTAAAGGCTTCACCAAACCTAGCATTATCAGCTGTAGGTGTGTTTAGCAAAGCCAAAAAGTCTGCTGCCGCTCAGCAAGCAGTGGTAGAGCACCTGCAGGCAGGATTTAAAAAGGCTGCCTCTCCACAAAAGAGCCGGTATCAGGCCCGGATTCAAGATGCTCAGGCCAATGGCCCCACCATTGTATCCACTCTAGGAAACATCGCATTAGCCACGATTGGAACAACGGTTGCCGAATATAGTCTCCACGCGGCACTCACTTGCACCCCCATCAGCGAAGCTTGTGCAAGCGTGCTAGCCCATGAGGCTGTGAGCCTTGGAGTTACGTTAACGTACGGAAATTTCATCGGATATGCCATTGGCGAGGGTGTCTACTTATGGTTCTCATGGGATGAGATTTCCCAATGCATGAAGGATACGTATCAATACGCATTCCCAGCTAAAAAGAGTACTTAGTTGTTATTGACCCGCCCGGCATAATGCTGAGCGCCAGAGCCAGGATCCAGGCTTTTTATATGGCCCCCCGCTTTCGCGAGGGTGACAGGGAAGAAGCGCGAGGATGAGTGAAAGAGCAAGGATGAGTGAAAGAGTGAGGATGAGTGAAAGAGCAAGGATGATAGTGCAATACCTAAAGATGACAGAATGTGGCAAAGTCTGACCTTAAATGGTAAGACCCTTAGCTTTTCTTCCAGGTGGTTGTTCCGTCTTTATGGTCTTCCAAAACTATGCCTTTTTCCAAAAGATCCAAACGAATGCGATCTGCTTGTCCGTAATCTTTATCGCATTTAGCCTGAGCTCTATCCAGAATAGCTTGCTCAACATCAGCCATACATAAGCCCGTCTCATCCAATGATCCTTGGAACCACTCTCCACTCGACATGGATAATAAACCAAGCGTTTGGGCCCCTTGATAAAATTGCAAGAACACAGGTATGGAAAAGTCTTTATACAAACTGTTTGCTAATTGATGTAAAATAGCAAAGGCTTTTGGAGTATTTAAATCATCCTCAAGCGCTTCCAATACTGGATTAACTTCGATGTCAGCCTCCGGCTCGATATCAAAAGACACTCCTTGTGCTTCTGCCAAACCTTTAACTTGATAGAACCTATCCATAGCTTGACGAGCCTGCAAAATGTGCGACTCATTCCAATCCAAATCTTGCCTGTAATGGCCACTTAAAAGCACGTAACGGATAACCTCACCAGGCGCCATACTGAAAGCTTCCTCCATGGTGATGAAATTTCCCAAGGATTTTGACATTTTCTGACCATCAACAGTTAGCATCCCATTGTGCAGCCAATAGCGTGCACATGTTTTACCAGTAGCGCATTCACCCTGAGCAATCTCATTTTCATGATGAGGAAATTGCAAATCATGACCGCCACAATGAATATCCAAAGGAAAACCAAGGTGCTTTTGCCCCATGGCAGAACACTCAATATGCCATCCTGGCCTACCAAAACCCCACGGACTCTCCCAACCTGGCATTGGAGATTCAGATGGTTTCCACAGCACAAAATCAGACGGGTCTTCCTTAAATGGCGCAACTTCCACCCGCGCACCCGCCAATACATCATCCTGCGAACGACCCGAAAGCTTTCCATATTCTGGGAAAGAAACCACCCGGAAAAGCACATGCCCTTCTGCCTCGTAGGCATGCCCCTTAACAATCAAGGTTTGGATCATATCAATCATTTCAGAAATATGGGCAGTGGCTCGTGGCTCAACTGTTGGTGGCAAGGCATTCAGTCTAGTCATATCTTGTTGATACCAAGCCGTTGTCTCTTGGGTAATCGCTTCAATGGGGAGCCCTCTTGTAAGGGACGCCTCATTAATCTTATCGTCCACATCTGTGATATTACGCGCATAGTGGACGGCCGGATAATATATACGCAGGAGGCGAAATAACTGGTCGAATACAACCGCCGAACGAGCATTGCCTAAATGGGCCCTATCATAAACTGTTGGCCCGCACACATACAGTTTGATGCAAGACTCATCCTGAGGAATAAACAATTCTTTTCTTCGACTAAGAGAGTTATAAAAATAAAGTGTCATTATCCTAATCCTACCTGGTCTTTTTAGATCTTTTTAAACAAGTGTATCCTCTAATCTTTTGCGCACTGAATCAGTCCCTATGATGGGCAGAAGAAGCTGCATTTGCGGCCCATGCTCAGCACCTGTCAAAGCCAGGCGTAACGGGAGGTATAAAGATTTACCCTTTATGCCCAATGCTTCTGAAATAGCAGCAGTCCAACGAGTCCATGTTTGCTCATCAAACATTTTTTCTGACGGGTAACACTCGAGCGCCTTTTGGATAACTGTTTTATCCATAGTTCCCTGAATTGATTTTGGTCCATTTTGGACAATATCGGCCCATTCTTCAACCTCTGATATCTTAGAAATATTCCCTTGAATTACCTGCCATAATTGAACGCTCATACGCTCAAGTTGACTCGGGCTCATGCGCCCTTGCGCCACGTCATAAGGCATATGATGCAAAAGCGTCTGGTTTAATTTAATCAGATCATTTGGATCAAACTTTGGCGAAGATCTTGAGAAATGGTCTAAGTCAAACTCATCAATCAACTCCCGCATATTATGGGTAGGATAGATCTGGGTGGATGTGCCCAAACGTGCAATCAGACTGACTATCGTCATGGAGTCTAATCCATCTTCTGCCAAAGTTTTCAGGCTCAAACTGCCCTCTCTTTTTGAAAAGCCTTGGCCTGTTGCGTTGGTAATGAGTGAAAAATGCGACAAACGAATGCTCGCCGGATTACCCCCCAGCGCCATAAAAATTTGAAGTTGAACAGCTGAATTGGTCACATGATCTTCACCACGAATAATATCCGTCATTTGAAAATCGATATCATCCACCACAGATGCAAGGGTATATACTGGCTGGCCATCTGTTTTAATGAGAACCGGATCACTCATGTTGCGGCCCTGGAATAATACCTTACCGCGAATACCATCCTCCCATGATACATCCTCATCAACTAGCTTGAACCGCCAATGAGGCATGATACCCTTTGCCTCTAAGGTAACTTTTTCTGCATCTGAAAGAGCCAAAGCGGCACGATCATATATAGGCGGCTCACCCCTTGCGAGTTGCCTTTTTCTCTTAAAGTCAAGCTCATCAGGTGTTTCATAACAGGGATAAAGGTGTCCTTGGGCTTTCAAGAACTCTATGGCTTCGTTATAGCGATCCAGCCGATCAGACTGCTTGGCAAACGAATGCGGCTTAATACCAAGCCATGCTAAATCCTTTGAAATCTGGTCAGCAAATTCTTTGGTTGAACGTTCATGATCCGTGTCATCTAAGCGCAGCATATACTCGGCATCATACTTTTGAGCAAACAGCCAATTTAAAACTGCAGCACGGGCATTCCCAATATGCAGAAAACCAGTGGGGGAAGGTGCGAACCTAACGCGCTTTGTCATTTATTCCTCATCGATGCATTTGTATCACTATAATTTTTCTAGTTTGTGCAATTGTGCATAAGTTCGGTTAAGCAATCTAGTTTTTTTATAATACACGCGCTCACGCTGTGACAAAATTACAACACACAAAGCAAATGTATGATTATTAATCAGCCCAACTCTTGGCATTGATCCCTAATTTGGCATATGTTTATGGCATATAAAACTTTAAACTTAATAGTAAGGTGTTTAGATGAAAAAAATTATCCTCGCAGCTGTTTCTACTCTCGTAGTCGTATCAGCTGCCCAAGCCACAGAAAGCTTCTCTGGCATGTATGCAGGCGCTCAAGTTGGTCTCAGCTCAACAAAGACTGAGCACGAAAGGACAATGACGAGCAACGCTCTCCGTAAAAGCACAGATGGCGGCAACAATTTCGCAGGCACGCTCTTAGTTGGCTATGGCCAAACCTTTGATAGCGCCTATGCTGGTGTTGAAGCCCGTGTTGGTATGCTCACAGGCACAACAAAGACATTTGACACGCCAGCAGGTGGCCTCACGATTTCAAACACACCTCGTGAGTCTTATATAGCTGCTGCTCGCTTAGGTTATTTGTTAACTCAAAAAGCAATGGTCTTCATCTCCTTGGGTGCTGGTATGGAAAACACCAGCTACAAAATTCAGGCTGATGGTAAATCATTTGAGGCCAAAAAGCGTGAACTTGTTTTTGTTCCAGGCTTTGGTACAGAAATTGCGGTTTCTGAGTCATTGAACTTCCGCGCTGACTTCAACTTCACAGTAGCTAAGAAGCGTACCATCTCAGAAAATCAACTTTCTGAAGCTGGCATCACAACCTACAAAACAGCTAGCTTTAAGCCTGTTCGCAGCGCGTTCATGCTTGGTTTAAGCTACCGTTTCTAAGTTTTCTAAATTTAGATCAAAGAAAACCCCCATTACAAATGGGGGTTTTTTATTGTATAACGAAAAACCTCCACCTCCGGTAGAGAACTGGGTGAGTTGTTCTTCTTTATCATTCCCGCATGCCTCCTTTTGGCCACCCCGAGCACCACACTTTTGGCCACCCCGCACGCCCCTCTTTGCCATCCCGGACGCCCCTCTTTGTCTTTCCCGCACTTGATGCGGGAACACAGGGTTTTTTATGGCCCCCCGCTTTCGCGAGGGTGACAGGAAAAAGAGCGAGGGTGACAAGCTACTCTTTGTCTTTCCCGCACTTGATGCGGGAACCCAGGGTTTTTTATGGCCCCCCGCTTTCGCGAGGGTGACAAGAAAAAGAGCGAGGAAGACAATTCGTTAGGCGTTATATCCAAAACCAGACGAAGCGTTTCAAACCTCCACCTATGGTGGAGGTCTGTGACTTTATGCCTAATAATAGCTGTTTTTCTAGCTCTTAGCCCTCATAATCCTTGCTTTATCACGCTCCCAATCACGCTTCTTTTCAGTTGCCCGCTTATCCATTTGCTTTTTACCAGCGGCTAGACCTAAAGTTAGCTTAACGCGACCTTGATCGTTAAAATATAAATTTAAGGGGATAAGAGTAATTCCTTTACGACGAATGGCGCCAAGAAGCTTGTTGATTTCTTTTCTTTTGAGCAATAGCTTACGCGGCCGACGTGGCGTATGATTAAAACGATTGGCCTCTAAATATTCAGGAATAAATGCATTAAAAAGATAGATCGCCTCTTCCATTTCACCTGCATGCGATTCTTGTATGCTCCCCTGCCCAGCACGCAGCGATTTAACCTCCGTACCCGTTAAGACAATCCCCACTTCAATAGTTTCTTGAATAAAATAATCATGCCGAGCCTTTCGGTTTTCAACAATCACACGATACTGAGAGGACTTTTCTGTCATAATTAATAAACCATTTTTAACGAATAAAGAGTAAATAGGTCTTTGACCCATGATTTTCATCTAAAATCATGCTAAATTTATCTATACTAATGGGAAACACAATTGCTTTTCAAGAAAATGATAAAAAAATCGCTTTGTTCTTACTGTCTCAACCTATTTAACCGGTCACTCATGGTGTTATCAGCACTACCTGCAATGGCCTTATCCTTTCCAAGCAACCTTGATGCATCGATCGTAAGAGAGCCCAGCACTGTGTGTGTTGCGCTCGTCAAGAACTATGAAAAAGCCCACCCTTCCCAAACTGTTAAAAATTGCCCTTTAGCCTCACAAGTTTTGGATTGGCTTAAGATCAAAGATGGCATTTATACGGAAACGTTTCACGATGCTGTGGCCCTTTTACATCAACTAAATTGGCCAGAGCAAAACACACTCATCGAAAAAGTTGAGGGCCTTCTTTCAGCAAACACTAGCCCCCACGATGTTATGTCTTGGTTTAAGAACCACTCTCCTCTCACCGGTGGGGGGGCTTACTATTATCTTTTAGCTCACACGCAACTTCACAATGATCCTCAAAGCATTAAAAAATTAGCTCGCAAATTTTGGCTATCTCTTAATTTTAACGAACAAGATGAAAAGCTTTTTCTGGGTGCATTTGGTCAATATTTAACAGCAGAAGATCATTGGAAGCGTACCGAACGTTTGCTTTGGGATGAACGAGTTGATGCAGCACTTAGGATGATTAAAAAACTTCCTTCTGACAAGACTGCCTTAGCTCATGCACGCATTCAACTGATCCGGGATGTACCTGGCGTTGAAGGCACCATTGCTCGTATCCCTTCGCGCCTAAAAAACGATGAGGGCCTTTGGTACAACCGAACAAAATGGCGTCGATTAAGACACCTTGAAAATGCTGGCGACTTTTTATACAGCAACCCAAAATTAAGCAGTTTCTGGAACTCGTATTGGGCGAAAGAGCGCCTTGTTCTTGCTCGTGACCTTATTAGGCAACATGATTTTCAGCATGCCTACACCATCGCATCGCACCATGGGACAAATGAAGGCGTTGATTTTGCGGAAGCAGAATGGTTGTCTGGATGGCTTGCACTTAAGTTTTTGAATAAACCACAAGCAGCTTATAAGCATTTTCAACATCTTTACGCTAATGTGGTCACACCAATGAGCAAAGGGAAAGCTGCGTATTGGTGCGCCCAGGCAGCTCAACAACTCCACGCAACAAAAGATTACCACTATTGGCTACAAATTGCTGCCAAGCATCCTGCACACTTCTATGGTCAGCTTGCTTATGCGGCACTCCACAACAATCAGTTTCCAAACCCTCATTATTTGCCTTCATTGCCATCTAACGAAGTAGGCCAATTTTCAAGTCGAAAGGAGGCGCAAACTCTTGCTCTTCTTTATCGGGCAAACTTGGAAAAGCATTTTAAAGGTTTTCTGGAACATTTAGCCGAATCACTTTCATCTCATGAAAGACGCCTTCTCCTTAACTATCTGCAGCACCTAGCCCCTCGCTATGTGGTATTTACGGCACGTAAGATGGCACGCTTTGACAACATGCTCATTAAGGAAGCCTTTCCAACAGATCAAAACCTCATTAAATCTCTTGGGCGAGATGTTGACCCAGCCCTTGTTCATGCTATCATCCGCCAAGAAAGCTCTTTTGACCCTTATGCCACTAGCCCTGCAGGCGCCATGGGCCTCATGCAACTTATGTCGGGAACAGCCAAAGAAATTGCCAAAAAATTGGGGTTGAAGTTCAACAAAAAGCACTTGCATACGCAACCATCTTTTAATGTGAGGCTTGGCCAGCACTACCTTAAAGAACTTCTAGGGCGATTTGACCAATCTGTACCAATCACGCTAGCCGCTTACAATGCAGGCCCAGGGAATGCACGTAAATGGCTAACAGAAGTTGGTGACCCCCGCACGGGCGAAATGGACGCTATCGATTGGATCGAAGCTCTACCATTTGGACAAACACGCGATTATGTCTTAAGGGTTATGGAAAATTACAATATATACAGCCAGCTTCTGAGACCGAAACATTCACACAGCGCTCATAAGCCCTAAGGACTTATAGCGACGCCTGAGGTGTGAAGGGCCTTGTTGCATGGTGTGCGATAGGGCAGATAGTTGAGAGAGGAAGAG
>MKSY01000013.1 GCA_001897475.1 Alphaproteobacteria bacterium 43-37
TTAAAAAGAATGAATTATGGCAGAACATCCCAAATTATGCTTGACACTCTTCATAGAAGCACCCTCGCGAAAGCGGGGGCCCATAAAAAGCCTGGATCCCGGGTCTGCCGCCCGGGAAGACAAAAGGAGGTGCCTGTCATCCTTGTATAAGTTCATTAACTCAGTTCCAAAAAGGCTAGAGTAAAGAGGGCAGGAAAGGAGCAAAAGCATGAGTGTTAAGAATCTTTGCAATTTGAGTTTTTGTCATATTTTTACTCAAAAATTACTCACATTTGATTATCAATAAAGTTAATTAAAATTTTATGAAAAACTCCCATATAAATGGTTCTAACAAAATTTTTAACATTTTATGCGATAAAGAGTTGACCTTGAGGCTGCATTAGGTTAACCACTATTTGTTACCTGTATGGGGGTGTAGCTCAGTTGGTTAGAGCGCCGGCCTGTCACGCCGGAGGTCGCGGGTTCGAGTCCCGTCACTCCCGCCATCAGGATTTAAGCTTGAATTTTATTGCATTTAATTTTTATGCCACTTCAGCTTTTCTCTTTGCCATCCAAAACACCTCCTTTTGTTACCCCGGACACCTCCTTTGTCTTCCCAGACACCTTCTTTTGTCTTTCCCGCACTTGATGCGGGAACCCAGGCTTTTTATGGGCCCCCGCTTTCGCGAAGATGACAGGGAAGAGGGCGAGGGCGACAGGAAAAAGGTGAGGGTGACAGGGAAAAGGGTGAGGGTGGCAGGCCCCCTTCTTTGTCTTTCCCGGACGCAGATCCGGGAACCCAGGGCTTTTATGGGCCCCCGCTTTCGCGAAGATGACAGGGAAGAGGGCGAGGGCGACAGGAAAAAGGTGAGGGTGACAGGAAAAAGGTGAGGGTGACAGGAAGAGACGCAAGGATAACAAGAAAAAGGGTGGAAATGATGCCAAGAAGCATCCAGGGTGGCCAGAATTGCTAACGCTCACTCACAATGACAGCACCGAGAAATTTGTTGATTTATATACGAGTATTTTATAAGTGAATACTTGACCATAATGGCGAAGAGATTCATTATTCGAACATGTTTTGAAGGAGTGTTGAATGAACCATGTAATGCGTATCGGTGCTGTCCTTATGTGCGGCTTGTTTTTAGCCTCATGCACGAACACAGCTGTCCAAAAGACAGAGGCAGGAAAATCTGTCCGTGAAAGGCGTCGAGATAGAGATGGAAAGTTATTTGGTGACGGCTTGACATTATGGGGGACAGACAAGAAGCGTGATGCTGGTGCCGGAGCCGGTGCTGGAAGCGGTATTGGTGTGAACGCCCATCTTTGGTATGCCAGCTTGGATACTATTTCATTTATGCCAATTGCCTCAGCGGATCCATTTGGCGGTGTTATCATTACGGATTGGTATACACCTGAACAAACCCCCAATGAGCGGTTCAAGTTGAATGTATTTATCATTGATCGCTTGCTGCGCTCAGATGCGATTAAAGTTAAGGTTTTCAACGAGAAATTTGACCCAAAAAAGAACCAATGGATCAATATTCCATCCGATGCAAAAATGGCTCAAGAGCTTGAAAACCTTATCTTAACAAGAGCAAGGCAATTAAGAATAAGCAGCCCAGGTCAATAGTTAAGATACGAGCTAGAGAGTAGGTATGGCGGTTTATAATTTTCGATCAATTGAGCCTAAATGGCAGAAAATTTGGCTTGAACAAAAGGCAAACGTAACGCCTGCTGATTCAGATCGGCCAAAGTTTTTTGCCCTCGAAATGTTTCCATACCCTTCTGGTCAAGTTCATGTCGGCCACTTAAGGAACTACTCCATGGGAGATGTAGTTGCCAGATTTAAGCGCTCAAAAGGATATGATGTCTTGCACCCAATGGGTTGGGATGCTTTTGGCTTACCCGCTGAAAACGCGGCTATACAAAGAGGCGTTCATCCAAAAACGTGGACTTTCAGCAACATAAAAACTATGAGAGAAGACCTTCAATCTATTGGTTTTTTCTATGATTGGGATAGAGAAGTTGCCACATGCCATCCGGGTTATTACAAACATCAACAACAACTCTTTTTAGATTTTTACAAAGCTGGGCTAGTCTATCAAAAGGAATCCATGGTTAACTGGGATCCAGTTGAAGAAACTGTTCTTGCTAACGAACAAGTCATTGATGGGAGAGGGTGGCGTTCTGGCGCGTTGGTTGAAAAGAAAGCTTTGAGGCAATGGTTTTTGAATATCACAGCTTTTGCCGAAGATCTTCTTGAAGATCTATCTCTTTTAGACCAGTGGCCCCAAAAAGTTGTATTGATGCAAGAAAATTGGATTGGGCGCTCTGAAGGCGCTCGCATCCAATTTAAGCGCACTGATGACGCTGACGCAACCATTGAGGTCTTTACCACTAGGCCAGACACGCTCTATGGCGCATCATTCCTTGCTGTAGCCCCCAACCACCCGCTTGCGCTCAGGCAATCTCATACCCTACCTCAGTTAGCCGAATTTATCCGTGAAGCGGGCCAAACATCGACCTCTCAAGAAACCTTGGATACTCAAGAGAAGAAAGGCTGCTTCACTGGGCTTTATGTTGAGCACCCGCTCATCAAAGGCGAAACCTTACCTGTTTATGCCGCAAACTTTGCTCTGATGGATTATGGAACAGGAGCGCTTTATGGCTGCCCTGGTCATGACCAACGTGACTTCGAATTTGCTCAAAAATACAACTTACCCATCCTGACAGTGGTTTATCCATCTGCTGATCAGCCATATGATGCTGTTAAAGAAGGAAAGCCATGGCTTGAGGATGGCGTCATCGTTAATTCAGACTTTCTGTCTGGCTTACCTGTCGTTGAAGCCAAAAAGAAAATCATTCAATGGCTTGTTGATAATCAGTTAGGATATAAAGAGACAACCTATCGCCTCAGAGACTGGGGCGTATCTAGGCAACGATATTGGGGCTGCCCAATTCCAATGGTCTACTGTGATGATTGTGGTGTTGTTCCAGTTGAAAGCGCCGCGCTGCCAGTGATTCTGCCTGAGGACGTGGAATTTAAAGGAGGCAATCCGCTTGAGCGTCATCCAATGTGGAAAAACACACCATGTCCAAAATGCGGCAAACCAGCAAAGAGAGAAACGGATACGTTAGATACCTTCTTTGATTCATCATGGTATTTTTTAAGATTCTGCAATCCTTTTGAAGATGACAAACCTTTTGATCTTCAGGCTGTCCAAAAATGGATGCCGGTCGACAAATATATTGGTGGTATTGAGCATGCTATTTTACACCTGCTCTATTCTCGCTTCTTTTGTAAAGCGTTACGTAAAACGGGGCATGATAAGGTCCCAAATGAGCCTTTTAAAGCATTGCTCACTCAAGGAATGGTTTGCCATGAGACATACAAAAATGCAAAAGGGGAGTGGGTTTTTCCAGATGAAGTCGACAAAACAGACACTGGCACTTATATCTTAAAAGCTGATAAAAGCCCTGTTACAGTTGGTCGTATCGAAAAAATGAGCAAGTCTAAAAAGAATGTTATTGATGTGAATCAAATCATCAAAACATACGGTGCGGATGCTGCGCGTTTCTTCCTGCTTTCAGATACCCCACCTGAAAAAGACATGATATGGACAGATGATGGCATTGAAGGCGCTTGGCGCTATCTAAATCGTATCTGGAGACTTATCGAACAGTTTTTTGAAACAAAGACTTTTAATCCTTCTCAAGCTTCGGCATCTGAAGCTTTCATTTCAACCCATAAGGCACTTTTAGCCATTAATAATGTTCTTGAAAAAGATCAGTTTAACGTGGCAATTGCACAGGTACGCATCCTATCAAACGTCTTGTTTGAAACAAATTTTGCCGAGATATCCAAACATGAAGCCGAATTTGCAATTCAGTCTCTGCTTATTATGTTGGGCTTTTTCTGCCCGCATTTATGCGAAGAGCTTTGGGAGTTTTGCCAGTTTGAAGGATACTTATGGCAACAATCTTGGCCTCATGTTGATATGACACTGATTGAACAACAAAGTGTCCGATTAGCTATTCAAGTAAATGGAAAGCTGCGTGCTCAGTTGGACGTGCCCAGCGATGCCCCAGCCAGCCAGATAGAAACGCAGGCGCTGTCCTTACCAGAAGTTCAAAAATATTTGTCTGGAGGATCGCCTAAAAAAGTTATCGTTGTTCCAAATCGAGTGGTAAATATTGTTTGTTAAGCATGCTGTCATTATCGTTTGCCTTTGCCTTATTTTAAGCGGATGTGGGTTTCGCCCACAATATTTGCATTCCAATGGTGGCCAAACCACTTATGATTTTAATGCCGTTGAAATTTCTATTATCAAAGATAGGTACGGCCAGGTTCTTCGCAACTCAATCACAAACTTCATAGGTGAAGGAAGTCATAAAAAAACAAAATATATATATGAAATTCAACTTGATGTAAGCCACCGTGATTTGGGCTTTGAGAAGAATTTAAATACTTCACGCTCTGAAGTGGTTCTGCTTGCTAGCTACAACTTTTGGCATAAGGACGCTAAACATAAAAACATCCATGGCTATTGCCGGACTTCTGAATATTATAGCCAATCCAAAACGCAAATTTTTCAAAGCATAAGCGCTGAAAAAAGCGCACCATTAAAAGGATTAGAAACCTTAAGTCGCTGCCTTACTGACCGCTTAGTTATCTTGCTTAAAACTCAACAGGATATTGCACCGGAAAACAAATGAAGTTTAGAACATTTTCTTTTTTAATCATCGCCATATTTTCATGCCTTCCATTAACATGTAAGGCTGACCTTAATGTTGTGGTTTCTGTTAGACCACTGTATGGTATCGTGGCCTCTATCATGGAAGGAAGGGGGAAGCCACAACTTTTACTTCAGGGCCAAGAATCGCCACACACTTATTCTTCCAAGCCATCTGATGTGATTGCTATTTCGCAAGCTGATTTAGTCGTTTGGATTGGTGAATCTTATGAAATATTCTTGAAAAAAATTATGGCTAATGAGGTTAGCCCAACGGCATTGATTACAGCTGATAAACTGCATGGTACCCGTCTTCTTCATCTCAGATCAGGGGGAGTATGGGGGAAACACAGCCACTCTCATGCAAACATCGTCCATGATGATCATGGTCATGCGCATTTTGAAGACACTACAACCATCGATGGACATCTATGGCTTGATATTGAAAATGCCAAGAAAATTGCCATTGCCGTTAAAGAAAAATTATGCCTTCTGGATAAAGCAAATGCCGCCAATTATTCAGCAAATTTATCTAAATTTTTAAAGAAACTCGCTGCATTAGATGCTGAACTACGCGGTAAGTTTCATCCTTTTACCAATAAGGGATTCATAGTGTTTCACGATTCATATCAGTATCTTGAGAACGCTTATAATCTGACCACACTAGGAAGTATTTTGGTCGAGCCAGAATCACCCGCGCAGCCCTACCATGTTGATCTGTTGCTAAAATTGCTCAAAAATGGTAATTGCCATTGCATTTTTTCAGAGCCACAATTTAAATCAGATATTGCTGAAAACTTAAGTGAAAAAACCAAAGTTCCAGTGGGATTGCTTGATCCACTTGGAACACAAATCACACTTTCACCAGATCACTATGTTTTATTGATGAAGGAGATGGTTTCAGCCATTGATAAGTGTGTTAATAAGAGGTAGGCATGTATTACATTGAATACGACCAAACGGTCAAAGCCAAAGCTATGGCAGAGAGGCTTCAAGCAACGCTCCCCATCACAAGCCTTGAAAAGGCCCAAGTGATCGTTATCCTAGGTGGTGACGGCTTTATGCTCAAAAAGTTGCACAAATACCTTGGAAAGCCTTATAAAATTTATGGTGTTAACTGTGGCCGAATCGGCTTTCTTATGAATATGCCTGAAGAAACCCTCTTAAATGAACGCATCAAATCAGCTCAAGATGTGATCCTTTATCCTTTAAAAGCTAATATTTTTACCCATGCTGGCAAACAACATGAGCTGTTAGCTGTGAATGAAGTATATGTGTTCAGAGCCACCCACCAAGCTGCAAAGATTCGTATTTTTGTGGATGGCGTTGAACGTTTATCCGAACTCGTCAGCGATGGTGTTATCCTATCAACACCAGCTGGCAGCACGGCCTACAACCTTTCAGCACACGGCCCCATCATTCCCATTGGAGCAAATTTACTAGCGCTAACACCGATCAGCCCGTTCCGGCCACGTCGGTGGCGAGGAGCACTTTTGCCTGCCAAATCACAAGTATGCTGGGTGATTGAAGAGCCAAACAAACGCCCGGTAACGGCTGTAGCTGACTTCCAAGAAGTCACTGGAGTTACTAAAATTGAAATTACAGAGGATCGGAGCCGGGCTATTCATTTATTATTTGACCCTAAGCATCATCTTGAAGAGCGCATCATCAATGAGCAGTTCATAGGATAGCGATATTCATTTGCCCTAAAGAGGAACAGGAGCCGCCCTTTAAATTTACATTGACGCAAGGCACTTACGACATATTAAGAGGAAGTTCCTTTTTAACTTCGTGCTGTTGTGGTTTTGAACCAACAAATCCTAGCCAAAGCAAGCTAGCAAATAAAACAATAAGAACACCAATCCATAAAACTTTTTGCATCAATCTATACTCCTTCTTACTCATTTTTTAAAAGATCAATCATATTTATTCTAGCCTAAAACGTGCAAGAATGCTAACCATATGGTAGGGTATGACGATGATAGAAGAGAATGATCAATTAGCAGAAAGCTACTTTGAGGGCCGCTTGGGTCATCACTTCTCCCATCATGGCCGCCTCCATACTTTAACTAAGCATGTTGTTTTAGTTGGGATTATGGGAGCTGGGAAAACAAGTGTTGGCAAGCTTTTAGCAAAAAAATTAGGGATTAATTTTTTTGACTCAGATGTAGAAGTTGAACTTGCATCTGGCTATAAGATTACAGATTTTTTTGATCTTTATGGTGAAAAGGCATTCAGGGATGGAGAGGCAAAAGTTATTGGCCGTTTACTCAACAATCCAGTTCCCCATGTCATTTCCACGGGAGGGGGGGCTTATCTGCATCCCAAAAGCCGCCAAAAAATTAATGAAAAATCCATCCCCATATGGATCAGGGCTGATTTGGAAACACTCATCAAGCGCGTTTCTCGACGCAACAACAGGCCGCTTTTAGACAAGGGCAATCATCGAGACGTTTTATCGCAAATAATGAGCGATCGATACAATACGTATCAAGAGGCTGCCATTATCGTAGATAGCGATACCGACTCACCACGAGTTACAGTCAATCGAGTGAGGGTAAAATTATGCGAATATCTTGAGAAAAACAAAAATGACTCATCTGATTAACATTGAGAATCTTGACCTTGAATTGTCAGGTAAAACAATACTGTTTAATATTAATATGGCCATTGGAAAAGGTGAATTCATTAGCCTTATCGGACCAAATGGAGCAGGGAAGACAAGCTTACTTAAAATAATGATTGGCCAAATCCAGCCAACACGCGGAACTATTCGCAAAACCAATGGATTGCGCATTGGCTATGTGCCTCAAAAAATTAATTTGAATCCAACGCTCCCCATGTCAGTCATGCGTTTTATGTCATTATTTACAAATGATACTGGGGCCATATTTCAATCGTTAACACAAGTATCTGCCAACAAACTAGCTGATTCGGATATCTCCTCTTTATCCGGTGGAGAGTTGCAAAGAGTATTAATAGCTCGAGCACTCATAAACCCGTTGGATCTTTTAATTTTGGATGAACCCGTTCAATGGGTTGACTTTATAGGCCAAAAACAACTTTATGAATTAATTTTTAACACCAGCGCCCAACGTGGATGCTCGGTGATGATGGTCTCTCATGACCTCAACCTCGTATTCAGCGGATCTAGTCGGGTCATCTGTTTGAACGGGCATATTTGCTGCGCCGGAAAACCTGATGAAGTTGCCGTCAGCCCGTCATACACAAAGCTTTTTGGAATGGATCAAGGCTTTGCAACATATACCCATCAACATGACCATGAGCATACCCCAGGAGCATCTGTTACTTAATGGAACTATTGAATCATTTTATGACCAAGGCATTCTTTGTTGGCATCCTCATTTCAATGCTGAGCGGCCCAATGGGATGTCTTGTTTTATGGCAGCGTATGAGTTTTTTGGGGGATACCTTGGCTCATGCCTCTCTATTAGGTGTTTCAATGGCAACACTTTGCGGGATACCCTTGCCTGTAGGGTTAGTCGTTACCACTCTCGCTGTAGGACTAGCCATTCATCTAACTTATCACAAAAAAAATCTTCCTCTAAACACCATCTTAGCCATTGTTACACAGATCACATTAGCTTTAGGCATCATTGGCATTAGCATAACCCGTCAACAAGGTTACATAGCCAATTTTCTTTTTGGTGACTTGTTAGCGTTGGATCAACTGGATCTTATGTTAATCGGCATCATTGTTCCCCTGGTTTTAATCCTTATACGGATTTTCTGGCGACCATTTATCATTATTATTTTGAATGAAGAAATTGCGGCGGCAGAAGGGTTACCTGTTCGTCGCTTAAAGCTGCTCTATACATTAGTTTTTGCACTTTCAATTGCCATTATCTCCAGAACAGTCGGCGTATTACTGGTTGTATCATTGCTAATTATACCAGCAGCAGCGGCCAGGCTTATTTCCAAAACACCAGAAGCAATGGCGATTCAAGCTGTAGCCGTAGGAATGGTAGCCATAATTTTTGGCCTGCTGTTTTCTTGGAAACTCGATCTTCCGACAACTCCCATGGTGACTTTATCCGCGACAATAATTCTAATCACACTTGCAATTTATGCTAAATTTCACCATTCTAATTCTAATACTCGAAAAACTAACAGTGAGTTGTGATTTTATTTTCCTATGAAGCGTCATTATGTACTCCAATTGATCCTTATTATGATTCCTGCTTTGTTAGCAGTAACATTTATTCCAGCGGATGTTTTATCAAAGCCAACCTCTAGATCTCTGGAAAATCAAACGTGCGTTGAGCTTTTACCAGATTTTATAATTGGCGCCCCTAATGCTCCAGTGAGTGTCATAGTGTATTCGGCTTTCACATGTAGCCACTGCGCCGATTTTCATTTGAAGGTCCTTAAAAAAATTGAAGAATCTTATATAAAACATGGGAAAATTAAAATCATTATCCGTGATTACCCACTTGATAAAATCAGCTTTAAGGCAGCCCTTATTGGGAGAATTATGAAACAAGAGCAATATCTTGCTTTTTCAAGGCGCCTTTATGAAACACAAAAAGATTGGATCGAACGAGAAGATGCTCTTAATTTTATCATTAATGAAGCCAAAAAGGTGGGGCTTTCAAGCGATGAAATTAAGAGAGCCCTTGATAACAAAAACCTAGAAAATAAATTACTTGATGGATGTGTAGCCGCACTTAAACAATATAAGCTGGATGCAACACCCTCTATTATTATCAATGATCATGTTTTTAGATACGCAGCAAGCTTTGAAGAGTTAAAAGCGCAAGTGGATAAGGCTATTTCTCAAGCAAGCCGCCGCTAAGTTTTTTTTAAGCTAGACAATGGATTACTTCCTAAATTCTGATTGGATAGACTCACATTCACATAATGATATAAAATCTAACATTACCTTTCATTAAACCACCCAAGGAGCACTCTGAGTCCACGAACAATGGGGGTGTTCCAAATGAAGTCATTCAACCACAATGGAAAGCGATAACGTACGATAAGTTTCGCT
>MKSY01000014.1 GCA_001897475.1 Alphaproteobacteria bacterium 43-37
CCTTGCCAGATTCGGGCTTCTTATACTTCTTCCGGTTTGTATTGACTGTTTCTTTGGCAGATGAACCCTTTTTCTCTGAAGGCATTGAATAGGCAAAAACATACCCGCCTAAATCAATGACCTTCTGGGTTTTTCCCCTAGCAAACCTCACAACCGTATAATCGCCACTGATATAAGCTGTAATATTGTTGTCAGAATCAATTTTGCCTATTCTAGAACCTACAGCATTATAATAATACCTTACCTGAGGCTCTATATTTTTGCTAATCATCACGAGCTGGCCCTTTACATCAAACTGGTACTGCCATAGATCGTTATTTATGACCTTGCTTTCTAAATTACCGAGGCTATCAAAACCCCAATTTATTAATGTTGTGCCACTATTTGCCAACGTAATTTGATGAGATTGAGGTTTGTATAGTATCTTTGTGCTATCTTTTTGTGTAACGCTCCCGACAGGGTCATAGGTATATAGCTCATTTGTCCGAGTACCTAAGGCTGAAGTAAGGTAGTTCATATGCGTTGCATCATAACTAAACACCTGACCGAATGCCGATGAAGGATTGGTATCATTTAAGTTTTGCAAGTTTTTGAGTTTATCCCAAACATAATTTAGGTTAAACAACGTACTGTGTGCAGCATTCACTGTAATAGCATTTTTCAAAGCTCCCACAACATATGTTGAGTCAAGGGGGTTAGAGTAGACATAAGTCTTATTCAAGGCAGGCTGCCCAAATACTGTTTGTCCTCTCATGATATTTCCAAATTGCCCTAGGGCATTATAGTTATTGTAGTTAGCAACAGCTGTCACAAAACCATCTGGTCGTACAAATTGTACCAATTTCATTGACCCATCAAGGTTGTAAGTATACCGCGATTGAAATGAGTCTGGATAAAATTTATTAATGACACGATCTTGCGGATCATATGCAAAGGTAAAAGTATACCCTGTATTGATAAGGGCTAAAATAACTGATGACGACTTGACATTACCCTCAAAATCGTATGCGAACGTATACGAGTAGATATTGTTAACATCTGTATTTGTATTGGTAATAGAAAAGAGCCTTCCAAAACCATTTGGATAGGAAGTCCCATCGTACACAAGATTTACTACATCTACAACTTGTCCATAAGCGTTCAGATAAGTTTTTGTAATGGGCCGATCAAGTTTGTCATATGTAATGAGCAAGGTCTGATTCTTAGCATCTGTTGCTGAATATACATTCCCCCTTAAGTTATATTTATTTGTAAGAAGCCCTACATCTGGCTCAACTCTTGCAATTAAACGCCCCAAGGAATCATATGTCATATTTGTCTTAAGATTTGTGGGATCTATTGTTTGCAGCACCCTTTGGAACTTATCATACACGTAAGAAACATTGTACAAATTGGGTAGATTTTTTTCTACAATACTGCCCCTTGTATTCATGCTCGCAGTTGTAGTTTGCGCATAGGGTGTCCCAAATGCACTTGTCACACACGCCTTCAACGGAGATGGGACACTTGCGAAGCAATCAAAATTATATGTTGTGTTTGAGATCGTCCCATCCGGCGCTACAGTGCTTACTGGGCGATCCATATTGTCATAAAAAACATAAGAATACTGCGGTATTTCTCCTTCAAAGTATGGTAATGATCCGGCATAAACACGCCCTACCTTATCAAACAAGGTCTGTTGCGCCCTAATTTGAGTCAGCGTAGCTGCTGTTGATTTTGAAAGGTAAGCACGCCCCATACCATCAACATAAGTTTGACTAAAGGGCCAGTTATTTACATTCCCATCATCCCAACTTTGGCGCACACGCCCTTCCATATAGAATACCTTATCTGCTTGCAGCATGAGTGCTTGAGATACCAATGTTTGAACACCCGTTGTAGGGTGCGGTTTATAAGAATAAATTGGGTTTCCAAAGTAATCAATCTGAGCTGAAAATTGATTATTATTATAATCTGTAAAAAGATATACCCTCCCAAAACGAGGTTCAGTATCAAATTTTGCCTGCATTCTTACCCCCCCTATATTTTGAGGCATCAAAATGCTCGACACAAAGGTTTGATAAGTTGCCTCGTAAAAATATTGTGTTGCATTGGGATTGAATGCTGTACAGACGCCATCATCAATCTGGCAAACTGTCGTCTTATGGCCGAAGATGTCGTAAAGCGATGTTTCCCCAGTCCATGCGTTATTTTGATTATCCCAGACAAAACCAGATTGTAGCTGCATAGTGGGCGTATAAGTTAGATTTACCCATGATAAATCCTGGGTTACATTCCAACTTGAAGGGAATGGTGTTGAAGATGGATAAGTTGGGAATGGGTTGCTAACTGGATTCGCTGTGACTCTTTGAGCCCTTGGATACCCAAAACGCCAATGATCTGGGTCATTATAATAATAATTGTAAGTATAAATATCATCTGAATCATCCTGTACATTACCCCAATCATGTACCCAAGCCACATTGTTATAAACATCCCCACCCAATCCAGGATTTTGTTGGGTAGTATAGTTATAACTCAACTTCATACTATAAAGATAACTTCCATTAATATTGAAATAATCAGTTTGCTGCTCAACGGGTACTGGCAAATATATCTGTGGTCGGAAATCTAAATTACCAACATCAGAATAATTTGTACTTGTTTGAGCCAATACCAGCCCTGTAAAACCTTGCCCCATAATTGTTTGAGTTTTCATAGCCAAATTAAAATATGGGTACGTTTGGTTAAACATCATAATCACCGAACGATTAGCTGCAGGTGAATAAATACTTGTCTGATTAAACCCTTGCCATTCCCTATACATCTGATCAAATTGTGACCCTTGATAGGTATAATTTGCCGGGTATTGATTGCCCCTACCGTCATCAATGACGTAGGATTTAACCACATTTAAGCCTCTCATTTCCACTAATGGCGTTTGAAGTTTGGGCCCCCTTACGTAAACAGCTGGGTCCATTAGTGTTGAATAAGTAATGTTAATATGGCCATCAAAACCATTGGTTATATTTAAAATAAAGTTTTGTTTTGTTGTTCCAAGAAACGTGCCATCAGCAACACCACTTGGTGTGTTTGTGGCTTTATTAAAATCGAGGATCCCATCCCCATTTAAATCTTGTAAAATACCACTTGTGCTGGTCGCATCCCAAAAAATATAGAACATCGCGTCAGGCAACTGAAAGGCTGGCTTTATCTGGAAAGTTCCATTTGGGTTCCCAAGATATACTCCCAAATCATGGCTGCCATCCGACCACCATTTTGTTGCTTTGCTAAAATCACAAAGGCCATCGCCGTTCAAATCCTGGAGGAGCCCCTCTCTGTTAATAAAGTTTACATTCCCAGTATCCACTGCAACCCAAAAAACAAATGGATTGATGCCCGGAATCGTTCCAACTTTAACAAATGCATCCGGATTTGTTGCAGCAAAATTTGCCCCTGTTCCCAAGTAAATATCGTTATAGTACTTATTATCTGCGGAACATTTTGTTGCCCGTGTGTAATCGAGAACACCATCTCCATTTAAATCTTCTAAAATTGCGCCCTCAAAGCTAGCAACTATTCCATCATGATTAATTCTTACAAAATATATTGCATCGGGCAAACTGAACGGTGACTGTGTTCGATAACTACCATCTGAAGCTCCTAAATAAACAGCTAAATTTAAAGAGCCACACCCGCAACCACCTCCAACAAATCCGAAACATGATGCATAGGCAAAATCAAATATACGATCTCCATTCATATCACGATAAAGATTGTATGGAAATGAAAAGCAGCCTGTAGGATTTGTATAAGAATCCCTTACGCAAGAAAGATTAGATATATAATCTGGCAAAACATTTGCAGAGTTTGTATAAAAACCTGTTCCCGTCCCTAAATGTACTGATTTGCTGGAATATGATTCATTAAAGAAAGAAGGGGAAAATTTGGCACCAAGAGTAAAATCAGGTATATTATCGTTATTTAGGTCTTGGAGAAAACCAACAGGACCAACAAACATGTTATTACCTATAGGAACACCATCATTGTTTGTATGATAAATAGTCCGCTGAAAAAACATTGGGCTAGGTAATGAAAAAGCAGAAGCGTTTTGAAAAGTGCCGTTTGGAAAACCTAGATAAATTGATAAATCCACACCATTAGAAGGATTGTTAGGATCGGGAGCTAAAGGCTTTGTATAATCAGCCACCCCATCTCCGTTGATATCTTGTAACAACCCAACTTGATAAATATTGGGGTTAAAATATTCCGGATAAGATGGTGCCACATACTCATAAATATAACCATTGTTTGGGAGCGTTCCAGCTTTTACAAAGCCAGTCCCTGTGCCCAACCAAATCTCTGAATCAATCGTTGAGTCAGCTTTCCTCAAAGCTTGGGTAAAATCAGCAATCCCATCTCCATTTAAATCTCCTAAGAACCCTCCTTGTAAGCTTAGTTGCCTAACCGAATTAGGCCACATCGTAGTCTCTGTTAAATAATAAACATATTTTCCTTCAGGCAAATAAAAAGCCGGCGTTGATTCAAAAGTCCCATTTCCAGTACCCAAATATATGCCTGTGTCATTTTGACCAGTCTTTGTCATTGTTCCTTTCGTAAAGTCTGGAATACCATCACCATTTAAGTCAGCAATGACACCAACCATTTGAACAGAATGATCAGCATCTACAATTTGATAAACATACGGATTATTTCCTGGAAGCGTCCCTATAGAATCGCTACTAAACCCAGCCGTTGTATTTTGCCAAGCAAAGGTAGTAGGCTTCATACAAACATTATTAGGGTCACATTGATCAATTTTAATCAGCCTACTAACACCTGATGAGGGCGCCGTTTCATAGCTGAATTTATAATTCATAACTAAAGAGCTACCTACATACGTCTGTATAGCCGATAATCTATTGTAAACGCTATTTTCAGACCCAGCGGTGTATTGAATGATTTGATCCGGTCTATTTTCATAGGCGAAACTAACGAATCTTTGAGGAAGAAAGTTAGTTTTTGCATTGCCCGTATATTGTATCCCCTTTACAGTAAACCCACCTCCAGCTACATAAATACCTTTTGGTAGACATATACCATTAATTGCTGTTCCAGTTGGAACCGTGTTGTTGTTATATGTTAACGTTACAAAATTCCCATTTAAATCAGTAATCTTGTTAGCGCTCCATGCTAACACAGCACCATCACATCGTCCTTGACCCAAAAATCTTGAGTCCTCAGTATTCCCAATTTCAATTGTATTGCCATCTTTTGTCGTGACCACAAAATAGCACGGCCCTTTGGAACCACTCAAAATATCACCACCACATGTGCCATATGAAACGATTTTTGACCAATCTTTGCGCGCTGTACTATATACTGCTCCTGGATATCCATAATAGCCTTGGGTATTAACCAACATCTCACTATTATAACAATAACCATCATCGGCCGTTATGATACTCATATTAAAGTTACCATAAGTCCTTTTTGTTTTAGGACAACGTGTAATTGCAGGGATACCATCAAGCGCCCATCCCACTCCCAAAGCGCCATTTCCTCTTTGGCTATCATAAGTCAAATAGATCTCAGGATTCATCCCTCCAATACCAGGGGGAGACTCAATACCGACCTTATAACCTGCCGAACCCGAAACCCCAACCGAGAATCCCCCATCAATCATACCAACTCCAGTACTTGCAACATAAATTGGTAACGCACCCTCTTTAACAACCTCTGGCATATTAAGAGGCGTCACTTCAAATGCAAAGAGCACCGCTTTGGGGAAGAAGATACCTAGTGGCAACAAACCAGCCATCTTTAACAACTTATGAAAACTAACTTTAGATCCTCGGTTTACCATCATTTATGGTCTCCTTAAACTTTACTTTACCTTACTCAAATTCTTCAAGATTTGGGTTCGTATGACGCTTAATATTTGGCGGTCGAACCGTCACAACTTTTTCTTCTGCAACTTTGTTACCTTGAGAAAACCATGTAGAAAGCCACGTTGTTAAAAAGCCTAACCTGCCGTGTGCCTCATCTTCTTGAGGTTTATGGATTCTTTGAAGCCCATGCAGTGGCAGTATTTCATTTTTATATTTTTTACTGGAGGTTGGGCCTCTCAGCGATGCTGCAGAATGCTGATAGAAAATTTTGTAATAAAATCCGGCTAACTTCTCATAAATTTTCTCATACCATGTTTTTCCTGTTGTCGCTGTAATGACAACACTGTTACTTCCATCGACACTGATCCCCCAATGCCAATCACAATCGCCTTCCGGATACATCCACATACCCGATATGGTTGGTACTTGGTTGCTCTTTATCAAACTATAGGTAATGCCAGCCGAAATAGTTGGGCAATTTGAGAAATAAATAGCCGTATTAGAAAAATCGGGATTAGAAGATCCATTGTGAAACATTTGCCCTAAATCATTCACCCCTGTGCCGGTTAATTTTGTCCCTATCAAGTCATAAGTAAAAGACAAATCTCCGGCAACTATAAGTCGGTAAGTTTCCAGGTTAATCGTTGCAGCTTGATACTGACTCAATAACGAACTAGTAGCAATTGTGTAATTACCTGCCAATTTAATCTCAGCAGCATCTAAAAGTACTTCATAAGCAGATATATTATTTTTAAGCCATAAAATACTAGAGTCTTCCAAATGTATTGAAAAGAGAGGATATACCCCTCCAAGAGGCTCAAAATTTACCACTCTTGCAGCGCCACTAATACTCATCTGCCCAAAATTTTCAGAACTTCCATCAACAGCACTATGAAGATCCATATATCCCAAATAGCTATTTGTATTTGTCGTTATATCTAAGACCGAATTCTGCCCCAACGTAATACTTTGAGCAGGATTCAATACTTTTGGAGGGTCTGAATTTGGAAAAGACAGTTTAAAAGTTAATGTTTTACCATCAGCCACCTGTATATTCTGCAAAGGATGCTTGCTTCCAATACTAAAAGGAACCCCATCAGACGCTGTGGAAGTATAGGTATTTTCTAAAACAAGCTCACCATGATGATCCACATCCCCATCAACAAAACCAGAAATGCCTACCGCCTGAGCTATCGTAAGCCTTGACCCCATTTCCAAATATGAATTATAGGCCTGCAATAAGTAATACAATGTAAGATTTTGACCTTGCCCTACAATCAATTGGCCTATATTCCCAATATCCAACCTTAGCAGTTCATAGCTTGTTACAAATTTTACTGTCCCGTGCCCCGCACTATCTCCTTTAATACTTCCAATAAAAATGTTTGAGCCCGAGTCCGTTCTATTAAAAATTAAAGACGCCCCATCACTTAAAACTGTATTTTCAACACAATAAGGTGCACGAACATCTAATGTCTTCCCTGCATCAACATATACCCAGGCTAAATTATGCTCTTCGTCAGCGCCAATTGTTGTGGGAGGCTCTGCTATAAAGTTCGAAGAGACTTGCAAAACCCCATACTCACGTGCCGTCCCATAAAGAGGGCCAACAACTTTCCCACCCGTACCAACTAAAAGGGTCCCCAATTGATCTAACGCTACATTGCCAGTAAGTGTAGCGTAAATACTTAGCCTAGCTCTATCCTCAACGCCGATTAAACTTGCATTCACAGGGTAGTTAAAATTCACTTGAGTTGCAGCGCCTATATTCCCAAACTGAATAGAGATTTTATTTAATGGATGCATTTGCCCTATAGGGCTTGCCGTAGAAAACAATGCGTAATATGGCAACGAGAACCTAAGCTCTCCTTCATTATCGTTAATACCATCTAACGGGCTCAACAAGTTTACACTTTGTTGTGCCAACAACAATGTTGCATTGTTCCCTAACAATGTTTGATTAGCGGCTAGATAATCCATTTGAAAGTTTAAAGTGACATTGTCATTTAACTTCAAAAGCGCAATCGGATCAGACATTCCTATATAATGGTGATAATTTAAAGTTTTATCTAAGATAAAATTGCCACATCCGTAACTATCACCACTAACAGGAGAATCCAATGTCAACCCATCTTCTTTTATAAAGATAGACCCGTCTCTTCTTAACAACATATTCCATGAGTACGTGTTGGCATGAAGATATAAGCTCGAATCCTCTAAGACCAATATACTACTAAGAGGTGAATCAACCACTCCCAAAGGATAATCAAGGGAGAAAACCCCATTCATAATCAACTCTCCATCCCCTTTTATGGAGCCGCCAATCGTCACATTATTTATTGTCATCACGCTCCCTGAATTTAAGTTAATCGACTGAGCCGCCAAATGTCCGTTAACTATTAAATTTTCAAAGGAAGCAACATTTACTTCATACAATGGGTTATACATGCCAATGGGGCAATTAGGAGCAATTGTAAAATCAGTATTTATATTGAACGTCCCAACAAAATCACTGACTCCATCTATGGGAGTATTAATAGCCCCACCAGAAGCAACAATGGACGCTCCGCTTTCCAACCTTGTTTGCTGCGCATTAACAACCCCTCCAGAAGATACAACAAGGGATGACCCACTCTCTAACCTTGTTTGCTGGGCATTAACAGGTAAACTCGCCACTAAAACCTTACCTGCCATTATTGTGACCTTCTCCAATTCATGGGTCACACCAATTGGGCTGTGCAACACCATGCGTAGAACATTCAAAAAAAATCTTCCCGCACCATCTTGCCTGCCATCGAATGTAGTGCTTATGTAGTCGTAGCCAATTATGTCATTGAAGAAAAAATCAGAGTTGCTTCCTAGTATTACCCCCTTATTCGCATAAAGATACGCTCCATTGAAATTAAAAACGACATTATCTGCAATGTTAACGGCATTAATGGGATTTGGAATTCCAAGCATACCGGTGAACGTCATAGATTGCAGCACGGTTAAATTTCCACTGCCGCTTGAACTCCCATAAAGAGAGTCCAACAACACATTTCCACCATTGTAATTCATCACGATGGTGCTACCATTTTCCATGACTGCACTAAAAGCTTTAAGATCACCGCCGATACTTAACGTTTTTCCATTATCTACCACTACCTTATACAAAGGATGCCAATGTCCCAGACTTCCATACAAATTTAATGATTCAGCAGCCTCAACTGTGCCATCACAAATAGTAAATGGGCCATTACAATTTAAATTCCCATCTATGGATGCATAAACGGTATTTTGACTCATGCTATTCTTAAAAGTCGCAAGATTTTTAAGAATAATTTGCCGTGCACTCACTGGAGCAAACGATCCAAGCGTTACATTTTCTGTTACAATAATTGAATTAACAGGATAAATATTCCCTATCGGCCAAGACGCAGGAATTGTATATGGAGCCTGAATAATAATATTTCCCTGGTCGGTTCTCTTACCGTTAACCGTAGAGTATAAACAGCCGCCTGTATTTATTGTCAGATTAGTATTAGCATCCAAAGCCATGTATAAAACGGACACTGGGTTTCTAAGTTCTAACGATCCACCCTCTAATACAGTCAATTGTTTTATTGTATTTGAACCACCAACGGTACCTTGTGTTACAATACCCGAACCAGTAATTTCTATTGCCCCAACATTTGAAGCCGCACCATCAATTGCCCCATAAACCGCTCCACCCCGGCTTATTTGCAATAAGCTGTCTGGTTCCATTACCAAGTTATTGGCACTTACTGGGTCTTGGATCTTTATCCCCCCAAATGATTTAATCAGCAGCTGCGACAATGGATAAGTATTTCCTATGGCTCCCGAAGTAGGCATAACCCATGGAAAACCCCTGCTTATAATTAACTTACCATTTCCAAAGGCTTTACCATTTATGAAAGCTGGGATTTTCTGTACATCTCCATTGACTGCAAATACCGCTCCATTCCCCAAATTTGTTTGTGTCGCACTGTATTGATTTGAAGCTAGAGCAAAAATGCAATTATCTTTCACAATCACTTTTCCCAGCGGAAAACCACTCCCAAAAGAGCTTTGTGAGCCTAAAATATATGTATTACCAACTTCAACGATTCCTGCGCCTAAACTAGAGCCACCAACAACAGATCCTACAAAATCCGAACCTGGCTTAATAAATCTTATGGTGCCATTAGTATTTAGATAAACATTCCCAAAAAAAACGCCACCATTATTAAATTCTATAGAACTATTTGTTTGAGAGGTATAGTTGAGTGAGCTAACAACAGTAAATGGAGCCATAAACCTTAAGACTGAATTTTGACCCATCACCATCGCATTTGCGGTAATGCTCCCTCCGTCATCTATGTTAACAACATCATTACTTGAGGTTAAATATAAAGGAACATTAATAGCCGTTGAAACATCTGTTGCAAAAGCTTCTTGATGAAACAAAAATGCAACAACTAATACGCTAAGCATAAACACGGTCTTACTAAATCGAACTATCGCCATCGTCATACCTCGTACTTGTTTTAAGTTTTCTAGTATGACTCTGGTGAAGTTAGCACTGAGAATCATTATCAACAATGCCTTTTCTTGCAATCATAGTGTATAACACTTATATCCTAATGATTTATTTTACATATTATTTTAAAGTATTTTCCAAAAACTCAATTTTACTTTTTGGAGTGCCCCATTAACACCCATTTCGAACTCCAAGCTCATGTTAATCTTGCCGGATATTCCAATTTAGGGAATCTTCTGCCATTCTATGGCTAAACATTCAATTAGAAGGCATAACCATGATTCATCATCGTCCATCAAGCTCTCGCGGCTTCACCGAGCTTTCCTGGCTAAAAAGCCATCATACATTCAGCTTCGGTCAATATTTTGATCAAAGCGAAATGGGCTTTGGACCAATTCGGGTTATTAACGAAGATTGGATCGAGCCAAACTCAGGCTTCAAAACCCACCCTCATAACAATATGGAAATCATTACATACATTGTCGAAGGAAAGCTGCAACATAAGGATTCATTAGGAAATGGCTCAATAATCATGCCTGGCGATGCACAACGTATGTCTGCGGGCAGAGGCATCGAACACTCAGAATTCAACCCCAGCATGACAGAACCTGTTCACCTGCTCCAAATATGGATCGGGCCGGATATCCTGGACCTTGATCCAAGCTATGAACAGAAAAAACTGACCCGCCTAAAAGAGTGTAATCATATAACATTGCTTGCCTCACCAAATGGTGAGAATGGCAGCGTTAAGGTCCATCAACAAATCAAGCTTTATGCCCTTACTTTTGATGAGGCGACGATACTTCCCGTACAACCACATACTTGCTATTGGATTCAAACAATTAAAGGGCAATACCTTCTGAATGATATCCCATTTATGGCTGGGGATGGCGCAAGAATCATGGAGGAAGACTCCTTTGAATTAAAACCCAACGAGCCCTCTCACATCCTTTTATTCCAGTTTGATCAGAGCCTTGGGTCTTAAAAAGGTTTGCGGCATCTTTATCTGCTTTAAAATACCGATATGGAAGCGCGCAGTTTTAATCCACAAATTAAGCTATTCACGGCATCCAACAATTCAGAAATACGAGGCGTCGATTCCCAAAGATAAACCTTTGGGTCACGCCAAAATCCAAAGTGCCCATGATAGGCTGTGTCTTTATAGATGGGTCTCAACAAATCAAACTCTTTGATGATTCCCTCTGGAGTTAGGTCAAAAACTTTAGCCACTGCAGCAGAAACAATGGCTTCATCCACCATCCCTGATCCATGTAAATCCACACTGATGGCAGCAGGCTGTGTATGACCGATAATGTAAGATAACTGAATGGTACAACGCTTGGCCAAGCCAGAGGAAACAACATGTTTTGCCACATAGCGCGCCGCATAGGCGCCTGATCGATCCACCTTTGATGGATCCTTTCCAGAAAACGCACCGCCCCCGTGTGGACAAGCACCACCGTAAGTATCCACAATGATTTTGCGCCCCGTAAGGCCCGAGTCTCCCTTTGGTCCACCGATCGTCCAGCGCCCAGCCTTGTTGATGTAAATTTTAAAATCTTGAGAACGCATATGCTTTGGAATCACGCGATCAACCACTTCATACTCCAGAGCTTCTCTTAATTCCTTGAGCTTGACTGAATCATCATGCTGCCAGGATAGCACCACAGCATCAATGCTTCTTGGCTCACCTTCAGCATACTCCACAGTCACCTGGCTCTTAGCATCTGGCTTTAACCCAAATCCTGTTCGTTTGCCAAAGGCTGCACCTTCGATCAATAATTCAGTTGCCAACGTCCAAGCCAAAGGCATCAGCCCCTTTGATTCGTGGGAGGCATAGCCAAACATCATCCCTTGGTCTCCCGCCCCAAGAACATCATTATCTTGGTCGACACTAGCCGAAATTTGTTCACTTTGCCGGTTAAAATGTATGTTGATTTCGCACTTATCTGGATCAATATCCGTTAGCGATGAGCCATATCCAATTTTCCGCAAAGTATCTTTGACAATCCCTGTTGCTTCCTTTTGCACATCCAGAAAATGTTGCTCTTGTGCTGTTTTAAACTCACCCACAATAAAGATCCGATGATCAGCGACCACCGTCTCACAAGCAACTCTGGCCTTCGGATCAAGTATTAAAAACGAATCTAAAATGGCATCAGAGATTTGATCGCAAATCTTGTCTGGGTGACCTTGAGATACGGCTTCAGAAGTAAACAATCCATTTCTAAGACGCATACGAATCCTTTATGTAATTTTTTTAAACCCTATCATACTTCCTATAAACACAAAACCACTTGCTTTGATCAAAAAAATTAGGCTCAATAGCGTAAGCAAAATTGAGGTAAACCATAATGGCCAAACAATATATTGCTTTTTTAGGCTTTTGTATTGCTCTTTGCTTTTCAGCAGCTTCCGCAAATCCACCAGCTCAACTACTCAATTGCAGCCAAACAAGCAAAATTGACCCATCCATTTGCGGCAAAAAGGGCTTGGTTGTTTTACCTGAAGCGACTCGTCGCCCATGGATTCAAGCCATTGATTCTGCAGAAAAGCGCATCCGTTTAGCAGCCTATAAGTTTTCCGATCCATTCATTATCGATGCTTTGAAAATGGCCATAGCACGCGGGGTCAAAGTATCACTAGTTATTGAACCAGCACCTTTTGCGCACGAGAAAAGTGATAATGTGCTCTCGCCTCTTATTGCATTGGCCATCAATGAAAATATGAGTATCTCAGAGGGCATCAGAGGTTATACCCAAACTCACTACAAAGCCTTACTCGTTGACGACACACTTGGGATTATTGGAACGGGCAACTTCGATGCAGAGAGCTTTGATGGAACACAACAAGGCTCCCCCCCTTGTCGAGACTTTGCCGTAATGATCAACCACCCAGAAATTTTGCAAGAGCTTGAGCACATTATCACAAGCGATCAGATGGGCGTAAAACCTAACCAACTCAAATACCTTGTGCTTGGGCCCGAAAGAATGAGGGAAACGCTGACAGATCTTATTGACAAAGCCAAAAAATCTATCTGCATATATCAACAATTTCTTCAAGATGAAGATTTAACGGCACACTTAGAAAAAGCCCTCAAAAGAGGCGTTGAGATTGCATTTATTATGCCTGAATACCCGTTCCACTCAACTCTCAACCCAAATTTCGTTAATCAACGACGTCTGCAAAAAGCAGGTGCGAAAATATTCTTCCACAAATTGTTATACGCTCACGCTAAAGCACTCATTATTGACGCGGAAACCCCTACGGAAAGCAGGGTTTGGATTGGCTCTACAAACTTTTATACCCCGTCCTTGGATAACACTCGAGAGTTAGGAATCACCATTCAAAACATCGAAATCACCCAAGAAATGCAAGCAGCATTCCAGAAGGATGTTTTGCTAAGCAAGGCTATGTGAAAAAGCCAACCCATTAGTCGCTCAGTCGTTTTTCCACACCAAAATACTCAACAGTATCTCTATATAGATTAGATGACTGATCGTTTACATTGCCACAAACCATTATAAGCCACAGCAATCATATTTTAGCATTAAAAAAATCAGGGCCTTTCAGCCCCAGTTGACATAATGCGTTTTCAGAAAGGTAGGGAATTGCTTTCCCATTATTCAAGTAAGTCGGCCTTACTGAGGTTCAAGAGGCATTAGTGTGTTTTTTTAACAAAGTGTATTTTTGTGCTCTCCTTTGTCTTCCCGCACCCCTCTTTGTCTTTCCCGCGCGCCTTCTTTTGTCTTTCCCGCACACCTCCTTTTGTCTTTCCCGCACTTGATGCGGGAACCTAGGCATTTTATGGATCTCCGCTTTCGCGAAGATGACAGGGAAAAACGAGGGTGACAGAGAAAAGAGCGAGCATAAAAAAATCCTGCCTGAAGCTAACCTCAGACAGGATCTTTATTTTATTCAAGCAACGTATCTTATGAATGCGCTAAGATGGCCAGCATCAACAACGCAACAATATTGATAATCTTGATCATAGGATTGATGGCTGGACCAGCTGTATCCTTATAAGGATCGCCAACGGTATCACCCGTTACAGCAGCCTTATGAGCTTCAGAGCCTTTACCACCAAACTGACCATCCTCAATATACTTCTTAGCGTTATCCCAAGCACCTCCACCAGAGGTCATTGAAATAGCCACAAAGATACCCGTTACGATTGTACCAAGCAACATGGCTCCCAATGCGGTAAATGCCGCACTTTGGCCAGCAATTGCATTGATGATAAAATACATCTCAACTGGCGCCAATACTGGCAGCAAGGATGGAACGATCATCTCGCGAATAGCAGCTTTGGTGAGCATGTCAACAGCGCGGCCATATTCAGGCTTAGCTTTACCTTGCATAATGCCCTTGATTTCCTTGAATTGACGGCGCACTTCAACCACAACTTGGCCACCTGCACGGCCAACGGCCTTCATGCCCATAGCACCAAAAAGATATGGCAACAAACCACCAACAAACAAACCAATCACAACGTACGGATCTTGAAGACTAAACTGCACAGAAAGGTTAGGGAAATAATACCTTAGGTCTTCTGTGTAAGCAGCAAATAGAACCAACGAGGCCAAGCCCGCTGAACCAATAGCATAGCCCTTTGTGACGGCTTTGGTTGTATTTCCAACAGCATCCAAAGCGTCCGTAACTTTACGCACATTGGCAGGCAATTCCGCCATCTCAGCAATACCACCAGCATTGTCTGTAACTGGACCATAAGCATCCAGAGCCACAACCATACCAGCCAAAGCTAACATTGTGGTAGCCGCAACGGCGATACCATAAAGTCCTGCATTCATGTAAGCAACAATGATACCCACGCAAATAACCAACACAGGGAGGGCGCAAGCTTCCATTGAAACAGCGAGCCCTTGGATGATGTTTGTCGCATGCCCTGTTTGAGAAGCATCGGCCACACTGCGAACAGGCCTATATGCCGTCGAAGTATAGTACTCAGTAATCCAAACCAATGCACCCGTTACCAAAAGGCCTGTAAGCGCACAAATCAACAAGTTAGTGGATGAAACATTCAAAACACCAAGCTGAATGATCGTTTGAGCCGGAAATAATTTTTGCGTCACAAAAAAGATCAAGCCAGCAGATACAACACATGCAGCAATAAACCCTTTATAAAGCGCTGCCATAATATTTTGACTACGCCCAAGCCTAACAAAAAATGTCCCAACGATAGATCCTAAAATGCACACGCCACCAATCATCAATGGGTAAAGCATAATGGTTGCATACATTTGTGAAGTACAGAAAATCGCGCCCAAAACCATTGTCGCAACAATGGTGACCACATATGTTTCAAAAAGGTCAGCAGCCATACCCGCACAATCACCAACGTTATCACCAACGTTATCCGCAATAACAGCAGGGTTCCTGGGGTCATCTTCTGGGATACCAGCCTCTATCTTACCTACCAAGTCAGCGCCAACATCCGCACCCTTAGTAAAGATACCACCACCCAAACGAGCAAATATAGATATCAACGAAGCGCCAAAGCTTAAAGCAACCAAAGCCTCAAGAATGGCTCGACTATTCACGTTCAGATGGGTCAAGTATCCATAATACCCAGCAATACCTAAAAGGCCAAGACCAACAACCAACATGCCAGTCACAGCGCCTGATTTAAAAGCGATATCTAAAGCAGCCGACAAACCATGCCTTGCTGACTCAGCTGTTCTGACATTTGCCCTAACAGAAACGTTCATGCCTATATACCCAGCTACGCCAGACAAAACTGCGCCCAAGACAAAACCAATGGCAACCAGCTTACCCAGCAGAAACCAAAGCGCCACAGCAATAACAATGCCAACCAATCCAATTGCTTGGTATTGGCGGTTCAAGTATGCGCGGGCGCCTTCCTGGATTGCAGCAGCGATCTCCTGCATCCGCTCGGTCCCAGCACTGCGGCTAAAAACCAAACGACCCGCATATAACCCATATATAAGAGCTAAGCAGGCCGATATAATGACAAACAAAAACTCGGTGCTCATCTAAGAATTACCTCAATGTTTATTTTACACACTATTGGCCACTTCCCTGAAGGGCCAATGCAAGCAACATGACAGAATCTCTTCGTTCCTGCAATAGGCTTTAGGGGCTTCCAACCTGGGGTACAAAAAATGGCTTATCATCCTCTCCATCTATAACCGTTTGATGGATTTCTATATTTCCTATTGAAACAGACTTTACGATATCACCAACATACTTTTTAAAAATTTCTTCAGCCTTTTTCTTGATCGCATCATGATCTGGCGTTGCCACAGGAGTCCAAAGAACGCCTAATAACTCATAAAGATACAAGAAAATCTCATTGCGGATTTTTGGAAGAAAAAGCCACACTTGGTCTAACTCTTCAGGCTTTGCTAAAATGATGCTCACATTAATAAGAGCGTAAGCAACCACTTGTTCTTGCTTCGCGATTGGAACCACAAAGGTTCTAAGAGCACCATGACTTCCTCCCTCCCATTTTATTTCTTTTGGATCCCATCTAGCTTCAGATGCCGCACTTGTAGCCAAAAGATCAAACGAGAAACAGACAAGGAAAAGAGTTAAAAATGTTGAAAACCAAGCTTTTCTGGCAATACTATAGTTGCCCCTTCGGGATTGTATAGCAACGCCTCCCTTTTGGAGACCAAATGCCCAACATGCGACACACGCGTATTTGTTGTGGCTGCACATGCCTCGAAAGCCCCCTTTTTATCTTTTTCAATTGTCAGGATTAACTCATAGTCTTCACCACCCGTCAATAATTTCCAAATGGCATTTGCATCTTCATTTAAAAAACTTTTTCCAATTTCAGAAAATGGCAGAGCATCAAAATCCACAATTGCTGATTGATTCGAGGCCTGCAAAATATGCTTAAGGTCCGCCAAAAATCCATCGGAGATATCTATACTTGATGTCCAAAAGTGTCTTGTCTTTTGCATCAACTCAAAACGCAACTCTGGCACAAAATGTCTTTGCAAAACCCAATCTCGATCTGCTGAGCTTAGATGCATTTGCTCCAATAGGCACTGCAAACCTAAATAGGAATCCCCTAAGGTTCCTGTAACATAAAGCAAATCCCCATCTTTTGCTGTATTGCGCTGAACCATACCCCCCTGCTCAGCCCAACCCAAAACGGTATAATCAACAGCAAAATTTTGCTTCGTGCAAACTGTATCCCCACCCAATATAGTCATCTTATATTGTTGCTGCACATCACTTAGTCCTCGCGTAAACGCTTGTAACCAAGATTCTGCTAAAGTTTCTTCAGAAAGAAACATGTTCATAAAATACCCAAATGGCATTGCACCTTTGGCAATTAAATCAGAAACGGCAGCTAATAGGGTTTTACGCGCGATTAAGTTCGGGTCGGCTGTGGGCTCAAAATGGATCCCAGCTACCGCTGCATCAGTTGAAACAACAAGGGCAGCTTGTTCTGAAACTGCGATATAAGCCGCATCATCTTGAAGATTGAATGACCCAGGATAGAAAGCTAATGGCTTTAAGTACCTATCTATCCAAGAGAATTCTGACTGCTTCATGTGAGCATAAATTCTGAATGCCTTGCTACACGAGCAATATTATTTAAGACACCATTAACAAAGCCTGCATCTTTATCATCAAAAAAGGCATGAGCAAGATCAGAGTATTCGCTCACCACAACCACAGCGGGAGTATCAGGCATAAACAGCAGCTCATATAGGCCCACACGCAAAATTGCCCGAGAAACACTATCTATCCGCTCCAAACTCCATCCTTCAGACAAATTTGACGAGATGATATGATCAATCTCTTCTTGCTTATCTTCGTAGCCCTCAGTAAGCGCAACAAACAGCTTTGTGGATAACTCCTTGATCTGCGCTATATCCAAAACCATTGCAAATTTGGTTTTAACAAACTCTTGAGCAACATGCGCTATCCTTTCACCACGAAGGTCAGACTGAAAAACTGTCTGCACCGCAGCAAGTCTAGCTAGTTTTTTAGGTAAATTCCGAATATTGCTCATAACTCAACCATTAATGTTCAACGCATGAGGGGACATTAACGATCATCTCACTAATAGACAAGGGGTTTTCAGTCCAAGCTCTCTATTTTAAGATGCTAGCAGCAATCAGAATCTTTTTTACAGACCCTACAACCTAGAGTGCAAGTATTTTTTTCCATCTTTTTATAATAAAAGCCTGGGTTCCCGCATCAAGTGCGGGAAAGACAAAAGTGGGTGGTTACGGGAATGACAAAGTGGGGTGTGCGGGAAGACAAAGTGGGGTCGCCCTCCTCGCTCTTTCCCCTGTCACCCACGCTCTGTTCCCTGTCACCCTCGCGAAAGCGGGGGCCCATAAAAAAACCTGGGTTCCCGCATCAAGTGCGAGAAAGACTAAAGGAGGTGTGCGAGAAAGACAAAAGGAGTGTGCGGGAAAGACAAAGGGAGGTGCGGGGATCCATATATGACAAAGAAGGATAACTCATCCAGCCCGCCACCGGAGGTGGAGGTTTCTCATTATGCAAAAAACGCCCGATTAAGAGCGCTTTTTAAATCAAAACAACGAGCTGTTACAGATTAATAACCTTCGCGCTCGAGGCGCTTGCGAAGCAGCTTGCGTGTGCGACGAATAGCCTCGCCCTTTTCACGAGCACGACGCTCGGATGGCTTCTCAAAGCTTCGACGCAACTTGATCTCACGAAAAACGCCCTCACGCTGGAGTTTCTTCTTTAAAACTCGAATCGCTTGATCAACGTTATTATCACGAACCAATACTTCCACGGATAACTCAACCCCTTTCTAAGGATCAGGTAAAATGTTAACATAAAACTTGCACGAAGTTTGCTTATACACGAAAAATGTTTTAAAGAAACTAAAAAACACTAATAAAATTATAATTATTTGATCTGACCAAAACATTTTTGAATTTACGCATATTTCCGCAGGCCACATCTTAAGGAGAATTAGCATGGAAGACACAGCACTCGAACCCAAATTTCAGCTATTCCTGCATGGATTAAATCATGGACTTTCACCCGATGATGCTTTTGCCTCCGTTCAAGTCGGATATGAGCTTAATCTGCAAAAACAAGAGTTTCTGGCCCAGCTTAATGAATATATTGATGAACAAGCCCTGACAATGATTGGGACTATGGAAGGTGAGAAGATTCGTTTCAAAATATTTTCTGCTCTTTGGGCAAGGTTTCAGATACTCAAAATGTACAAACCTGCTATCCAACGGCTTGTGCTATCAGGCCTCCTACCACTTAATACACCGCATACAGGTAAGCTTCTTTGGGAAACATGTGACCGCATTTGGTATTGGGCCGGAGACACTTCAACAGACTTTAATCATTATACAAAAAGAGGCCTTCTTTTAACCATTTTGACCTCTTCAACACTTTACTGGCTAAAGGATGATTCGATGGATCATACCAAAACCCAACAGTTCATTCACAAAACAATTGAGAAAGTGATGATGATCCCAAAGCTTAAATCTCAAGCCGTTGCATGCTTAAAATCCATGCCATTTGTCGGCAAAATTTTTCAGTAAAAATACTTTATGGAATGGCACTTGAATTTTTGATCTAATAGCTTCATCCTCTTCAAAGATAATTCTTATAGGCTTATAGATCTTATGACTATTCTTTCCATTCAATCACACGTTAGTTATGGCTACGTTGGCAACAGAGCGGCAACATTCCCCTTACAGTCATTAGGATATGATGTATGGAGCGTTAACACTGTTAATTTCTCGAATCACACTGGCTATGGCAAATGGAAAGGACAGATCTTGGGTCCTGAGGCCGTGCGTGATGTGATTCAAGGGATTCTTGACCTTGAAGCAGAAGATTCCTGCCAAGCGATTCTTTCAGGGTATCTTGGTTCAGCCGCCATTGGAAATGTCATCATTGAGACGGTCAATCGCTTTAAAACCATTAAGCCGGATTTAATTTATATGTGCGACCCTGTCATGGGTGATGTGGGTCGAGGCTTTTTTGTTAAAGATGAGGTAGTTGATTTTTTCAAAAAAATAGGGACTCACGCAGCCTCCATCATTACCCCCAATCATTTTGAAGCCGAAATACTATATGGTGCCAAAATTAAAACGCTCGATGACGCTCTAAAGGCTTGCCAATTTTTCCATGATTTAGGAATTAAAGTTGCTACAATCACGAGCCTTATCCTGGATCATACTTCAGCTGCTACGCTTCACGTATTGGTTTCAACGCCCGAGCAGCAACTCCTTGGGCAAACACCCTATTTGCCTTTTACAGTCGCGCCAAACGGGACAGGTGATCTTTTCTCAGCCCTATTTCTTGGCCACTACCTTAAAACCCATGACATTTCTCTTGCTCTCAAACAAACCCTTTCCAGTATTTTTTCCGTGATCAACCGAACATTTTTATCCGGAAATCGTGAGCTTTGTCTCATCGCAGAGGATTACAAAAATCCGCCTCTATTCGACGAAATCACCGTTCTCCAGATTTGAATTAATCGTTATACAACCACATTTTTCTTGCTTAGTCTGACTAAAAATGACTAAACCTAGCTATGTTCTTGTAAAACAGGTTCGAGTGGAAGCGGAGCAAATGGATCAAGAAATACAAAGAAAAGGTTTACTTATTGTTTTATCTTCTCCCTCTGGTGCAGGCAAATCGTCTCTTGCCAAGGCCCTTTTGGACACGGACCTTAATACCCGTCTTTCGGTTTCAGCCACCACTCGCCCCAAAAGACCTGCTGAAATTGATGGCGTCCACTATCATTTTATAACAGATGGAACCTTTGAGGATATGAATCAAAGAGGTGAATTTATTGAAACCGTTGAGATGTACGGTAAAAAATATGGTACCCCTCTTAAACCTATTCTTGAAGCGTTAGAGTCGGGCAATGACGTTATTTTTGACATTGACTCTATTGGCGCACGAATGATCCGCGAGGCAATGGGCGAGAATGTTGTAAGCATCTTCATCCTCCCTCCTTCCATTGAAGAACTTGAAAAACGCCTCCGCACACGCTCGCAAGATAGTGAAGATTCCATCCGCACTCGCCTCAAAAATGCGGCCCATGAGATGTCCTTCTGGGAAGAGTATGATTATGTCATCACCAATAAAGATTTGGGCGAAAGCTTGAAAACGCTTAACACTCTCGTTGCATGCGAGCGCATGAAGCGTTATCGCCAAGTGAGCCTAACCAAAAATGTAAGCAGTTTGATCAACTCCTGCCTGGCCCTTTCTAAAGGGCAAGCAAAAAAAGATTCAACCCATTAGTTTTTTCTCCTTTATCCCTTGAAATGAATTTTGGGCACCTTACATGGAAAGTACCCCAAAACCCCAAAGGAGAACACAACATGAAAAAAGCAGCACTCTCAACAATCTCAGCAGCCATCATCGCTACAGCAGCTTCAAGCGCATACGCTGGCAACACATTACTTTCAGACGCCTTTGAAACTTGCAAAAATGGCGTTTGCGCTGTCGCAGCAGCACCAGCGGCTGTTTACGATGACGTCATCACAACATCAGGCGCCAGCTGGATCGGCCACGGCGCATACAACGTAACAACCAGTGCAGTCGACGGATTCAATGGCATCCGTTACATGGGTCGTGCAGCCAATGCAACCTTGAATCCAATGCTCTGGCTTGATGTTCCTTATAATGCGGCCAAAGGCCTATGGAACCTTTCTAAAGTTCCAGTTAAGGTCGTCTACGGCGCCGGACAACTTGCAGTAGGTAGCGTGACTTTCGTCGCTCATCAAGCTTACAAACACCCTTACATGGCAGCAGCAGGCGCTGGTTTAACTGCTCTAGCTATCGCTAACCCAGCTGTAACAGCAGTGGTCGCTGGTCATGCCGGAAATGCCGCACTCTCAGCAGCCGGTGTAGCGCTAGATCTGGGTGTCACAGGCATTGCTTACGGTGTAAAATATGGTGTCATTGGAGCCACATACGCTCTGAAAGGCGCTGCAACAGTAGCAAACCACATCCCAAGCGTCGCTGGCTCACTCCTCAGCACCAGCGCAAGCATCATGGCAAAAACTTTCGGCTTCTTTGCTCAAACTATTAGCGCAATATTCTAAATCTAAACACTGACCACTAAAGTCACAGGCCTCCACCATAGGTGGAGGTTTGTGGCTTTAACACGAAACCAACCACCTGTTTGACCATATCGCTTAGAAAGATGAAGTTCTTACAAATCTTCAGTTTTAATTAAAATAGAACCATCAGCTTCAAAACTTCCAGCCAAAAATTTCTTCTCCATCGCATGGCAAATCTTTGATTTGTTGGCCAAAAATTCTTTAACATAGATATTACTGCTCACTACACCTTCCTTTATTTCTACTCCAAAATGGTCACTAAGAGCTTCCAAGGATATCGCACATAAAACTTCAGCCTCTCTAGACACCGCTGAACAAATAACAACCATCCTATAGGGCTCATAAAAAGCTCTATTTGTATCAAATGTTAAGTTCCTTGAATCTAGCATCCCTAACACTCCTAAAATACTCATAGCGGATGACAATAAAATGTTTTGATGGCCGTTCTCAAAATGAGACACAGTCGGAGTTCCAACGCCAGCCAATATCCCCAAACGCTCTTGGGTAAATCCTAATTGTTTTCGCCTTAGGTGCGCCTCTTCGACAATAACTGACCAATTGATGCAAATGTTCCGTTCCATCTTTTCTCCATTATCTCAGATAAGCATTTTCTTAATTTGCCACTCCCGACATCTGATCGTTCTACCGCTGCTTGAGCTTGCACCACCCTCCGGCCAAAATCCTTAACCGCTCCTAATGTGACCTTGTCGCTCACAAAACCAAAACATTTTCCCAATTCAAGAATGTGTTTTGCCTTAAGGCCACTGATAATCTTAACATCACTATTGTTGTAAAGCCTCAGGGCAATATCAGGATAATCATAATATGATGAAGCAACCTGATCATATGAAGGTGTTAAGCTCAGCCCATTTTTAGTATGGAACATGGCAAAATTTTTCAAATGCGCATCTGTATTTCCAACGATAAAGCTGGCTAAAACACGCCTGAATAAACGCTCTCTTTCAGCCATCAAAGTATCTTGGCTTAAGTATTGCGCCATATCAGCGTACGAAGCATCATACTTTTGCTCTGATTTCTTACCCAGCAGTTGATTAAATTCTTCAAAATGAATTCTTTCGCCGCTCGGCCTTCTATCAAAACGCGTGATAATCAAAGCCTTTTGCTGCATATCCATAAGCTTTTCTACCAATTCCACCTCTACCACTTCGTCGCTAGGTAAAAGCTTTTTTATGGCTAAAGTTGTCAGATATTCTATCTCGAGAAGCTCTGGATGCTCCTTAGAATAAATTTTCGCAATATGGGTGCTTAATTCATTCTCGCCAGGTATACGATAGCTTTTTCCTTCTTTTAAAAGTAATAACTTGCGGTGAATGCCTGATATCGATGCTTTTCCCTTTAAGACGGTAGCTATCATTGGATCAGATTGATCAATACCCCGCCGCTTCGAGTTTTCAGGGTCAGTAATGCAGACAGCCCCAATAAGATCAAAACCGAACCCAAGCAGTAATGCAAATCGATTATCTCTATTAACCCCCAAAATTCTTGCTTGAGCATTTTGCATCCACCCTTCAGCTACAAGGTTATCAAAAAAGGGATGCAAGCCATGCTCTGAGATAATGGGTTCTTTGCGAACTGGCAATGTATAAGATATTAAGGGATGGCGAGCCTCGATATAGCTATCATCATAGGCAAAGCTAAATCTTTGGCCCGGCTCTTCTTTCAGCTTACCAGCATACACACCCTTAAAATATACATTTCCCCATAATAGTGCAGCCATCTAATTTCTCCATTGATTCTTGTAAAGAATATAGCCTTAAAATTATAAACACAACTATTCTTCAAAAAATATAACGTAAAGATTATAATTTGCAGTTAAAATTAAATTTTATTACCCAAAGGACATAATCAGGTTTTAGGAAGACCACCTGTTTGACCACATCGCTCCCATCAGGCCAATCCAGGCAGATTGGGCATAACGGTCATCGCCAGCCAGGCACTGTTGCCAAGCTGCCGTAAAGCGAGCCGTATCTTCGCCAAAAATCGGCTCCATGTAATCTTGTCGCATACTCCCAGCCGCGATCTCTCTTAAGGGACCACGCAGCCATTCACCCAAGGGCACGCTAAATCCCGCTTTGGGTAAATTCGCAACATGAGGCGCATGTTTTTGCGCTAGATACCGAAGGACAGCCTTACCTTTTCCTCCAGCCACAAGCAACGCATCATCCAGTCGAGCCGCAACACTTTGCACATGAAGATCCAAGAATGGCACACGCACCTCTAGGGCGTTGGCCATGCTGGCTCGATCTACCTTCTCCAACACAGCCGGTAAATAAAACTGACCATCCATGGCCATCAACTTGCGCAAATCAGAACCAGCAGACAGATTTTTCAACCATTTCTTTACCTCCAAAGGAAAATTACAATCCGTTTGATTCAGCAGGTTCAAGTAAGCCGTTGGTAAATCGTCAGCTCCCAAAAGCCTACTAATCTTATGAATTTTCTGCGATAGAAACTTATACCCCATGGCATGAAATATACTTAAGCATGCGGTATTTGCGGCAATGGCAAGTAACGAACGCATAATAGTTTTAGGCAGATACCTTTGCCATTTCATCAGCTTTGGGATCAGGTGATGCCGCTCATAGCCTGCAAACGCCTCATCTCCTCCGTCTCCACTTAAAGCCACAGTAACATGGGCTCGCGCTAAGCGACTAAGCAGAAATGTCGGGATCTGGGATGCATCAGCAAATGGCTCGTCATAGATATGAGGCAAAGCTATAACTGTATCCACAATATCCTTCGGCCCAGCCTGTAAAATCTTGTGATTAAGCCCAAGATGGCTAGCTGTGTGTGCAGCTATTGTTGACTCATCATAAGCCCCAGAAAACCCAAGGGTAAAGGCCTGAATACCTCTATGCATTTTTGCTGCCATTGCAGCAACAAGCGTGGAATCAATGCCACCTGAAAGAAACACTCCCACAGGCACATCCGCTTCCAGCATCCCTTGAATGGCGTGTTCAAGTCCCATCTCTACCGCGGCTAGAGCTGATCCAATGTCTGTCACCCGCAAAGCAACAAGAGATTCTCGTGTCCAATATTGCTTTTTTTGAATACCGGCCTCAGTAACATCAAGCATTTCCCCAGGGCAAAGCTGTATCACATTCTCATAAATCGATAAGGGGGATGGAACAAACCCAAATACTTTATAGCATTGCGCAGCTTGCGGATTGATCTTCAAAACAAGCTGAGGTAAAACCTTAAATGCCTTAAGTTCAGAGGCAAACGCACAAATTTTCTGGTCATAATAAACATAAAGAGGTTTGACCCCGAAACGATCTCGGACCAGGGTCATTTTGTTTTGAGCCACATCAAAAACACAAAAGGCAAACATGCCATCCAGTTTTGACAGAGCCTCTTCGACACCAAAGGCCGCAATAGCCTCCAAAAGAACTTCTGTATCCGAAGTTCCAGCAAAACTAATCCCTGCAGATTTAAGCTGATCACGAATACCTGAAGATTGATAAAGCTCACCATTGTATATCAGCACATATCGTCCACAATGGCTTGTCATTGGCTGAGCACCTGTAGGGGATAGATCCACAGTCGCCAACCGCCTGTGTCCTAAAGCAACCTTATTGCTTTTATCGACCCACACTCCTTGCCCATCAGGGCCTCGGTGAGCAATGGCCATAGCCATATTAGAAACAGCATCATGGAGACTGCCTTTAAAATCTGAATGAATAATCCAAATACCCGCAATACCACACATGTAAGTTTATCCCAATCTTTTCACGCACCCAATATGCCCGCAAATAGTTTCCTTGAGAATATCCATTCTTAACGGTACTATTAAGTTGGAAATCACATTTTACTTTTACAACAATTATCTATGCTGCCTTTTGTCTCTGTTATTGTCACCTGTTATAATCGCGCAAATACCATTGAGCGTGCGATCAAAAGTGTATGCACCCAAATACATTCAAACATCGAGATCATCATTGTGGATGATGCCTCAACAGATAATTCGCTTGCTGTCATTGCAAGCATGCGTGACCCGCGCCTGATCTTTATTGCAAACTCTGCCAACAAAGGCGTTGGAGGCGCTAAAAACGTTGGCATTCAAGCCGCAAAGGGTGACTACATCGCCTTTTTAGATTCCGATGATGAATGGCTCCCTGAAAAATTAGCCAAGCAACTTGCTTTTATCGGAAAAGGACAAAATCAAGTATGCTTTACAGAATGTTTTATCCAAAGGGAAGATGGCAAACAATTTTTAAGAACATATGAAAACTTTAAATCCTCATTAGAAGCCATTGCCTCAGGTGAGATGTACAATTTTGGCTCAACGTTACTCGCTCACCGCTCCTGCTTTGAATCCGTTGGTATGATTGATGAGACACTTAAACGGTTTGAAGATCGCGCCTGGGTTCTTAAATATACCATTGAACATGGGGACTTCGTGGTCGTTCCTGAGCCTTTAGCTATCATCTACAGTAGTGGTTGGCCAACTTACCAAGCCGTCCTTAGCTCTTGCGATGGATTTTGGGAGTTATCGCAAAGGCTGGTCCAGATATCAAAATACCGCTGTCTCATTCAAGGTAGCCTGGGCTATGAACGTGCCGTAGCTGCCTTCCGATCCGGGCAAAAATGGGCAGCTTTTAAAGTGCTTTTGAAAATTATGACTTACTACCCTCAGTTTATTCCAGTCCTCTGGAAACGGCTTAAGCGCAAAATCAAGCAGAGGGGCTAAAGCTCATTTTCGCCTTTTGATGAAAAACACCCGGATTAATGCCGGACAACTTCTCAGTTGAATCCGGCCAAACGCTTAACGTTTGCAACCAAAGTTCTTCATCCATTATGTTATCGCCTGACTTAATCACCACACCAATGCCATAACTGTCTGGGAGCAGCAGCATGTCATCAACAGAAACCGTGCAAACACCTTTGCCAGGTACCTGGCCTTCTTGATTAAATGCATAACACACCAAAGGCTGTTTCTGAGCATTGTAGAATATGACTTCACACTGGAAATTGGGTATAGTTGAAAGATGTGAGTCTATTTGAACAACCACTTGCACCGCCCCATGCTGCTCCACGCCTGCTACAGAAGCGCCACCTTGATCCAGAAGCGCTACATGTGTAATGGTAGCCTGCCTTAAGGCAGGGTCATGCTGTCTTACGTCTAATCCTTTAGATTGAGCCATACTTTCGTAGTATAGCGGCATGATTTCTTGAGTAGCTCCATCGGCACGTACGGCGCCTTTTTCAAGCCAGATCAGTCGCTCGCAATGCCGAGCCAAAGCTTCCATTTGGTGACTCACAAAAATGACTGTGCGCCCTTCCCGCGCTACTGATTCAACACGCTCAAGGCATTTCTTCTGGAATGCCATATCACCTACTGCCAAGACCTCGTCAATAATAAGGATTTCTGGATCCAAGTGCGCAGCCACAGCGAAAGCCAGGCGAACCATCATACCACTGGAATAACGCTTCACAGGGGTATCAAGGAATGCTTCAACACCAGAAAAATCGACAATTTCATCAAACTTTCTGGCTATATCTCTACGATGCATTCCCAGAATAGCACCGTTAACATAAATATTTTCTCGACCAGTCAACTCTGGATGAAACCCAGTACCAACTTCCAACAAGGCACCCACACGATGATATAACTTAACTTCCCCATCCGTCGGTTCTGTAATGCGCGTCAAAATCTTGAGCAATGTGCTTTTACCCGCCCCGTTATGGCCGATTAGACCCACAACCTGCCCTAGGGGAATCGAAAAAGAAACATCATTCAGGGCGTTAAAAATGACTGACTCTGGCTTCTTTTGAAACATGCCATAGACAGCTTCTTGCAACGCTCCTCTTAACGTAGCATGAGGCTGCTTTTTAAAAATCCGGTATTCCTTTGATAAACCTTCCGCTGAAATTGCTATGCTCATAGCTTAAATCCGATCCACATCATAGCTTAAATCCGATCCACAATTGTTTTCACGCGGGAGTTGAAAAAAACAAGGCCTCCAGCAAGGCACATCAAGATAACCAGGACGCTTATTAAAACAGCACCTACGTCCAGCGTTATATTAAGTTTTGACAGCAAACACCAACGGAAGCCTTCTATGATTCCTACCAACGGATTGAGCTTGTATAACCACTGGTAACCCTCTGGAACCATGTTAACTGGGTACAATACTGGAGAAAGGTACAGGCTGATTTGGGCCATAAATGGCAACGCGTATTGGACATCTCGGTAAAGAGCATTGAGAATGGATAACCACAAGGCTATACTCAAGGCAAACAACACCATGAGCATCATAAAAAACGGCAAGAACATCACGGGCCAGCCCGGTGCTACTTTAAACCAAACCATAAGAGCCAACACGAGGATAAAAGTCACACTAAAATCCACCAAATGTGTCAGAACATTGGCAATAGGAGCCATAAGTCGTGGGAAGTAGATCTTAGATAGCATGCCACTTAACATGACAAGGCTTGCGCTGCCTTGAGTAAAAGCCTGCTGGAAATACTGCCATGGTAAAAGAGCAACCGTGCAAAACAACACATAAGGTACATTTTGTGTTGGGATTTTCACAATTCGCCCTAAAATAAGTGTAAATATCGCCACCGTCAGCAATGGTTGCAATAAGGCCCAAACCACACCAATCGCGCTTTGTTTATAACGAACTCGAATATCCCGTAATGTGAGGATTATCAAAAGCCAACGCATTGTCCATAGCTCACCAAAATCTGGCCAGGACCATCCACGGCTGGATTTTAAGATAAGCGGTTTTTCTAGTGACGGCTGAGCCATAATTAAATTCACAAATCAGAATGCTAACATTAGCTTCCTTTCTAACCTAAATTAGACCTCATTGCTATGAATAAAATCCACTCCCAATGTTGTCTGCATAGCGCCTATTGAGCTTTAAAGATCGACAAGGACGAAAAAGAATACTCAACAACACTTTTGCCATCAAACTTTGTCCATAATGAGTTCAATACAAGCCGATTATTGACAAGGAATCTATTTCAATTTATGGATATGCAACCATAGTGTTTCAGTGCAAATGATCAGGAGAAGCCAGTGGCCCATGATAAAATTGTTGATGAGCACATCCTTTATCTTGTCCAGTCTGAACAAATCAGAGAGCAAGCAGATTTAACTCGACACTTAAAAGCCAAGGGGTTTGACGTTCCTCAGGCTACTTTGTCACGAAGGCTCAAAAAACTGGACATTGCAAAAGTTGGCGGCATTTACAAGCTTATCGAGAGCTCCACCACCTCTTTACCAGGCATCCTCTCATTCAACACAACTGACTCTGGCCTTATTGTTTTGCGTACCTTACCTGGGCAAGCTAATGCAGTAGCTTACATAATAGACCAGAGCTTTGTTGGCACACATTCCACAAACACCTCTGGGATTTTAGCAACGATAGCGGGCGATGACACCATACTCGTTATCGTGGATAAACAAGAAAACATTGACCAAGCGGTGCGGGCCTTAAAGAAAAAATTTCAGACTTTAAACAATTAATCCTTACGCTCTCATCACAACCTTTGCGTTTTTTTGAAACCCAGAGTTCAAACATAATCATATATAGCCATAAGTAATTTTTACGAATTTAATTTTTTTGCCTCCCATATTAAGGATACACGGTAGGTACTTATGCTCAATATCTTGCGATCAAATATCCAATTTTGCTTTTGAAATCGGAGAATCGTACTGAAAGTAAAAGAACTGTCTACCGTATTTCTTGCAATACACCTTGCCAATATTGAGTGTTAATAAATTTTGTTTTCTATGTTAACTTAATGTTAAGAGACTTAAGCTTTAATTATAAAAGAAATGGCGCAAGGAATAGCAAATAGTTTGGCGCGCCAGAGATGGGTATACCAATGTTGATTGCGTTTGGCTATTTCTTAGCCGTTGCCGTAGGATTTTCACTTGGAGTTTTTGGAACTGGCGGCGCCATATTAACGATCCCTATTTTTGTTTACATATGGCAATTTCAGAATAAGCAAGCCATTGCTTCTGGATTTGTGATTGTCGTCTTGGTTGGCCTTATAGCTGCTTGGAAACACTATAAAGACGGCCATATAAACTTCAAACTTCTTATTCTTTTTGCACCCACTGCCATGCTAGGGACATTCTTTGGGGTATCTCTTTCTCACGATATACCAGATGGAATACAGCTTCTTATGCTTGCAATAGTGATGATTACATCCGCGTTATTGATGCTAATTCCATATCACACACCCGAAGAAGCTTCTGATGGCGATAGCTCCTTTAAGATTGCTCATCCTATTTTATTTTGCTTACTTGGCCTTTCGGTAGGCATCATTGTTGGCTTAGTAGGGATTGGAGGCGGTTTCATTATACTACCTATCCTCGTCAGCTTAGTCCATGTTCCCATGCGGCAAGCCATTGGTACCACCCTCATGATCGCCATATTAAACGCTGCTGTTGGCGCGTTATCTTGCATCCAGCATGTATCCATACCTTGGGAAAAAGTGCTAGCATTTGCTGCCATTGCTATCGCAGGCGGGGTAACGGGCGCCTATTTTAACTCCAAGCTTCCTGTTCCTATTTTACGCAAGGCTTTCGCCACAATACTCATCCTCGTCGCAAGCTTCATTGCCTATGAGAATGTGCTGTTTTTTGCAAAGGGCTGCATCTTTGCCGAAGTAGAACTTCCACCAACAAGCTAGTACTATCCACTCACTTTCAGAATGATTTTTCTTGTACCAAAGCTTCGTCTAAGCTAGGTTCACTTTGACAAACGGAGGGATGCCGGAGCGGTTGAACGGGGCGGTCTCGAAAACCGTTGTGCACGCAAGTGTACCCAGGGTTCGAATCCCTGTCCCTCCGCCATGGTTTATCTTTAATCATGTCAAGAAACAAAGCGATAGCGAATCTTGATATGGTTTAAGTTTTGCCACATACAAAAATATCGTCTATTATTTACAACTAAATCAGCAAAATGAGAATAAAATATGGCTTACATATGGGTTGCGATCGGGAGTGCACTAGGTGGTGCAGCACGGTATTGGTGCTCAGAACTTTTTACAGCCGCTGCAAAAAAGAATTTTCCTTGGGAAACAATTTTGGTGAACATCATTGGTTCGTTTATTATTGGACTCTTCGCATCTATCACAGAAAAACATTCATCATTGGTAACATTTAGCAGCCATGCAAAGCTTTTTATAACAGCTGGAATATGCGGAGGATTCACAACATTTTCTGCATTTAGCCTGCAAACATTAACCCTTCTTCAAAAAGGTAAAATTCTTGAGGCCAGCTTAAATATTTCTTTATCAGTAGTATTATGTCTCATTTTTGTTTGGCTAGGCTACGCACTTGGAGCTTTAGCCAGCCGCCTATGACTTAGGCTCCACCTTTTGTCGTCCTCCTCGCTCTTTTCTCTGTCACCCTCGCTCTTTTCTCTGTCACCCTCGCGAAAGCGGGGGGCCATATATGACAAAGAAGGATAACTCACCCAGACCGCCACCACGGGTGGAGGTTTTTCGTTATGCAACAAAAAGCACGCCTAAATTTAAAACTTAGGAGTGCTTTTAAAAAGAAATCAGCGCTAGTTAAGCAGCGATTGCAGTCTTAGCTTGAGCAACAAGATTTGCAAAAGCGTTTGGTGAATGAACCGCCAAATCCGCCATGACCTTCCTGTCAACTTCAATGCCAGCTTTAAGAAGGCCATTGATGAGCTGAGAGTAAGTTATACCATGTTGACGCGCACCTGCATTGATACGCTGGATCCAAAGAGCACGGAAAGTCCGCTTCTTAACCCGGCGATCACGGTATGCGTATTGCAGGCCCTTTTCAACCTTTTCTACGGCAATTCTAAAATTTGTTTTGGAACGCCCCCGATAGCCCTTAGCCATCTTGAGGATTTTTTTGTGTCGTGCATGGGTGGTTACACCCCTTTTAACGCGTGCCATGAGAAATTCTCCTTAATATCAATTACAGGCCATAAGGCATAAGACGACGAATACGCTTGGCATCGGTCTCGTCCATGATCACGGTACCGCGAGCATTTCTCAAGAATTCGTTGCTACGCTTGCGCATATTGTGCCTTTTACCAGCTTGGCCGACGATAATTTTCCCAGCGGCATTGGTACGGAAGCGTTTTTTAATTCCGCTCTTTGTTTTCAATTTGGGCATTTTTATCTCCATAAAATCAACAACTCGTGCTTGCAGGCATACCCAATAAACATCGCCTGTTCGCAACGCATTCTTGCTTTTACACAAGCTGGTTTTAAAAAGCAAGCTGAATTCACTATTGCCTTTAAACCCATACGGTTATGGATGCAAAGAATGCTGAATGAAAAACACCGCACCTGTGAGTACTGAACTCGCCCCCATATAAAGAACATATGCAGTGCAGCCCACTCTTAATCACACAACAACAATTGAATCCTTCATCGGAAAATGCGATAAATAACGATGGTTCAAAGACAAATCGAGAGATAGATGATGAAACACAAAAGTCTATACCCTATAGCCACTAGATGAGTGACCACCGCCCCCTTGCAGAGCAACTGAGACCTGAGACACTCTTAGAAGTTGTTGGTCAGGAACACTTAACAAGTGAAAATGGCATACTTCACAGCATGATTGATCGCCCACAATCGCTGGTGTTTTGGGGGCCACCAGGCTGCGGGAAAACCACGATTGCTAAAATTTTAGCAAAATCCTGGGACCCTTTTTGGGAGCCAATATCAGCTGTCACAGCGAGCGTTTCGGATCTCAAAAAGCAGTTTGAGCAACTCAAGCGCGAAAAACGTTTTCGCTCTCATATACTTTTTATTGATGAGGTACATCACTTCAATCGTTCCCAACAGGACGCTTTCCTCCCCTACCTAGAAGATGGAACAATTGTGATCATTGGCGCCACAACTCAAAATCCTTCCTTTGCGCTCAACCCCGCCTTTTTGTCTCGTGTTAGCGTGATTGCTTTTTCAACCCTCAATGCCTTTGCTCTGGATAAACTCTTGAGCGCTATTCGACAGAAAACAGGACTTCCACTACGATTAACAGCTGAGGCACACTCTGCCCTCACTCAATGGGCTAATGGCGATGGCAGGGCTTTTATCGGGCAAATTGAAAACCTGATTAATGCAGATTTTGGAAATAAAGACGAGATCACGCTAGATGACCTAACCAAAATCATGCAACAACGCCCAAAATCCTATGACAAAACGGGCGATGATCACTTTAACCTTATCAGCGCCCTGCATAAAGCCATCCGCGGAAGCGATGTTGATGGTGCATTATATTGGCTAGCACGAATGTGTGTCGGCAGTGAAGATAGAGCCTACATCTTCAGACGGCTCACACGCTTAGCCAGCGAAGACATCGGCCTTGCGGATCCACATGCCCTGCCGCAAGTCATTGCAGCATGGCAGGCATTCGAAAGGTTGGGTGAGCCTGAAGGAGACCTATGCTTGGCTCAAGCTGTCATCTACCTTGCAACCGCCCCTAAATCTAACGCAACCTACTTAGCTCAAAAAGCATCCTTGAGCTTGGCCAAGACTTCTGCCAATCTGCCGCCACCACTTTATGCCATGAATGCTCCCACTCAACTGATGAAAGACTTGAAGTATTCACAAGGGTATGTTTATGACCATGATCTGCCGGAGTGTTTTTCAGGCCTCAACTATTTCCCAGATGACCTCAACCGGCAGGAGCTTTACACACCTGCTACTCGTGGGTTTGAGCGAGAAATCCAAAAACGTTTGGAGTATTGGAAAAAGCTAAGAGAAAGGTGATGTTTCCAGGCCTCACTCCCCTGTCACCCTTTAAGGAGTGAAGCGATGTAGGAATCCAGGTTTTTTATGGGCCCCCGCTTTCGCGAGGGTGACAGGGAAAAGAGCGAGGGTGACAGGGAAAAGCGGACACCCCTCATTGTCATTCCCGCAACCCTCCTTTTGTCTTCCCGGACACCTCCTTTTTGTCTTCCCGGGCACCACACTTTTGTCTTCCCGCACTTGATGCGGGATCCAGGTTTTTTATTGTATAACATCCTGGATTACTTGCCTTCGGCAAATACCTAAAGGCCGCAACGTCTACGTTTCATTTCAGCTCACAATAACCGCTTTTACTTAACTTTCTGCCAAACCCTGCGCATCACGAAATACATCAAAACGGTAAAGACTGATAAGAAAATCATGACCATGATGCCCATTTGGTGCCGTTCTTCCATCTCAGGCTCAGCAGCCCATGCTAGGAAAGTAACAACATCTTTTGCCATTTGCTGAACAGTAGCATTTGTTCCATCAGAGAAGGTCACCGCTCCTTCAACAAGCGGCGGAATCATAGCAATCTGATGGCCGGGAAAATAGGCATTATAATGCATCCCCTCCATCACCTTAACCCCTTCAGGTGCTGGTGTGTAACCTGTCAAAAGAGCGTACACATAATCTGGGCCATAGGGCCTAGCTTTCGTGATTAATGACAGATCCGGCGGAAATGCACCATTGTTGGTTGCACGAGCTGCTTTTTCGTTAGCATATGGGCCAACAAAACGATCTTCGGGACGAGCGGGGCGCTCAAACATCTCACCTTCATCATTGGGGCCGTCTTTGACATTATACTCAGCAGCAATAGCCTTAATTTCAGCTTCATTAAAACCCAACGATTTAAGATTCCGATAAGCTAGTAGGTTCATGCCATGGCAAACCGCACATACTTGTTTGTATACTTGGTACCCACGCTGTAACTCAGCCCTATCAAAACTTCCCTTTTTACCTAGTTTGTAAGACCAATTTTGCTTAAGCGGGACAGGAGCATCGCTTGCAATTGAGGCAGAAACAAATCCCAGATTTAACACTAACCCCAGAACAGCTATTTTATTAAAAACGCTCATGAGATTATTTCCTCCCCGTTGACACAACTGGCTTACCCAGGCTCGATGGTAATGGCTTGGTTTTTTCAAAGCGGCCAAGTAAAGGCAGGAGGACGAGGAAGTGGAAGAAGTAGTAAGCTGTCGCTAACCGACCTATCAAAACATACATACCTTCAACCGGCTTTGCACCAATCCATCCCAAAACAAGGCAGTTGACCACAAGAGCCCAAAAAAAGATGCGATACATAGGCCGAAAACGAGCACTGCGCACAGGGCTTTTATCCAGCCATGGTAACACAAATAAAACAAGCACAGCCCCAAACATCATTAACACTCCGCCAAGCTTGTCTGGGATGGACCTCAAAATGGCATAAAAAGGAAGGAAATACCACTCAGGGACGATATGCGCGGGAGTTACCAACGGATTGGCAGGGATATAGTTATCCGGCTCACCAAAAAAGTTAGGCGCAAAAAAGACAAAAAACGCCCAGAAAAGAGCAAATACGCTAAGCCCAAAAATATCCTTCACAGTATAAAATGGATGGAATGGGATAGAATCTTGTGGGCCTTTACGATCGATACCCAATGGGTTGTTTGAACCGTGCTGATGCAGTGAAACAATGTGCATAACCACAACACCAACAATCACAAATGGAAGCAGATAGTGCAACGCAAAGAACCTGTTCAGCGTTGGGTTATCTACGCCAAAGCCACCCCAAAGCCACGTGACAATGCTCTCGCCAACCACCGGAAATGCTGAAAACAAGTTTGTGATAACGGTAGCGCCCCAGAAACTCATTTGCCCCCAAGGCAAAACATAGCCCATAAATGCTGTTGCCATCATCAGCAGAAGAATCACAACGCCGAGCATCCACAGAAGCTCGCGCGGACTTTTGTATGAGCCATAATAAAGGCCACGAAACATGTGTATGTAAACCACGATGAAAAACATTGATGCGCCATTCATATGAATATAACGGATCAGCCAACCGTAGTTCACATCCCGCATAATATGTTCCACGCTCTTGAATGCTTCATTTACATGTGGCGTGTAATGCATGGCCAAAAAGATACCTGTCAAAATCATGACGATAAGCGTGATTCCTGCCAATGAGCCAAAGTTCCACCAATAGTTAAGGTTTTTAGGTGTAGGGTATTCTTCCAGCTCATGTTTTAAAAAGCTAAAAACAGGCAATCGATAGTCTATCCAGCGAATTACAGAGTTTGTTTTCTTCTCAGCCATTTGAACCTCTATCCAATCCTAATCATGGTATCGCTAATAAACTGATATGGCGGAACCTCCAAATTTGTAGGTGCCGGCCCGCGGCGAATCCGACCAGATACATCATATTCAGAGCCATGACATGGGCAAAACCAGCCACCAAATTCGCCCCGGTTTTCCGTAGATTTCTGCCCCTGAGGAACACAGCCTAAATGCGTGCAAATACCAATGACGACTAACCATTCAGGTTTTTTTGCCCGGATTGTATCTTCCTGCGGATGCGGTAAATCTTTTAAGGACACTTGTTGTTCTTTTGAAACTTCTTCAAGCGTACGATGACGGATAAAAATTGGCTTTCCACGCCAAACAACCGTAATTGCTTGCCCCAGAGGAATCTTACTTAAATCAACGTCCACAGAAGCCAGAGCCAAAACATCTGCCGCAGGATTCATACTTTTAATGAACGGATAGACCATTCCAGCAGCACCAATGGCTCCCATTGCACCAGCACTTAAATATAAAAACTGCCTTCGTGTAGGAGCAGCTCCACCAGGAGTTGCAGATTCTTTTGATGTTTTATTAGCACTTGTCATACAAAACCATCTCTATTAAAGAAATCAAAAAGTTAAATACACATATCATACTAAGTCCACTGCGACAATGAAGCGCACGTGCATTGCCACTGTCTTTTCTAGCATATAAGCGATATAAACTTAAATTGGAAAGATGTCGATCCTTAAAGAATCTGTAATAAGAGCCACTATAATATGAAGCGCCCCGAGATTGCACTCTATCAACCCGAAATCCCACCAAACACTGGAACACTCATCCGTCTATCCAGTTGCTTAGGTGTTGCGCTCCATATCATTCACCCATGTGGTTTTGTTTGGAGCGATAAACAGCTGGTGCGTTCAGGGCTTGATTATCACGATTTGGCAACTGTCATCCACCACGCAAATTTTTCACAATTCTTAACTTCACAAGCAGGAAAACGAGTTTTACCATTCGACCCCAAGGGACAAACACCACACGTTGCTTTTTCTTACACGAATAACGATGTGCTTCTTTTTGGTCAAGAAAGCTGTGGCTTTCCAAATGACATCCTGGCTTCATTCACACACATCATCTCCATTCCAATGCTGCCAGGCAGCCGTTCTCTCAACCTTGCTTTAGCCACAAGTATCGCCGTTGGAGAAGCCTTAAGACAAACAAATTCCTTTTATCAAGCCGGAGAAAACTTATGACTTACAACGCATCTAGCAATGACAAGCAGCTATTATCCACCTGGTTTCAACAACTCCAATCCAAGATCATAGAGAGCCTATTGAAGCTGGAGCATCAATATGCGCAAAATCAGGATGCGCAATTTGTCTTAAGAGAGTGGAATCGGTCTGCATCAGACGCTCAAGCTCTTCCAACATCACGCGAAAGCCATGAGCATGGTGGAGGTGGCAAATCGGCTACCCTCAAAGGATCTCTTTTTGAGAAAGCTGGTGTCAACTTCTCAGAGGTTTTTGGCAAATTTTCTCCTGAATTCGCTCGCCAAATACCTGGCGCACAACACGACCCTTCATTCTGGGCAAGCGGTGTATCCGTGGTCATTCACCCGCGCTCACCCCATGTCCCAGCCATTCATATGAACACACGCATGATCGTCACCAATCAAACCTGGTTCGGCGGCGGAGCTGATTTAACACCTATTTTCCCAGTAGAGCAGGATACACTCGATTTTCATCAAGCATTAGCCGATTGCTGCAATCGTCATAATCCAGATTATTATCCAAAATATAAGGCATGGGCAGACAGCTACTTCTTCTTACCCCACCGCAATGAACCACGAGGCATAGGTGGGATTTTTTATGATAACCTTAACAGCGGTAACTTTGGGGCAGATGTTAATTTTACGCACGACGTTGGCCAAACATTTATAGATATTTATGAGATATTAGTAAAACGCAATATGTCTAAAACCTGGACCGAAGAGGAACGCGCTTATCAGCTAATGCGCAGAGGTCGATATGTTGAATTCAATCTTCTGTATGACCGAGGCACTTTATTTGGACTCAAAACAGGCGGCCATACAGAATCCATTTTGATGTCACTTCCTCCGGAAGTCTCTTGGCCTTAAGATATGGAATTTAGCATCAACATTTGAAATGTTTATGTAAGCCTGGGCGCGGCTATTTTACTTCATTTTATCTCTTTAGAGCTTTGTCTCATTTGGATTTTTTAAGTCAAAAACATCCACCGCAGATGGATGTTTCTGTTATACAAAAAAGGCTTGAAACATTCCTGTTTCAAGCCTTTCTCTTGAGAAGCAAAAAATCTTTAAAGCTCTTCTTCTGATCCACCATCTTTATTCTGGTGCATTAGCTCCGGAACATTTGTGGAGAGAGTCGATTTAAGAGTATCTATAAGAGCATCCGTGGATTCAGCAACTTTATTGCTCGAAAAATTATATGGTTTTGCAATAAAATAGTTATAAGACTTGTATGAAAACGCATTTGGTGTAACATCTCCAAACTTCCACACAACCCCCAGACCGCGAAAGTTAAAACTGCCAGGATCAACAGCTGTTAGGTTTGCACCCACGTATGTTGCAGCATTATAAGCTACAGTGCAGCAATTATGATCAGTAACGCTATAATCATTTTTATTAGCCGCATTAAGCATACTCGTCGTGATCTGCCCAAATACTACAGCTAATTTTTCAGTTGTTTCTGACATGATTGAAACACACGCCACCACTTCTCCCCCACTCCACTGCTCTTGATAGATAGTACCTGTCCTCTGGCCAGGTCGACGAAACTGCTCCGGAAGCTCCCCGTAGCCGATCGTCATAAAATTAGACAACCTGACACGCTCACGATCTAATCGTGAAACTGTGCCAAACGCAAGAAAACAGTGCCTTGCGTCAACTAAAGAGCCACTTCGATCATCTAAAGAAGCATATGCATCCATATGGACACGATTTACGATGCTTCCAGCAGCTGGCACATCATTTCCAGTAGAGCGAGAAACATCTAGGTTCTTTGTACAGAATGACATTTGACGCATTTCTTCGATATCTTGGGCCACCACTTCAGTAAAACAACACGCAATAAACAGAAGAGAAAGAACAGAGGCAAACAGATTTTTTTTCATTATAGATCCTTATGGCTGGGTGTTATTACATTTTTGTCGGTCTTTCACATAAAGTTGCATAAGAAAACTGGGAACCCCATCTTGCGTTACAATAAATAAAGCAAAACAGTCATCTTGTACTACTGATACGCTAGACCCTTTTTCTGCGGTCGGCTTAAAGCTTTTATAAAGCTCCACAACCCGTTCCGTAATATTGAGCTCCTTCATGCTGGCAATTGCCGAGCTCCTGGCAATAACGCCTGGGGCGACCTGCAATTCTTCCTCTGGAATAGCATAATCGTGGATTCCAGCTTGACAATCAAAGCTACTCAGAGAAGAAACTAATAAAACAACCATCAAAGTAATTCTCACGACCGGCACTCCTTACCATAGACACACTTAATATAGCTTTCTTCGGGGACTGGTTAAATTTTACATTAAAACGACGCGACAGTCAACTACTTTATTATATGCATCAACTTCAAAAACGCGCACATCGACTCAAAAATACTTTAAATCAATATATTGCCACATTAAAGAAAAGCTTGAATATTGATCACAATTATAAAGAAAGCTTAAAGCCATTGTTAGGCTCTTGATCATTGACCACCTCGTTTTCAGGGGCATTTCCGTCATTGGCTCTATATTCCCATGCCTCTTTAAATGATGCGATGATCTTAATGAGCCGATCAATAATCTCAACATCTTTTGTTTTAACAAACTCAAACATCATGGTCATAAGTACAAAATAAAAATTAAGTATAATTTCTGACTCTTCATTATTGTACTCATTATTTACCGAATTTGATAAAAACATAATAATTTTTATTGCCTTATCAACTTGATTGCTTCTTTTTTCAATGTCATTTTTTGACGTTAATAATTTAATTTTATTTAAGTGATCCAGCATCTTTGACAGAATCAAAATACTTATTTTATCATTCGAAAGGTTACTAATATAATTTACTTGGCTTCTGTATTGATCTCTCATTTTTCCATCACACTTTTATTAAATTAATTATTGTCATTCTTTTTAAACATTGCTTCAATATTATCCATAATTGCTCTACTTTCTGAAACTTTCTGCTCCATACGCTGATTTTGCTTCAGCAGTCTTTGCCGATACTGTTCAATAAGCAGGAGTTTTTGGTCTTTTGACTTTTGAGCGGCAGACTGTGCGGATTGGGCCATTTTTATGTTTTGAGTTATCAGACCAGTTGCCTCATTGAGCAAATTATCCATGATACCCATCATTTGCACCGCAGCACCTATTGTGTATGAAATTTGCACACCCATCTTGTTTGTCGGCCCCGTATAACTAAGAATCAGCCCTTTAGCTGGCCCGCTTGTCACCTCTACGGTTGTCGGAGTTGTCGTGACAGATCCTTCGTTAAATGTCGAATTAATAATATTCACACCGTTGGTATTAATATTAAAAACACCCGCCGAACCCGATAACGGCATAATGCTTGGTTTAAATTTGCTAAGTGCGACTTCGGCATCTGAGGAAACAAAATCTAAAACAAAGAAACGCCGGAATGACTCAATGTCACCAACAATGGCTTGATCCATTTTATTTTGATCAATACTCAATTGCCCAATGGTCCTATAATCACCATTCATGGCGCCGAGCCCCGTATTGGCCACAATGCCAACATCTTGAAGGGTTTTTACACCACTGCTTCCCAATGGAGTAACGGTTACAAAGCGCCCTAATTGGCTTTTTAGACCTCTGATAAAGGTTGTATTATAAAGTGGTTTTTGAGTGCTCGCATTTGGATCGCGATGAGCCTGCGTGTTAGCTTCAACCAAAAGGTCGTTATAGGCTGCCACAAACTTTTCAACCTGCGAGCGTATGGCACTCACATCCCTTTCTATACTAACCTTTACCTTTGTTCCAGGTTCCTTCTTTAGAACTTGAAATGTCACATCTTGGACAACATCCGTTATCACGTTCGATTGACGAATAATCGGCACACCATCTACAGAAAACATAGCATTTTGAGGCGGGTCAACTTCATGATCTACCGTATAGGTACCGCTGAATGTTGCAAAACCAAGCCCAGAATCTTCCACAAGCGCTTGCGTAGAAGATGGTGAAAATTGAATGGCAAAATTCTCCCCTGTTTTCTTACTCTGCAAAACGATCTTACTGTGCGTAGCATCTATACTGATAACACTGGCCATAACATCACTAGCCGAATTATTAATCTTATCAACGACCGTCAGTAAATTATCGGTTGGAAGGATATTGATCGTGGCCTTATCAATCAAAGTCACTGGGTCTTGAAGTACCATTGCACCAGCCAATCCAGCTGCCGCACCAACGCCGAATGGAATTATTTTAGAGTGTATTTTATGAGCAAGAGCTACCTCAGTGATTTCCACTTCATATTGACCAACTTTAGCACTATTTTTGGCTGAAGCCCCAAGAAGATCCGTAGACGGACTACCCGGAGTGATAGTAGACGTCACACCTGCCTTTTTTTCAAATATATCTTTGCCACTATCATACGTATGCTCTCCATAAAGCTGGCTCAGCACACTTTTTAAAGCGCCTGCTTTAGATTGGATATCATTTAACGCAACAAGCTGCTCTCCATCGGCCGTAATTTTTCTTGATATCATATCAATGGGAATTGATTTTGCGGCAACCATCTTATCTACAAGCTCATGCCAGTCTAAGCCCGACCTGGCACCGGCTACCGAGACCCTACCCGACTGATCCACTTTGACATTATTAAACCCTAATGAAAGCCCCATAGATCACCTCAAAAATTTTAAGTTGCGCATGAGGGGGCTATCCCCTCATGGCGCTTCCTATTTATTAGCCTCTAAGAATCACCAAAATATCCTGTGGTGTTTGGTTTGCACGGTTCAACATCTGATAACCTGCACTTTGACGAATCAGCTGCACCGCAAGGTTTGCCATGCCCTCAGAAACGTTGAGGTCAACAATCGCGCTGTTAGCTTGGATGAGGTTTTCTTTTGTAACCGACGCCACATTCAACGCGAATCCAAAACGGCTTTGAGCCGCACCAACTTGCGCACGAATCGTGTTGATCGTAGCTTCAACCGTATTAATAACGGCAACAGCCGATGCCGCGTTTATCTGGCTCGTGATATCCCCAGTCAAACCAGTCGATGTATTCTGGCAGTCTGCAATTGTAACCAAGATCTGATCGTTAGTGGTTGTACCTGTAGCAATCTGAATTTTCTTGTTGAGGAACGAGCCATCGAGCATGGCGTTGCCATTATATGACGTTGATTGAGCAATACGGTTGATTTCGTTCAAAAGGGACTGAAATTCTGTATTCAAGTCAGCCAAGTTTTGGCCTGACAATTGTTCAGACAGAGCCTGAGTGGCCAGCTCACGCATACGAATAATGATCTCTGAAATTTGACCCATCGCGGATTCAGCTGTTTGAAGAGCAGCGTCAGCGCTTTGGATATTGATCAAACAGGAACCCATACCCTGGATCTGCCCCCTCAAAGAGGTACTGATCGCCATGGATGCAGCATCATCTTGGGCGCGAGCCACACGAAGACCTGAGGATACTGAGTACATCGTCTTGCTTGCCGTTCTAGAGGCTTCACCAATTAATCGTGCTGTTTGAAGGGCAACGAGGTTGGTTTGAATACTACTTGCCATTTTTTATTCTCCTACTTGGAAATAAATTTAACTACCTGTATTTTTGTGATCTCAATACAAGATCACGTGAATACGATGCAATTAATATGCCAAAATTTTGGTCTATGAATTTGTGGGTTTTTTGAAATGATTATTGAAGGGTGTAATGGAATGGGAAAAATTTTCCCAGCAAGCAGGCATCATTTGCCGACTCGGCAGGAAAAAATTTCCCATCAAGATTATTAAGACCACACGCTCACTGCGTTTGGCATTAAACCAAAACACGATGTATAGGCTAATATACGGGAGAGAAAAAACTCTCCCGCATTATTAGATTAACCAATTAAATGATTATCCCCTCAGGATGTTCAAGATGTCCTGTGGAGCTTGGTTTGCGCGGTTCAACATCTGATAACCAGCGCTTTGACGAATCAGCTGCACCGCAAGGTTTGCCATGCCTTCAGCAACATTCAGGTCAACGATGGCGCTGTTGGCTTGGACGAGGTTTTCTTTTGTAACCGACGCCACATTCAACGCGAATCCAAAACGACTTTGAGCCGCACCAACCTGCGCACGGGCTGTGTTGATCGCAGCTTCTGCCGCGTTGATGAGACCAACAGCAGCTGTTGCGTTTGTCTGTGAGGTGATGGTTCCACCCAAGGTTGTCGTTGCGTTCTGGCAGTCTGCAATTGTAACAGCAATGTAATCGTTAGTGGTGACACCCGTTGAGATTTGGATTTTCTTAGCGGAAAATGAGCCATCAAGCAATTTATTGCTGTTGTAAGAGGTTGAAACAGCGATACGGTCAACTTCGCTTAACAGAGATTGATATTCTGTGTTCAAGTCAGCCAAGTTTTGCGTTGACAACTGTTCAGACATCGCCTGAGTAGCCAGCTCACGCATACGAATGATGATTTCCGAGATCTGACCCATTGCAGATTCTGCTGTTTGAAGAGCGGCATCAGCGCTTTGGATGTTGATTAAACAGGAACCCATACCCTGGATCTGCCCCCTCAAAGAGGTGCTGATCGCCATGGATGCAGCATCATCTTGGGCGCGAGCCACACGAAGACCAGAGGATACTGAGTACATTGTCTTGCTTGCCGTTCTAGAGGCTTCACCGATCAAGCGTGATGTTTGAAGGGCAACGAGGTTGGTTTGAATACTACTTGTCATTTTTTATTCTCCTACTTGGATTATTACGATTTTACTTTTTATTTTTTTGCCACATTCTTTGTGGCTTTTTCCATCAACGCAATTTTGTCAAAGCGCTGGCGAAACCCTGTATTATATATTTACTTTTCGGCGACCTTTTTATGAGTTGCCTTAGTATTTTTGCTCTTAGAAGCCATAATTTTTGCGAGGAAGCTCTCAATTGTCGGAGCTACTCCCTCACGCCATTTACGACCACTAAAAATCCCATAATGCCCAGCACCTAATTGAAAATATTCCTGCTTTTTCGATTCGGGCAATGACGGCGTTAACTTAAGAATTGAAGATGTTTGTCCTACTGGTGATATATTATCCAGCTCACCTTCAATTGTTAAAATTGCAGTTTGCTTAATGTTTCCTAAATCAATCTTGTAACCACGCCAATGGAACTCATTTTGCGGCAACAGATGACGCTGGAAAATACGATCAATTGTTTGCAAAATAAAGTCTGCAGGCAAATCCATAACTGATCTGTATTCATCATAAAATTTTGTATGAGCCATAATTTTTTCACCACTGCCCTGAATAAGGTTCTCATAAAATTTTAGATGCGAATCAAGGTGCCTCTTCGGATCAAGTGACATAAACCCGCTCAACATAATAAACCCTGGGCATACACGACGACCCGCCCCCGCATATGATGATGGAACAACCGTAATCATGTTTTGATCAAACCACTGAATGGAATGACTCTTGGCAAACTCATTGACTTGTGAAGGATTCACACGAGTATCGATAGGTCCGCCCATCAGTACAATCGCATTAGGCTTTGGTGCCAAATTAAATTGCTCCGCTAAAACCGTTGAAATAACCACTGGTACGGTTGGCTGACAAACGGCCACAACAACAAAATCTTGCTTTAAATGTTTATAAAAAGTGAGAAGAAGATCTATGTAACTATCTAAGTCAAAGGCCCCATCTTGAATAGGAATATCACGCGCATTCTTCCATCCTGTTAAATACACATCATGGGTTTCTAAAAGCCTTAATACAGTATCTCTCAACAAGCTAGGGTAATGACCTGAAAGTGGCGCTACGATTAGTAGCTTACGACCTTTATTGGATGTATCTTTAACAAAATGCACTAAACTGCAAAATGCTTGATCCAATTCATGAACTTCTTTTACCTTAATATTTGAACCATCAGTGATCACTTGCTCGATATCATAGCCCGGTTGGCCATATTCACGCGTATCGCGTTCTAGTATTGTGCTAGCTCCCAGCAATTGCCTTGTGACGGAATTTGGATATTGCTGCAAGTGCTGTTGTAAGGCTTTTTGATATAGCTCAGCCATATCATGAACTGGCTTTAGTAGCCTTGCCCCCATCTGGTAAAAATAATACAGCACACAAGCACCTATTGTTTTTCTGATAAGTGATCATGGCTTAACTGCCTCTAAAAAAGGCTAAAGTTTCGTTACAATTTTATTAAAAGGCAATATTTAGCCATTATTTTCATCACAAAGCTGCCCATTTCTTGAGCTTTTGAACCATTTCATCCACTGACGTTGCATGTGTAAAATGACCGACAAAGCTCCCATCTGGGCTAAAAACGTAGAAAATAGATGAATGATCGATAAGATAATGTTCACTGCCATGCTCATTTTTTTGCTGAACAGCATAAACTTTGTATGCTTCTTTGGCCTGTTCAATTTGCGCAGGCTCACCTGTTAGCCCCCAAAAAGATGGATGAAAAGTTTTTAAAAATTTTTTTATTTCTTCAGGCTTATCTCTTTGTGGATCCACTGAGATAAACACGGGCTGAATACGACCTTGTAGTTCGGGCAAACGGGATAAAGCCTCAGAAAAACTATGCATTCCCATAGGGCAAACATCTGGACAAAATGTATATCCAAAATAGATAACAGCATATTTTCCCAACAGATCCTTATCTGTTTTAATTTTTCTATTTTGATCTATAAGATTAAAGGGCCCACCAATCTTAGCGGTACCAATTACCTTATCCATAGGCAACTGGCTTGGGACATTCTTTTTGGCGTAGATATAAAGCGCGGTTGCAATACCTGCGCTAGCGACCAAGAAGACTTTTAAGAATTTGATATTCATTTTCGGCTCCTTTATTGAGGTTATCATTTATAGCAAACTTTACAAGCTGCCCTATTTTTTCACTTCTTCAATTTGCCACACAAACACATATTAAAATCTCATAAAAATAAAGTATGATGTTTACTAGGAGAAAAGAAATCGAAACCTTATTTCATTATCGCCATAAGCTTTTAAGCTTAAAAACTATTACAACCTTACGGTGGATGGCAATCTGTGGGCAGCTGCTAGCTATTGTTTTCACATACGTGTGGCTTAAGTTTCCCCTTGCCATTGCTGAAATTACGGTTGTCATGTTGCTGTCTATTGCATTAAACGTTACAGCTTCATTGTTATGGAATAATGCCAAAGTACCCTTAAGCGAAACAAAGCTACTCATTTTCTTAAGCTTAGATACAATTTTTCTCGCGCTCCTCATTGGCTTCACGGGTGGCATTTTAAACCCATTTGTGCTCTTGCTTATTGGACCCGTTATCATGGCTGCCCTCGTACTTCAACACTCGTTATTGCTTTTCCATTTAAGCATTAGTATCATGTGTGCAAGCGTATTAGTTATCTGGCATTACCCACTTCCCTGGCCTGACAGCCTACATTTTCCGCCATTGTTGAAGTTTGGGTGGTGGCTGGCATTAACTTTGGCTATCGTTCTAACAGCAGGATACACTTGGCTTATTTCTCAAGAATCGCAACAACTCAATAAAGCCCTCATTTCCATGAGCCATGCCCTTGAAAAGGAACAAAAAACAGCAGCCATTGGAACGCTTGCTGCAGCGTTTATTCATGAGCTTGGCACACCTCTTTCAACTATTATTCTTGTATCCAATGAACTCAAAAAGCTTTCTGAAAACGCTCATATCGATGATTTTAAGCTCCTCCATCAAGAGGCTCTCGCCTGCCAAGAAATCCTTGGTAAAATTGGCTCAGGAGATTTGACACCCAATAACCAAGCGGCCCCCTTTACCGTGGTTCCCTTTAAACAAATGCTCACAAACATTGTTAATACCCTAAACAACCCAGCACATATAACACTTGAGTTTTCCTATCTGACAGAAGATTCACCAGAGCCAATGATCCGTCAGGTATTGGAAATCGAATATGCCTTAAAAAACCTTTTGCAAAATGCGTTAGAGCATGCAAAAAGCAAAGTTAAACTCCATTTGTCATGGGATAGCCAATCTCTTTCAATGGCCATTCACGACGATGGTCACGGATTTAGTGAGCATGTCCTCAAATACTTTGGCGAACCCTTTATTAGCGAGCACCAAACTAAAACAGACACTCACCTCGGTCTTGGTTTATTCATTGCCAACACCCTCTTGACATATCTTGGTGCCCAGTTGGCCCTATCCAATGATAATGGCGCAAGATGCCATGTTTATTGGGAAAGAAATCCAGAATATTTTGTCTAGCCTAATAACCAATGAGCAGGAACGATGCAAAACGATGAGCTTTTAAAACCCAAACTTCTTATTGTGGATGATAATATTGTATTCCTGGATCGCCTAGGAAAAGCTATGGAATCCAAAGGCTTTGTTGTAACTAAAGCCGAAAGCATAGCAACTTGTGAAGCACTCCTTGCTCACGAGACATTTACCCACACAATTCTGGATATGAAATTAGAAGATGGTCATGGTTTAGACTTAGTAACCAAGCTCAAAAGCACTAACCCAGGCATTCGCATTATTATGCTCACCGCCTATGCGAACATCGCTTCAGCTGTAGCAGCAATAAAGCTTGGCGCCATTGATTATCTGCCAAAACCGGCTGATGCTGATCAAATTTATAAGGTTCTCATGGGCGAAAAGATTGACGAGCAACCTAATATAGACTCTGTCCCATCGCCCGATCGCATTCGCTGGGAATACATTCAACGGTCATTTGAAGAATGCGATCATAACGTTTCAGCCACAGCCCGTAAGCTTAAGATGCACAGAAGGACGCTTCAACGAATTCTATCCAAGTATGCGCCTAAACCTTAAAGTTCGTCTGGACCTTTCTCACCTGAGGTGGCTCGGCTATCAACTGTTACTTTGCTAGACTGATCTGCATTCTGAATTTTGAAGTTCAGCAATGCTTTTTTAAGCTCAAACTCCATTTGCCTGAATGATTTAACCTCATTATTTCTAGAGATTTGATCAACAATCCTAGTTTTATCATTCGCTGATGAAGAAAAAGTGAACTCTTGAGCTAACCTATCAAATTCCCTTCCTAAAAATCTCTGCTTTGTAGCTTGATCTGGCTCTAAGAATTTATGAACAGTAACTCTATCAGATACACGTTTTTGAATGACTTCTAAGGATTCGCCTGGCTTTGATAATGGGCTATTGCCTGTCATAATAACTGGAATAAGTCGAAGGTCAATCTTGCGTCTTAAAAACTCACTGTAAACAGATTCTACAGATGAATCTAAAAATTCAACCATAATTTCTCCTGCAACGGAACCTTGGCGAAAAGTTGCTAAATCTCCATCGTTAATGATAATGACCGGATTGAGTGTTTTTGAGCGAATAAGACAGGTCACCAACTCTCCAGCAATATCCTCTGTACCATAAAATTTTTCTTTTGTTATGCCCGCCAGAGAAATCTCACAATAAGGCAAACCAACCAGTTTAGCGATATTGCGTGACGTGGTTGTTTTACCAGAGCCTTGCACACCATAAAAATACGAAATAAGCCTATAATTAATTGGCGATAGAGGGTTCTCGTTCATGGCAATTATGTGCCGAACAAGCATTGTCATAGCAGCAAGCTGCGGCTTATCTAAAGTCCACAAAGCTCCTTCTACTTCAGTGGCGCTGTATCTTCCCACCACTGTTTTGGTTTTTGGAAATGCGAAGCGATCGGCCAACCGATTTCTAGTGACAGCGGGGTGCTCAGCATTACCTGTCCTAAGATCGATAATCTCCTTTCCCCACCGAAGTATTGTGCTTTGATCATATTCATTCCCTGGCGCGCATGAGTGCATCATAAATTGAGCCTCAAGCTCGTCTAAAGCCGTATCAAAAATTGATTGAGAACCAAACACACCTAAAGCAAATAAGCTACCCATTGTTGGCGCGCTCGAAGCAGTGCTTCCTATGACTTGTGAAGCGCCGGAAGCACAAATACCACCTAAAATTATAGCCCCTAAACCACCCGTTCCCACAAACCTCGCTACCCCGACTGCCGCCGTCCCAATAACAAAAATTGGCATAGCATGGTTCATGGCACTCGATACAAAAAGGGAACGCCCTGCAGCATTCCTGTGCATTTGAATATGCGCTAGAGCTTGCTCAAGTCGAGAAAAACTGCACATTTTTTGCTGAGAGAAAAATTCATTAATATCAATCTCAGAATAAACCAACCTTTGAAGGTGAGGGTCATAAGAATACACAGGGTTGCTCATTGTGGAAAAGATGCAAAATGCAACAAGGGCCTTCTTGATGTGTTTTTTAATTTCGAATTTTAATTTCATAAATCCTAAGCATCAGACATAAAAGGGAAATCTATGCAATTTTTAACGGCAGGATGGAACAAAAACCATTGACAATTCGGAATATTAAATATGCAAAAACCAAATTTTATATTTTTTGAAACAATTAGCTTTCAAAAAAATCTAAGGAAATTTAAGGAAAAAAATTTCTCACGGATGAAAATGCAAAGGTATTTTATAGCGGCTCATCCGGTAAGAAATAGTTTTTTATGTGAGCACAGTGGCTTTTTAACTGATTCCATTGCCCAATCTTCAGCTCTAACTGCACCAAACAGGCTGGAGCCAAAGGTGTCACATGCCGCAAAAGAGGATCATCATGCGTTAACTGCACAAGCACTTGCTCTAAACCAGGATTGTGACCGACCACCAGTACACTGCTGAACTTATCATCCAAACAGCTCACCTTACTCAGGATTAATTGGGGTGAAGCCATATAAAAATCATCATCATAAATAACTTTAACAAAGCTAGGTAAAGCTTTTAATAGGCCCTCTAATGTTTCACGAGTTCTCCTCGCAGGTGAGCAAATCACAAGATCAGGAGAAATCTGCGAATCATTAAATTTTTCAGACAAAATCGTGACGGTTTGTCTACCTAATAATGTAAGAGGGCGATCAAAATCATCAAATTGCGGGTCAAGATAAGCCGCCTTCCCATGTCGAAGAACGAGGAGTTCTTTCATGCTGATTTCCTCAAAACCTAAGTCAACCTTCCAAAATCACACAAATATTAATAAATATTTAAACCCATTAATATAAGGTAACTTAACGAAACAAATGATTTTTGTGAAGGATAAATATGCGTCGCTTGAGCGATTCCAAACTGGTGGAAAACAGTGAACTCTTGGTTTTCAACCAAGATGTCTCTTGGCTATCTTTTAACCTTCGCGTACTCAATGAAAGTACTGACGAGAGACACCCACTGCTTGAGCGTCTAAAATTCCTTGCTATTGCAGGCGCAAACCTAGATGAATTTTACCGCGTAAAAGTTAGCCGCATCAAAAACCAGCGGGCTGAAATTCCCAATCATACAAATCGTACACAATTTAAAGAAATATATAATCAGGTCATTGAAGCCACAAAAAACCTTTTCAAACAAAAAGATATTTCATTTCGAGCGCTACTTGATGAACTCAAAACACAAAATGTTCAACTTGTCGTCACACAAGATGATTTAAATGGAATAAATTCAGGTGCCCTGAGTCAAGCTTTTGAAAAAATCAAGCCATTACTCACCCCATACGTCATCGACGCAGTCCATCCCTTTCCTTTTATACCCAATCAATCTCTAGGATTTATTGCAAACGTAAAGATGGTTCGTCATAATAAAAACCAGATGATTCTGGTTTCGGTTCCAAATACTCTTCCACGCTTTATTTGGCTTGAGGACAGCAAGCCTACGGCCATCAGCATTGATATGCTCATATACCACCACCTGAATGTTATATTTCCCGAAACGACCATAACAGATTTTGGCTCTTTTCGGTATCTAAGAGCGGCAGATATTCCAGCTCAAGACACGGAGGTTGAGGATGATGCCGTTTTAAAAGAGCAGTTTGAAAAGATGCTGAATCAAAGGCGCTTCGGTGAAGGTGTGCAGCTTATACTAAGCGCTGGCCTGCCAAAAAAAATTAAGCAATATCTCGTCAACCACTTAGACATACCACCCGAATTATCCTTTGAATCCGACCTATTCATTGGCTACAGCGATTTATTTGAAGTTACCGGATATGATGCGCCAACGCTAAGATACTCAGCATTTCAACCACTCGCCTGTCCATTTATCACAACCAAAAATATCAATATTTTCGAAAGGCTAGACAAGGAAGAATTACTTATTCATCACCCTTATGATAGCTTCGACACAGTTGTCATGTTTTTAAAATCAGCAGCTCAAGATCCTCAGGTTAAGGTCATTAAGCAAACACTCTATAGGACAGGGTTGAACTCCACCATAGTCGATGCGCTTATTGAGTGCGCGCAGGCAGGAAAGACTGTTATAGCTCTTATTGAACTTAAAGCTCGTTTTGATGAAGAAGTTAATTTGAAATGGGCAAAAGTTATGGAGAGCGCAGGCATCCAAGTTTTTTATGGCGTTCAAGGGTTTAAAACCCACGCCAAAATGACCTTAATTTTAAGACAAGATAAACAAGGCGCGGTCCGCCCATATGTCCATATTGGGACAGGCAATTATAATCAAAACACAGCTCGAATTTATACGGATATCTCTTACTTTACCTCTAACTGTGAAATTGGGCAGGATGTCATTTCAATTTTCAATGGCTTAACATCAAACATTGCCCCAAAAGACCTTAAGCAACTCATCTTATCACCCTCTATGCTGCGTAATAAACTTTACGCTCTGATTAATCAGGAAATTACCAACGCGAAAGCGGGTAAACCCGCACAAATATGGGCTAAGATGAATGCGCTAGTTGATCCAGGAATCATCAGCAAGCTTTATGAAGCATCTTCAGCCGGTGTAGATATCCAGCTGATTGTCAGAGGCATGTGCTGTTTGGCACCCGGCGTGAAGGGCTTATCTGAGCACATTCAGGTCAAAAGCATCATTGGAAGGTTTCTAGAACATTCGCGCATATTTTGTTTTGCAAATGGCGCAGTTTTGCCATCTGCTCAAGCCGAAGTATATATTTCCTCAGCGGACTGGATGCCAAGGAATCTTGATCGTCGGATAGAAATTATGACTCCAATTCAAGATCCAAAACTTAAAAGCACGCTTTTAAATCGCATCATGCTTTCAAACATTAAGGATACGGCTAATAGCTGGACTTTGGGCTCAGATGGCCGTTACACCCACTCAAAGCTTGATGGAAAGAAATTCAGTGCGCATAATTTCTTTTTAGAAACCTTGATGGAAAAATCTAAGTAAAGCAACTGGTAAGCACAAAATATGCATACACTAACCAAGTCCGCATTTGCTGTCATTGACATTGGATCAAACTCACTGCGACTAGTTATATTTAAAGAATTAAGCCGCCATCCTCTCAAAATATTGGATGACAGCGTCATGTGTCGCCTAGGGGAATTAGATGATCAGTGGAATCTCAAAGACGAAAACTTAAGCCTAAGTTTTGAAACCATCAACCGATTTAAACGAATTTGTGATACATTAAAAGTCAAACAAATTCACACCCTTGCCACAGCTGCAATCCGACTTGCCGCAAACAAAGACGTATTCTTAACGTATTGCAAAGAACAATTTGGCATAAATGTCAACGTTATCACAGGAGAAGAAGAGGCAAAACTTGCAGCCAATGGCGTTTTAAGTGCTTTCGAAAAACCGCATGGCATTGTCGCGGACCTTGGTGGAAGCAGCTTAGAATTAACCCGAATGAACAAAGGACGCTTATGCGAGAAAATCAGCCTGCCAGTTGGTCCTCTTAATTTAAACACTTATACAACGCCCAGCCGTAAACAAGACTTCCTACACAAGCATTTAGCGGCAGCTAAGCCTCTTTTCACTGCCCCCATAGATACACTCTACTTAGTTGGCGGTTCAACACGAGCCATTGCAAAAGCTTATATGGAAAAAGAGCGCTACCCTATTGAAATTATACATGGGTATGAAATGACAAAGGCACAAGCCGTTGATGCTCTTTCGTGGCTACAATCCAAAAACCCAGAAGAGCTCGCTAAACTCCCACCGCGTGTAAGCCGGCGCAAACACCTGCTTCCAAGCGCGGCTCAGGTTATCAACACGCTCATTGAATCCGTAAATCCAAAAAATATTACCATTAGCGGATATGGACTAAGGGAAGGTTTTGTATTCTCCCTTCTGACACAAGAAATTAAGAATGAAGACATACTAGCAACTTCTTGCCACACATTGATTAACTTTGAACAGGAGCTAACCCCTCTTTATCATCAACTTTCCGCATGGGCACAACCAGCCGTCTTCCACTCCTCATTTGATCAGGATCGTTACAAACGACTTTTGGATGCTATAGCCATCCTCAATAACATTGGCTGGGGTGCATTCCAAGAATATCGGGCCGAATATTCTTTCAAAAAAATCCTTCATTCCCCATGGATTATGTGCACTCATAAAGAACGCATCATCATTGCGCTAGCCCTTTTTTATCGTTATGATGGCAAGAAAAAGGACCTAACCCTTCAACCCTATTTAACCTTAATTACGCCCGAAGAGCACTTATTCGCTCAAACTGCTGGCCTTATCATGCGCTTTTATGCCTTGCTATTCGACAACATTCCGGCAACCATCAGTTTATTCTCCTATCAGATTTATGACAAAACGTTGCATATTCAAGCTCCGCCAGGGCTCATCCTTGAAGGACGCCTCAAAGGATTAGAAAAATCTTTTGCTAAACTTCTCAAGCTCAAGTTAAAATTCGACTTTGTTGAATAAAACTTTAAGCTTAAGTGGTGTGCAATATGACCCGTCGCGACCAAATTTCCCAATCCCTTACTCACGCTTTCAGCCCATTTGTTCTTGAAGTGATCGATGAATCACACAAACATGCAGGCCATAGTGGCGTTCCAGAAGGCAGTTCAGAAACCCATTTTAAAGTCAAAATAGGCGCGGAGAAACTCTCAACTCTCTCGCGTGTTCAAGCGCATAGGTTGATTAATGATGTTCTTAAATCCTTTTTTGAGGAAGGCTTGCATGCATTGAGCATCGAGATTATGGTAAGCTGATCTCATTATTGCTTAGAACAAATTCATCCTTCATCACATATCGCCACAAGGTTTCCTGCCCGCCACCACGAATACCTATACGCTTTGTAATATCGCTCAGCTTTGTTAAAACCTTTAGGAATTATAAACTTTTTTTGGTAGCTTATCAGGCAACAGGGTTACAATACCATCAGAGGCAAAGTTGCTAAGAAGAGCCTTTAAATACCTAATTATTTTGGCAATCACTTTATCAAGCCCTCCTGTCTTAGGGCAAATTGTTACAGCCATTCGAGCCAGCCAAGAGCAAAATAAGATGAGGCTCGTTTTTGATTTATCAAAAGAGGCGACATATAGTGTTTCTCCCAATAAACGAGAATTGATCATTAAAATTCCTAAGATTCAATCTCACCAAATAACAGCAGAAAAATTGGGACAGATTCAAGAGCAGTATCATGAGTTTGTTCAGGCTATTCATTTTAAAACACTTAAAGGAGGCCTAAAAATAAGATTAATCTGCAAGCCACATGTTTCCCTTGTATATCATTCCTGCCTAAAAAAAGACCACAAGTTCAACAAACCGCCTCGCATCATCTTGGATTTCATGCTCAATCCCCCTAACAAAAAACTTGCTAAAGCAATCACTCCTAAACTTTCCATGCAGGAAGCCTGGGATTCACAGATCACCCGAATCTTAACACAATCTGCACCTGCGCCCACATCTCAATCGCTTCCAGAACAACCACAGGTAGTAGACACGCCCAAAAATATACCTTTGCCCATACAAGAGCAGGAAGTGAGAAAGCAAGAAACTTATGACTTATCCTTGCCGAAAGAAAAACCTCTGTATCTTGTTGTTCAACCCAAGCCAAAACCTTTGATTGTCATTGATCCTGGCCATGGTGGTGAAGACCCTGGTGCCATAAGCCCCACGGGCGTTCAAGAGAAAAATGTTACGCTTGCTATTGCGACCAAACTTCAACAAGACCTCCTCAAAACCGGACAATTTAGAGTCAGTCTAACACGCACAACGGATGTGTTCGTCTCACTTGCTGAAAGGCTTGACTATGCCAAAAGACAACAAGCGGATTTATTCATTTCAATTCATGCTGACAGCCACCCAGATCCAAAAATGCATGGCTTATCTATTTATACGCTATCTAAAACAGCCTCAGATAAAGAAGCTGAAAACCTAGCGCGAAGAGAGAACAGTGCAGACCAAATTAAAGGGATAAGGCTCCACCATGAAAATGTTGAGGTCGCTAATATTCTCATTGACCTAACTCAACGCGAAACCTCTAATCGCTCTAGACTCTTTGCCAAAACGCTTATTGATGTGTTCCGCAATAAAAAATACCGCAACCTCATCCCCAGCCCCAACCGCGCTGCTGCTTTTGTGGTTCTTAAAGCACAAGATATACCATCTGCGTTGGTTGAGATGGGCTACCTTTCCAACAAATCAGATGTTACATGGCTCAGCCAAACCCAATCCCAGAATGAACTGGTGAGAGATTTAGGGCAAACTATCCAAACTTATTTTTCGCGCATTCCATAATTTATGCATTAGGACATTTGGTCCTGGATTCGCCCCAATGATTCCTCTCGGCCCAAGACATGCATAACTTCAAAAAGGCTTGGGGACGATGATGAGCCCGTTAGCGCAGCCCTGAGTGGCTGGGCAACTTGCCCTAACTTAAGACCTAATTGCTCAGCTAATGCTTTCATTTGCAGCTCCAAGGAACTCTCATCCCAGCTCTTAAGAGAAGAGAGGCTCTCATGAATCTGAGCTAAAAGATTCGAAGATGCACCCTGCAGCAACTTTTGGGCCGCTTCAGAAATAGGAATAGGACGAGGCAAGAGGTAAAACTGCGCTGACTCAGCCAGTTCACATAATGTCTTCGCACGAATTTTGAGCCCAGGCATCCCCTTCAAAAGACGCTCCCGACCAATAGATGAAACGATGACTTTCAAAGATGGCAGCAATCTCTCAAGCAGCTGTACATCATCCATTTCTTTAAGGTAATGGGCGTTTAGATGCGTTAATTTTGCTAAATCCAATCGAGAAGGCGCTTTACCAATCCCATCTACATCAAACCAAGAAATGGCTTGTTCTCTTGAGATGATCTCGTCATCGCCATGCCCCCAACCAAGCCGAAGTAGGTAATTACATAAAGCTTCTGGCAAAAACCCCATGTCTTTATATGCATCAGCAGCCAAAGCTCCATGACGCTTAGATAACTTTGCGCCATCTGGTCCATGGATCAACGGGATATGTGCAAACTGCGGGATATCCCAACCCATGCTTGCATAAATTTGATACTGCCGGAAAGTGTTGGTCAAATGATCATCGCCACGAATAACATGCGTAATAGCCATATCGTGGTCATCCACCACGACCGAAAGCATATACGTTGGCGTTCCATCGGCTCTCAACAGAACCATATCATCCAATTCTTGGTTTTGAATGGTAACAGGCCCCTGCACCAAATCATGAACGGTTGTTGTTCCATCCCTCGGCGCCTTAAGGCGGATAACAGGTTTTACTCCAGCTGGAGCCTCTTTTGGATCCCGATCTCGCCACACACCATTGTATCTTGGAGGGCGGTTATTGCGACGAGCATCCTCGCGCATGATTTCCAGCTCCTCGGGCGAACAATAACAGTGATAAGCCTTACCCTGCTTCAGCAATTCATGAGCTACTTCTACATGCCTGGGGCTTCGAGCAAATTGGAAAACAGGCTCTTCATCCGCTTGGATATCCAACCACTTTAAGCTATTAAAAATAGTTTGGACAGCTTCTTCTGTTGAACGAGCACGGTCGGTATCTTCAATCCTCAGCAAAAATTCTCCGCCATGATGACGCGCAAACAGCAAATTAAAAAGAGCTGTTCTGGCACCGCCAATATGCAAATACCCTGTTGGAGAAGGCGCAAATCGTGTAATGACTGTCATAGGGTTCACCCTTATCAACTTCATTGAATTGGCGATAAAGTGCGACGATTTTCAAACTTTTGCAAGACACTTTGCTTCACAACTGTTTCTGTTAATGATGTCATTTTCTTTATTCCTATCTGTTTAGGTGTAGGAGCCACCTTATTTTTCTGGGCACCTTTCACTGCTATTTCAATAAAAATGCCTCTTTTGATCACAGCCTGTGCTTGGTCATTTATTTGGATGTTTCGTAAAAAAACAATTATCCCCCTTGCTCTAATCATTCTTTTAACCTGCATTGGCACCCTATTGACATCCATACGCACAACATGGGTTTCAACCCAGCACCAAATGCTGTCAACCCCTATCAAAAAAGCTCATGTAGTTGGCCAAATACTAGAAATTGAAAAAACCACAAAAGGGTATCGTTATCTTGTGAAAGTTCATCCAAGCTCACAATTTCAAGAGGAAAAAGTGCCCTTAAAAAATATTCGTGTATCCTCACAGCTACGCACTAACAATTTGCACATTGGTGATCAAGTGACCTTTGACGCCACACTTTTACCCATATCAGGAGCATTAGCACCACAAGGATACAATTTTAGGAGACAAGCCTTCTTCCAAGGCTTAAGCGCAACTGGCTTTGTCTGGGGAAAAATGCGTGTAACACAACCTAACGAAGGGTTACCTTTATCCATCAATGCGTTGCGGCATACCATCCAAAAACGCTTGGACGAACACATTTTTGACAAACAAATTGCTAGCATTGCGACAGCTTTGATCACATCGGAAAGATCCGGTATCAATGATGAGACCAACCAAATCTTCAACCGCTCGGGTCTGGCTCATATTTTATCTATATCTGGTCTTCATTTTAGCATTTTAGCTGGGCTGGTTTTCCTTTTCTGCCGCCGTTCCTTAACATTGATCCCCTTTTTAGCTTATAGATATGACCTTAAAAAGATCGGCGCTATCGTTGTCATGGCATCAGCTATTACTTACGCTTTGATTGCTGGGATGAATGTCCCAGTTATGCGCTCCTTGATCATGATTATGATGGTCATGGTGGCTATTTTGTTTGACCGAGAGCCGTTCACACTGAGGTTAGTCTCTTTTGCAGCTACCGTGATCTTAATGTTCACCCCAGAGGCTGTTATAACGGCAAGCTTTCAAATGTCCTTTGCCGCCGTCATTGCTCTTGTATCTTATTATGAGCACGAGAAAGAAAAAGTGAACATTATCCCCAACAACGTTTGGTGGCGATATATTATCACCCCAACCAAAGCGGTTATCATCACGACAACCTTAGCCACGATTGCAACAGCTCCTTTTACCATCTTACACTTTGGTCGTATTACTCTTTATGCAGTTATAGCTAATGCTCTAGCCATTCCACTCACCGCTATGGTCATTATGCCAGCTGTCTTAATGTTTTTTTTGCTTTTTCCTTTCAACCTTGATTATCTAGCGGCTTTCTTCCTTGAAAAAGGCATTACGTGGTTGATAGAAATCGCCCGGTTTGTCAGCAACATTCCTTATTCCATATGGATATGCCCACCTCTTTACCCATGGGCTGAAAATTTATTTCTGACAACTTTTATCGCTGGAGGCCTCTGTTGGGCAATTGGCAAAAACCGCGTTAGACAAATTGGCAGTACCCTTGCCCTCTTATCCTTTGGACTTACCATATTTGCTAAGCCATATGATATTATTTGCCAAAAGGAACCTTTTGTTCTGGCTTATTCCTCTGGCAAGCAAGCAACCTTTATTGGTGCAACTTCTCAGTTTCTCATCAACCAATGGTCTAAGGCTTTGGGCTTAGATGAAAAGCATATCAATGTTGTTCCATTATGTCAGAATAACCATGCCCAAATCAGAAGCAGCGGATCTTCGAAAGGAGCTAGCCCTTGCTTGTATTTTAGCGATCAAAAACCACTAAGAATTGGTGAAATTAAAGTCAGCCAACAGCCTGATGGCATCCTCGTACAGACTTTAGAGCAGGAGCATCTAATAAATGACGAGTGCCCCAAAATAGCTTTATCAAGGGATGGGAAAAGATTGAAAAAAACATGTTTACCCCACTCTACCTTTTCTTGGTAGATTTTCGGCCATCTACATAAGCTAACCAAAATGCAAATGGCAGTTTAATGATTAATGCAAAAAAGATAACATACGCCACATTTAGGTTAGATTTCATGCACCAAAGCGCGCAAACGCCATAAAGGGTGCTCAAACAAGTGTAAACACTGGTAGTGGCAGTTTGGCTTAAGTACAAACGAGACAGCCGGTGGAATAGGTATTCCTTATGGGGTTTGAAAATGTTCTTCCCTTGAAACAACCTGTAGATCAGTGTGAAAGATGCATCAAAAATAAATGGAAACAAAATAGCAGGTAACGCATAAGGCGAATAGAATGCCGGCTCAGACTCACCCACAAGAACTGTCAAGATGCTCAAAGAAACACCCAAGGTTTGGCTGCCAATATCTCCTAGAAATATGGTAGCTTTGGGAAAGTTAAAAGCAAGAAAAGCAGATACGCCAGCAATTAAGCCAAGAGCAAGAACGGATGCCTCATAATGGTGATGTATGCCCGTAAATCCTAAGATAAATAAACATACGACTAGCGTGACGTTACCTGCTAATCCATTTAGGCCATCCATAAAATTGAAGGCATTGGTGAAAAAGACAATCCACAAGAATGTAAGAGGAATAGAAAAAGAGCCAAGCTCAACGATGTCCACGAGTGGGATTTGCAACTTTGTAAATGTCACGCCTTGCGCCACAATGATACAAGCACAGAAAATTTGGGCAGCCCCACGAATTGATGCAGGTAAACGGCGCCAATCATCAAGCAAACCAATGGCTGCCATGACAGATATCACCACCAAAAAACTAACCCAAACATGCCTTGGGTATTTTGCTATGCCTAAATCTAAATACCCCATAACCAAAATAGTCAAAGCCATAAGCACATATATGGCAAGCCCACCAGCCCTTGGTGTTGGCACTGTATGGGAAGACCTGTGTTCAGGAACATCTGCCAAATTAATGTGGATCATGAGTTTAATCAGAAGGCTGGCAAAAACAACAGCTGCGAAGATCAGCATAAGCCGCTTTTGCGGATCGCATAAAGCAACGACCCAATCGCTCGAATGCACATAAGCCGCAAAATCAGCTCCGTTTAAGCTGAATAAATAGCTAGCTACAAAAGGGACTATACCCATGTAAACAATTTTTTGGATGATTTGTTGTGTGCGACGCTTCATAAAAAGCCTAATATTAAGCTGGCTGGGGGACCTGGATTCGAACCAAGGTTCTCGGAGTCAGAGTCCGATGTTCTACCGCTAAACTATCCCCCATAAACTTAAAACTTAAGTTTTTGTCCTAAAATTGGAGTTTATGGAAATGAGGCTGTTTTGCAAGAAAGTTTTTTGATATTATCAAATTAATTTGAGAATTATCGGAATAGAGAAAAGTGATACACCCATTGGCAAAGCAAAAAGATTTGAAACACTTTGCCGCAATAGACCTAGGAACAAACAGCTGCCGTCTACTTATTGCAACCCCAACAACGGCAGGTTTTAAGGTTGTTTTTGCCTTCTCACGCATGGTTAGGCTTGGCGAAGATCTAGCCCAGCATCAGCGAATCCTTGAGGGGCCCATGAATCGGACCATTCTTGCACTAAAGTTTTGCGCTGAAAAAATGTCCGAATTCAATGTTGAGCACTACAAAGCTGTGGCAACAGCCGCCTGCCGCATGGCTGAAAATCGCGATGAATTCATTGAGCGAATTCATCAAGAATCTGGACTCACAGTAGATGTGATCGATGAGTCTACCGAAGCTGAGCTTTCGCTTTTCGGATGTTCCGGGCTTTTAAAACCCCAATACCCTTATGCCATCGTATTTGATATAGGTGGCGGAAGCACAGAGGTTATATGGGTTAGCCACTCTACCAAGGGTTCACCCACTATTATTGATTATGTTTCAGTACCCATTGGTGTCATCAATCAAGACCTCAATCAACTAACTGCCAAGACAATCTTGGCACCCATGGAGCACATGTTTGAGAAGCTTTCAGCCAAAAATAATATCTCCTCATATCTAGCTCAAGACCAAGTACAAATGATTGGAACCTCGGGAACAGTAACAACATTAGCCGCCATAGATATGAATCTCAAAAAATATGACCGAAAATATATTGATGGCGTTATGGTTTCCTCAAATCGCCTTTTAAGTATCATTGACCAACTCTACCAAATGTCTAACGATGAAAAACTTGCACATTCATGCATAGGTCATTCTCGGGCCGATCTTATTATTCCTGGGGCAGAAATATTTAAATGTATCCATCATTTCTGGCCCGTCAAAAATCTTATTATTGCCGACAGAGGTGTTCGCGAAGGCATCCTTATGAAAATGCTTCAATCTTCAACTTGATTTGCCATTTGCAAAAATGTTAAACACATACCCAGAAGCAACTGCACTAAGGGTTTAGCCCCCCCAATGAGATCACGTACACCAACTGTTAAGCTTAAAAATGCGCGAAAGCATTCGGCTTCCTCTCAAAAATGGCTTTTGAGGCAGTTGAATGATCCATACGTCCATGCATCAAAACAAAAGGGGTATCGATCCCGCGCTTCCTTTAAATTGCTAGAAATTGATGAAAAATTTAAGCTCTTTCATGCTAACGCGCGTGTTCTAGACCTTGGATGCGCTCCAGGAGGCTGGCTTCAAATTGCGATGGAGAGGTTAACAAAAAACGGCGCTATTGCGTTGCAACCAGGGCAAATCGTTGGCGTAGATCTACTGGATGTGGATCCAATCCCTAACGTAACGATCATTAAGGGTGATTTTTTGGATCCCGACATTGCCGCCAACGTTATGTCTTCATTAGGAGGCCCTGCAAGCGTCGTCCTAAGTGATATGGCAGCTTCTTCAACCGGGCATGCTTCAACAGATCACCTTCGCATTATGGCTTTGCTAGAGGCTGCCTATGAATGCGCCGTAACTGTTTTAGAACCAGGAGGCGCTTTTGTAGGCAAGGTTTTGCAAGGTGGAACAACTAATGAGCTATTGGTTAAATTGAAGCAATCATTCAAAAAGGTTTCACACTTTAAGCCAAAAGCCAGCCGCAAAGATTCCGCAGAAACTTATGTTGTTGCCTTACATTTCAAGGGGCAGGCTTCAAATGCATCCTAGTGGACACACACAAGCTGTCATCGAGTTACTGAACGCTGTTGAACTTCAAAACCACCTACCTGCCGATGTGCAGCTTAGACATTATTTCAGCCATAGACGCTATATCGGGTCAAAGGATAAAAAGGCCATAGCTAATATGTATTACGCTATTATTCGTAATATTGGCCTATATGATTGGCTTCTATCGAGATTTAAGACCTTTGAGAACATACATCGGGCACGTGGCTTTGTGCTGCTACATCTACTGAGCCTTGGTAGCACTTCTTCTTCCATTCAAGAATTGTTTTCAGAAAAACAATATGCTCCAACTCTACTAACTAACGCTGAGCTTAGCTTCATTAAAACTGACTATCATGCCAACTTAAATAACTGCCCAAAATCCATCCGATGTGGGCTACGCGATGCAATCTACTTATTACTTACTCAAGAGTATGGATCTCAAGCAGACGCGCTTATCCAAAGCTTAAATCAGGAAGCATCTTTTGATTTTAGGGTTAATCCATTAAAAATGACACGAAAAGCAGCGCTCACTAAACTCAAAGAGCAAGGTATTACAGCAGAAATTATGCCGTATTCGCCATTTGGCTTGAGGATGGAAGGCCGAGTGAGCCGGGAAGTTTTGGAAAAAATTGGGCCAGGCATGATCGAAGTTCAAGATGAGGCCTCTCAGTTGGCAGCATGCTTGAGCTTAGCAAGACCAGGGCAACGTATTCTTGATCTTTGCGCTGGCGCCGGTGGAAAAACGCTTCTAATGGCCGCTAACATGCGTAATAAGGGGCAAATCATAGCTTGTGATGTCTCTGCTTCGCGGCTCAAAAACGCATCTGCCAGATTAAAGAGAGCCGGTATTTTCAACACGACCACACGCGTTATTAGCAATCATAAGGACCGATGGCTGCAAAGACAGAATGAGGCTTTTGATTGTGTTTTTGTTGATGCACCTTGCAGTGGCTCTGGAACATGGCGAAGAAACCCTGACCTTAAATGGAAAACAACACTTGAAGGAGTGCAGCAAACCGTCAGCTTGCAACGAAGCATCTTACAACGTGCGGCCCAAACCGTAAGGCCCGGAGGTCGTTTGATCTATGCAACATGTTCGCTCTTTAATATGGAAAATGAAGCTCAGGTTGATTGGTTTTTAGAGCAAAACAAAGATTTTACCCTCCTGCCCATATCCAAAGTTTGGGAAGACTCTTTTGGTGAATCTTACCCGTTTGAGAATGAATCCTACTTTAAAGTAAATCCCCATCAAAACAAGATGGATGGCTTTTTTGTCGCAGCCTTGCAAAAACACGAAAAATAGCGTTGGCACCTTAACTAAACATATTATGTAATGCCTTTAAGAGGCGACGAAAGCATAGATCAAATGATCAGTTTTGAGAAAAATTTGGGCAAAATGGACCGGCTTGCCCTCAAAGGTAAAATTTTATATTAAATTTAACATTTGTTTGCTTTTTGGCAGCTATAGTTAACGTTTATCCAAATTTAAGAAACAACTAGAATTGTTGCTTTATTGCAACACGGCAATCAAAAAAAACCATGGAAAAATGATTTTTATTGTTTGATTAACGATGTAACGACATCCTAAAGCCATGGAAAATTATCAACAGATTAAGGGATGAACATCAAATGAAGAAAGTTCTACTCGGGGGAACAGCAGCATTCGGATTGCTTTTAGCATCACATGCAATGTCCCAAGATGCCGCGCCCAAGTCAACAGCTGCAAAGCTGACGATCAGCGGTTCAACATCATTTCACGTTTCAGCATTTAGCCAAGACGCACACACAGCAGGCGGCAGTGCTCAGGGTTTTGCCAATAGCGTAGACCCAGTCGGTAAAGGTCAAGGTTACAACTTCTCACAAGACGATTCAAACCTTGACTTCACATTCTCCGGCAGCACAGATTCTGGCATTGATTACCTCGGCCGTATTAACTTCACAGGCCAATCAGGTTCAAGCACAGTTGCTAACAACTACTCAGTTCGCAGCCGCGTTCGTCAGAACTACGTTCAGTTGTCCGCTTGGGGCGCAACCATTCAAGGTGGTGCTCTTTGGGGTGTTGAAACAACCACTATCTCTGACGGCAGCGCCGTTATGCGTGGCGACGGTGGTTTCGGCAGTAACTGGTCAAGCCGTTTTAACGAGCCATTCAATACCAGCGGCTCAACTGGTAACATGCTTTATGGCGCCTATCTTGCTGGAACCAGCAACACGGGTAACAAAATTAACTTGATCACCCCAACTGTATTTGGCTTCCACTTGTCCGCAAGCTTAACACCAAACACATCACACACCGGTGACATGTATCACAATAACAACTCTAACACTCAAGGCAAGCAAGCTAACTTTAATGCCGGAACAGACACTGGCATATCTGGCAGCTGGGCAACTCCTTACTTCGATGTTGGACACCAAGCTTATGCGATCTCTTACAACGACCACTTCGGTCAGTTTAACGTCGCATTGTCTGCGGCAACCGTTTTGTCAAACGACACACGGACCAGCACACCAACGGCATCGACTGACTTGGCTAGCACCTACAACAAAACCAAAGGCTACTACGTTGGCGGTTTGTTCAGCGCTTATGGTTTTGACTTAGGCTTAGGCTTCTATGACAACAAGAACACTGGTGTTACCATTGCTGATAGCAACAATGGCCGCAATGGTGGTAAAGTCTGGAACGTCGGCCTCGGTTGGTCCATGGACCAATGGGCACTTGCTGTTGGCTACTTGAACGGTAAGCGCAACAACGGTAAAAAGAACGACTTCCTTGATGTTAACACACAATCCAAAGCTGACATCTACTCTCTCACAGCAGATATGAAGTTGGCTGACGGTTTGACCGTTTATGGTGATTTGAACTACGCTAAAATGACAGATGGTTCAGTTAGAGATGCCGCAAATGGAACAGCAAAAGCTACCAATAAAGGTACAGTCTTCTTGCTCGGTACACGCGTAAACTTCTAATTATCGCCTGTTACAAAAAAAGGGGGAGCTTCGGCTCCCTTTTTTTTATAATGAAAAACTCAACCTACGGCAAGGATCTACAGGATCCAGAACTTATATGGCCCCCCGCTTTCGCGAGGGTGACAGCCCCCTCATTGTCTTGCCCGCACACCTCCCTTTGTCTTTCCGCAACCCCTCTCTTTGTCTTGCCCGCACACCATTTTTTGTCTTCCCGGACGCAGATCCGGGATCCAGGCATTTATATGGCCCCCCGCTTTCGCGAGGGTGACAAGTGAGAGTACGGGGATGACAGGGAAGAAGTGCGAGGGTGTCAGGGAAAAGAGCGAGGGTGACAAGTGAGAGTGCGAGGGTGTCAGGGAAAAGAGCGAGGGTGTCAGGGAAAAGAGCGAGGGTAACAAGTGAGAGCGCGAGGGCGACAGGAAAAAGAGCGTGGCAGTGGAAAAGTGTGAGTGTGGCTGGCAGTGGAAAAGTGCGAGGAGGACAGGCTGGCTCCCGTAATGGCGGCGCGTACAGGCCCTCGGCCTTAATGCCGAGAAAGATGCATGAACAAAGTAAGGGCCTTAACTGCCCACGGTATTTGCTTCAACGTTTGCCCCAAAAATTTGGATGTTCCGAGTCCGCTTCATTTCCCTCATGAGCCTTTGGGCCATTTGAGACATCTTCTGGTCGATCAATGACTCCTTAGCCTGCTCACGCGTCGGAACTTGCGGTTTAAGCTCATTGATTTTACAAACTGCCATCGATAGCATAACACGCCCTGCATTAATAGCAGGAGTTAGCTGTTCAGCAGGCATTTGCTTTAAGATATCTAAAAGCTTTGGGTTAAGACGATTTGGATGAACATGCTCATTCAATGTAACTTGAATTCTTTGCGCATACTGCTCTTTGACTTTCTTTTCTCTCATCGAACAGGACATTTTTTCTTGGCGGATTTTATGAATCAGCTCAGCGGCAGCACGCGCTTCATTTTCAGAAGAAAATGGAATTGCCAATTGCAAAAGGCTGTATTCTACAGTATCACTAGGGTGCCTAAAGAAAACATAGTATCCACCCTGGCCACGAACGGGCTGTGAAAGCTGCCCTTCCTTCAATCCTAAAATTGCACTTTCCAAAACCGGCTCAAATACTCCTTTAATTATCTGCCCGATGAGGCCACCTTGGGCTGCACTAGCAGATTTTGACAAATGCCTCGCCAATTCAGGGAATCGAGCACCTTGCTTGAGCCTTTCTAAAGCTGTCGTTGCCTCTTTAAGAGCCAAAGCATCTTGTGAGGGCGATTCAACAGGGAAAAACATTTCTGAAATCGTATGAATCCCCACTAAAGCTTGAGCTTCTGCATTTTTAATAAGAGCATCAACCTCAACATTGGAAACTAGGTTTTCACGGCTTCTTACAGATTGCGATACCAACTCACCCCATACCATTGACGCATGCACTTGATCCAACACAATGTATTCTGGAACATTGAGCTTAGCCGCAATCTTAAGCAGATCACCAGCCGCCATACCTTCCCGCTGTTCAATACTGGCCAACCCTCGCATGATATCCGCCTTTGTGGGCTGAATGCCGCGCTCTTTTGCCTCAATAATTTGCAGGCGCTCTTCAATCATCTTTTTTAGGACTTTTTCACGCAATTGAGTTCGCGCTTCAGAAGTATCTGGCATACCAGATGTGTGAATCACATATGTAAGCCTTAGATTTAAATCCACCTCAGTAATGGGTGTGTCATCTACACTTGCGGCCACAGTAAGATCTGCAGCTTGAAGCGTGTATGAACTTAAGCAAAAGACAACGCATACGATAAAATAAAAACATTTTGCGGGAAAGGATTTCACGTTCACGACTAGCCCCTAAAACATATTTGTCACTGGCAATTTATGTTATTTCTGGCATCTTTCAAAGTCATTTTTTTAAATTTAACCATACGCAACAATTTGTTTTTTGCAGAATGCTAAAATTTGTTATGGTGCTTTGAATAATCAGTTGCAGGCCAGCATTTATGAACACACTAAACAGGTACATTTTTAAACAGCTTGTCTTAAGCACAATCACTATTACCATAGTGTTAACGCTGATCATATGGCTTACACAATCACTCAAATCCATTGATGTGGTGATTAATCATGGCGCATCATTAGGTGATTTGATCATGCTTGTGTCACTACTTTTACCTGACATTCTTATGATTCTCCTCCCAATAAGTTTATTTTTGGCCAGCCTCATTGTCTTAAATAGACTTATTACTGATCATGAAATTTTGGTTATGAACACCGTAGGCCTCAGCCCGTTTCAAATTTCACGCCCTTTTATCCTAATGGCCTCTCTTGTAAGCGCGACCTTATTCAGCATTAGCCTTTATTTTTTACCCATCTCATTTCATCAATTTAAAAACTTACAGTTCTCATTTAACAACCAATACAAAGCGGCTCTGATACAAGAAGGTGAGTTTATTAATTTCAGCAAAGTCACCCTATACGTTCAAGATAAAGATCTAGATGGTGAAGTTAGGGGTGTCTTTATTTTTGACAACCGAAACCCTGATTTTCCAGTGACATTCACCGCTGCTTCTGGTCAAATCATGGAAGGAGAGCACGGCCCAAGGATTTTATTATTTGATGGAACCCGACAAGCCAAGGATCAGCGCACAACAGGTATGACCTTTTTAACATTTCAAGAGTATATTCATGAGTTCAAACAACCCGAAAAAATGACACATGATCGAATCAAAAAACCTTCGGAGTGTTTCATTTGGGAGTTGTTTAACCCAGACCTTGCTCCAGATCAAATCGAAATGATTCACCGCATGCGCGTGGAAGGCCACCAAAGGATTATCACACCGCTGCTCCCCATTATTTTTATACTCATAGGCCTAACCTTTATTTTGCACACACCTCATACACGAGTGCATAGGTTTATTCCTTTTGCATGGGCAAGCGTAACTGTTTCCATAGTACAAGTTTCCATCATCGGCTCTTTGCAGTACGCTGGAAGCCAAAGAATCTTCATAATTATCGCCTACATTTTGCTACTTTTGCCTGTGGGCTTGAGTGCCTATATTTTTAAGCTTTTTGAAGGTAGACCCTCAATCAAATGACACCCAACACACCACTCACTCTCAATGGTTATTTGATCAAGCTATTTGCTAAATGGCTTGGAATTACAACCATTAGCATCAGCAGCATCATTTTTATCTTTGACCTGATTGAAACACTAAGACGTAGTGCAGGGAAAGGAATTAGCTTTAGCACAAGCCTACACATGGTTTTCTTAAAACTTCCTAGCACATTCTTGGACCTAACTCCTTTTGTTATTTTAATTACCACTTGGATTGTCTTTTTTAGACTTATGCGAGCCCAAGAACTTATCGTTATGCGAATGTCGGGCCTTTCTGTCTGGCAAGTTTTGTCTCCCATTCTCATTTTTGTATTTGTTTTAAAAATCTTAGATCTGTTTCTACTCAACCCTCTTGCCGCAGGCTTGTATGCTAACTTTGAACGAATTGAAAGCCGCAAAATTTATCAACGCGCTGATCAAATTACCCTCAGTACCAATGGCCTGTGGGTTCGCCAAGCGGATCATCATGGCCAGTTTATTCTCCATGCCAGAGACATTGATAACCGCATTTTGAATGAGATCACTATTTTTGAATTTGATGAGAAAGGCCGCTTTACACGACGATTTGATGCGAAGACAGGTTCTTTTGCCATCGGGAAGCTTGAACTTAAAGGAGTTATGTCTTCTCGGCCCAATACACGAGAAGAACACTATGATAGTTACATGTTTCTGTCCGATCTGACATATGAACAAATCCAAGAAAAAAGCGCTCACCCAAAAACCATTTCTTTTTGGACTCTTCCAGAATTCATTAAATTTTTAGACAAATTAAAACTTTCAACGTACAAATACAGGCTGCATTGGCATTCTTTGATCGCAAACATATTTTTAGTTTTAGCAATGGTTATCCTAGCTGCTGGAGGAATTTTCTTTCAACTGGGGCGTCAAACAGTCATGCGGCACCTCGTTATCACCATCGGACTAGGCTTTAGCATTTTTTTCATAAGTGATGTATCTTATTCGTTGGGTAGAGCAGCAACTGTTCCTATTCTCTTAGCTGCATGGGCTCCTGTTCTAATAAGCATCCTTGTCGGCGGCACAATGATTTTGTACGCTGATGAAGTTTAAGGGCTTATAAAAGTTATATTTATGGAAAATTCTTTGTCGTTTGGGTTCAAAAAATTGTACGCAATACTCATTTTGATCATGGGGCTAGTTCTCTGGCAGGAAACCCAAGCAAAGCCTCTTCTTGAAATGGCAAAGCATGAGAAGGTCATCATTGAAGCAGATAGCATCATGATAGATCGTGAAGCAGAAATGCTTACAGCATTAGGCAATGTTTCCATTGCTCAAGGCACGCAGTTCGTTCAAGCGGATCGTATTGACTACCACAAGAAAATCGGCGAAGTGGTTGCCACCGGCAATGTGTATATGCTGGATACTAATGGGCATACGCTAAAGGGCGAAAAAGTCGTTCTCAAAAGCGAACTAAAGGAAGGATTCATCCATAAAGTTGGATTGTTAATGAGCGATAACTCTCGTCTCATAGCAGAAGATGGTGAACGCCTCCCCTTTGAAAACACCCAACTCACCAATGTTAGCTATACACCTTGTAACATTTGCCGCAAAAATCCTACAAAGCCACCACTTTGGTCTGTATCAGCCAAACGAGTGACCCAGAATGGCGCTAAGCAATATATTACCTATAAACACGCGGTGCTCAAATTTAGGAATTTACCAATTCTTTACACCCCTTTTCTCCGGCATCCAGACCCCAGCATCAAAAGGCAAAGCGGATTCCTAACGCCAGCAACTTCTCTTTCTAAAAATTTTGGCTTTTATCTATCCACTCCTTATTTTTGGAATTTAGGCCCAAGTCACGATATGACATTAACGCCTCATATCATGACATGTTATGGCCCTATTCTGGGTGTTGAATACCGTCGCCATTTTGGCAATGGGGATATGATTTTGAATAACAGTATTGGAAATGTTAAAAGAGCGACAGATCCACAGGCATCTCCTCAACCGAAAGACCGCATTCTTCGCTGGCATATCGACGGCAAAGCACGGTTTGACGCCACTCAGCACTGGCGTTGGGGTGTGGACATCCAAAGAGCAAGTGATTCAACTTATCTTAAGAATTTTCGATTCTTCAAACTTGAGAATAAAAACAGCCTTAACTCTAAGCTATTTGCTGAAAGCTTTCATTCCAGAAATTATTCCAATATTTCCACAAGTTGGTTTCAGGGCTTAAGTGACCAATATCAAAAGGATTATATTCCACTTGCACTTCCCGAAATTGACCTAAATCTTATGGGTGATCCAAAAGCTTTGCTCAATGGACACTGGTTTTGGGATACAAATAGCCTCGCCCTCCATCGACGCGCAGGTACACAAACCCAACGGCTTATTTCTAGGCTTGGATGGCAGCAACAAAACATATCACCTCTTGGGGACGTGTATACCCTCACTTTAGCCATGCGCAGTGATCTATATCATATCCGAAAATTTAACCCAAATGATCCAACTTATATACCATCATCTGGCCCCTCACAGAATCAATCAAGTCCAGAACTTCCCAGCATCGTTAATAATACTTTTGTCGGGAGAGCTTTACCTCAAGCCGCGATAGATTGGCGATATCCTTGGTACCAAATGTTTCAAAAAAGCAATACGATTACTCTTCAACCCATCCTTGGCTTTGTGGCAGCACCACTCATAAGATCAAAACCACAAATTCCCAATGAAGATAGCCGTCTATTTGATTTGGATGATAGCAACTTATATAGCCAAAACCGCTTTGCCGGCTATGACCTGCTAGACAGTGGCTCTCGCTTTAATTACGGTGGCGAGGCCGCATGGCAGAATCTTAAAGGTGGGAATGGTCAAATCTTTCTAGGCCAATCCTATACCCTTAAACCCCAAGCCTTTTTACCTGACCATACGGGTCTCAAACAAAACCACTCAGACTATGTCGGAAGGGTCTATTTAAACCCGACACCAATCCTTGATTTAAAATATAAATTTAGAGCCAACAAAGAAACATTACGACTCATGAGAAGCGATATGGGCGCCTCAGTAGGGCCAGAGATGATCAAACTAAGAGCTGATTACTTTTATTTCGTTAAAAATATTGGAACGGGCGATCTGAATGATCGAGAACAAATCCGCTTAGAGATAGCCGCTCGCCCATTCGAACAGTGGTCCTTCAAAGTACACACGGCTCGTGACCTAACCGGTAATGGCAAGTCTCTAGAACATGCCGCTCATATTGAATATAAAAACGAGTGCATAACAATCTCAAGCGGCATATACAGCTCATTTTATTACGATCAAGAAGTTAAAGCTGATAAAGGCATTATCTTCCGAATCGCATTGAAAAACTTAGGGGTATAAGTCAAAAGAGCATGGTTACTGGGAATGGTTTTGTTTTCTAAGTGCCCGGATAACTTGACGAGGAAACTTCATTTGCCCCTCGGAGGAACCCTTCTTTCTTGGAGTATGTTTGACACCATCAAGCATCTTGAGTAATTCTTGACGACAATATCTTAATTTGAGCAGCTCTTTAGCATCGTCACGATCTTGAACATGCATATAGCCCATTTTAATTTCGATGAGATCCAATAAAATCTCAATTGACTGTGGCGAGAGTGACATTATTTTCTACCTTTTTATGTTCTGCTTCACACTCAGAATAGCCTTTGGAATTTAAAAAAATGTAAAGTGATTATTGATTATCCGTTTACAAAACAATTATTTCATAAAAAGATTCACCCAAAGATTAGATTGGAATATCAGATGCTAACAACACCAGAAGTCGTTGAAGAACTTAGAAAAATCAAGGTCGGGCGCCTATTATGCATAGACTGGGGATCTAAGAATATTGGCATAGCTATGAGTGACGAGACTCAGTTAATTGCTAGCCCTCACTCAATATTAATTCATAAAAATAAACAGTCGACTCTCCAGGCCATCCAGAAAGATATTCTTCAATGGAATATTCAAGCCGTCATCATTGGCTTGCCCCTTCATATGGACGGACGTTTTGGTGATGCGGCAATAACAGTCACCAAATTTAAAGACGATTTGGAGAAAACCATTGCTCCAATACCGATATTTCTCTTCGATGAGCGCTGGACTTCAAAAGCTATCGAGTCAGAGCTTATCAAGGCAGACGTCTCTCGCTCAAAAAGAAAGGCGGTTGTTGACAAGTTAGCCGCATGTTACCTTCTTCAGGGGATCTTGGAGGCATTGCGAACCAATAAGGGGTAACACGTTGTTTTCTTCAGTAATATGGGCGCTACCCTTTACCGGCATTATACTCTCTATGGCTATATGCCCACTGATTGCACCACGCTTATGGTCACAGCATTATGGCAAAATTATTGCCGCCTGGTGTTTTGGGCTTTTGGCCTTTGTTTTTATCATTAGTGGATGGAAACCAACTTTTTCCCTTAGCTTGCACTCTTTAAATGATCACTACCTTCCTTTCATCATACTTGTAGCTGGCCTATATAGCATTGCAGGGGGAATCAAAATTAGGATCCAAACACCTGGAACCCCTCTTTCAAACACAATTTTCTTAGGGCTGGGCAGCCTACTTGCAAGCGTTCTTGGGACAACTGGTGCAGCCATGGTCTTAATTCGCCCGTTCATGGAGATGAATGCACATCGCAACATTCGCCGTCACCAAATCATGTTCTTCATCTTTTCCGTTGCCAATATTGGGGGCAGCCTCACACCAATCGGCGATCCACCTTTATATATTGGCTTTTTGCAAGGAGTGCCATTTTTCTGGACAACGCTTCATTTATTATTTCCATTTCTAGCCATTTTCATACCGTTAATGATAATTTTTTACTGGGTAGATTTTTATTTTTACCGCAAGGAAGATCCTATAACAGAGCGCTTTCATGGCGAATATGCACCAGCTTCTAAAGAAAGGCTCATTGAAATTGATGGTATACCAAATATCTTGGCTATACTCGGCGTAATTGCCTTAGTAATCATCTCAAGCCTTTGGCCACAAAAGTTTGTCACCTGGTCTGATTGGACCGTTGGTGACGCCATTCGAAATATTGGCATCATCATCATTGCGCTCTCATCTTACAAATTAACCTCTCCGTTAATTCGCATTGATAATAACTTTGATTGGCACCCTGTCCAGGAAATCGCCAAAATTTTTGCTGGTATTTTTATCACTGTCACCCCTGTTATTGAAATGCTTAAGCTGGGTAACAATGGCCCATTTCATACCTTATCTGCTTTTTTGATGCCTAATGGAGCCCCAAAGAATAATGGCTTTTTCTGGATAGCTGGCGGGCTATCAGCTTGGCTTGATAACGCCCCAACCTATCTTGTTTTCTTTCACTTTGCTGGTGGTGATGCCGGAACACTAACCACCACATTTGCTAAAACGCTCACAGCCATTTCTGCTGGGGCCGTTTTCATGGGCGCTTTGACATATATTGGGAATGCTCCAAATTTTATGATCAAATCAATTGCCGAAGAAAGCGGCATAAAAATGCCTAGCTTTTTTGGTTATATAGCTTGGTCAGCGGTGATTCTATTGCCCCTACTTTGGCTGGTTAGCTTCTTTTTTTCCTAAAGCTCACCTTTGGGTTGGCTATCTTGAGAAGAGCTTTTATGCTCAGCGTGATGCGGCACTTTAGCTAACATTTCTTGGGCTTTCCTAAGCTGTTTAAAATACACCCTCTTGGTATCTTCAATCACCACCCTCATGCCCATATCCTGTGCAGACTCTGGTACACTAGTGGTGGTGTTCCAATTCGCAAAATACTCATCAACCAATGATTGCATTGTTTCGAGAGTCACGATGCCATTTGAAGGATATTGCTTCATAAGAGTTGGAACAAAAGTATCTTTAAGATACTTTTTACGATAATTATCATCAAAGCCCTCAAACTTGAGTGTATGTACCCGCTGTTCAAAAGCCTCGACAGGACTATCTTTTTTCATAATCCGGCTGTTACCACTGTAAATGAACATCATATTGCCAATATCAATCTGGTTTTCCAAAAATTGATCTTTAACAGACCGCATTTCAGGATCATTGAGCGACAAGACAAAACCCAGCATTGGGCTTCCAGGAGTATTAAGCTCCCAGTCAGCATCGTCCAAGATAATAACAGGATTTAACACAGCCGTATCGATCAAGCATTGCGCCAACAAACCAATATTAGTACTTGAACCCAGCAAATCTTCTACTTTTTTGCCTGACAAGTTGATGGTGCAAGACTTGCCACCAATTGCTCGAGCCAGAGCATTAGCCGCTTGGGTTTTACCAGTTCCTGGTTTTCCATAAAAATACAGTGAAACCTTTCGTCCAATGGTTGGGTCAGTATTTTGGCTTTGAATAACATGGCGGAAAGCAATATCTTTGAGATCTTCAATTAAATCTGGATTAAGACCTACGAGGCTATCTTCAAGCGTCTTAGGGTTATAGACTAAACTTGTCAGATTCTGAGGCATTTTCAAAACATTAAACATTTGTTTGACGCCGTTACTATCCTCCTTTTGACCTCTACGAACCAAAAACAAATGATTAGCTAATTTTTCACGTAAGACAGGTGGCAATTTATGCCATTGCCAAGCTAGGAGCACTTCATAATCTGATAAAAGATCTTCTTCAACAAATGGCTTACACGAAGCTTCAGGCAGTATGGATCCTCCAACTTTGCATATCCCTGTACCTATACCGGAAGCCACAAGGCGGATATTTTTTGAAAGCTTATTAGGCAACTCCATCGTCCAAGCTGATTGCGCTACAAAAAAGCTAAACGCTTGCCCAAACGCCTGATTCGCCGGCAATTGAAAAGTAACCCCAGCCACTACCATAAAAAACGCACACAACTCAGCTGTATCAGCGCCAAGCTTCAAAATGGCCCCATTAAATCTTTGGTTACGCAAAAAATCTTTAGCTTCATCAATTGAGCTTAGACTCTGTGGAGAAGCATAAAGTGATTGTGCACTGAGAAATTCGTATCGTTGATCATAATAAGGGCTATCTTGAGCGCCTTGCTTATCATTAGCATAAGCCCCCTCACTCAATGCCATTGCTAAAACAGACACAGCAATCCTAGTTGTTTTCTTGATCATAATTGTTTGCTCAGCCTAATGGTAAAAAACAAGCAATACACAAAGGTCAAAATATGTCCATCATTTTTTGGAAGCACACAACGCCTTGATTGCATATAGGGCAAGAATAGAATATACCATTAACTGCTTAGCGATTTGTTAAATGTGGCACTTATGACAACACTTATCACCGGAGCAGCCGGTTTTATTGGTTACCATGCTTGTCTGACCCTTCTTAAAAAAGGCGAAGATGTGGTTGGGATTGATAGCCTCAATGACTACTATAGCCCTTTGTTAAAGCATGCTCGCCTAGAAAACTTAAAAAAATTCAAGCAGTTTTCCTTTCATCATTTAGCCATGGAAGATCATTCAGCGATTTTCAAAGTGATCCAAGATCTTCCTTCTGATCTTAGTATCACCCATCTAGCAGCTCAGGCTGGTGTGCGTTATTCCCTCAAAGACCCTTATGCCTACACAACCTCAAATGTGGATGGGCACTTGAGCCTCTTGGAGGCTTGCCGGCATCATGGCCGCATTCGGCACTTGGTTTATGCCAGCACATCATCAGTGTATGGGGCTAACACAAAGCTTCCATTCGCCGTAGAAGACCGCACTGACTCGCCCATCTCTTTATACGCCGCAACAAAAAAATGCGGAGAACTTATGAGTCATGCCTACGCTCACTTATTTGACATTCCTACCACCGGCCTGCGATATTTTACGGTGTACGGGCCATGGGGCAGGCCTGATATGACGGCCTTTACATTCACAAAAGCTATTTTAGCTGGTGAAGTAATAACTGTTTTTAACCACGGCGATATGCGGCGAAATTATACCTATATTGATGATATCATCGACGGCACACTTTTATGCCTTAACGCGCCACCCCAAGGCTCACCAAAACATGCGTTATACAACATTGGGCATTATCGCTCTGAATCCTTAATGGATTTTATTCATATACTGGAGGAAAAGCTGGGGAAAAAAGCCCTACTTCAGTTTGCTGATATTCAGCCAGGGGATGTCAAGGAAACAATAGCAGACATACGCCCCGCTCAAGATGATTTTGGGTATTCACCAAAGGTGGACCTTAAAGACGGACTTGAACAATTCTCACGTTGGTACCTGGAGCATTATTCATCATGACAAACGTTATTTCAATTAACCCACTTGAAGCAAAATCTCTTCTAGATCAGAAAAAAGCCCTATTAGTGGATGTCCGCGAAGATAGTGAGTTTCAAGAAGAGCGTATATCTGGCTCTATTCATTTACCGCTAAGCTCCATGAAAATAGACGATTTCCAAGCATTGCCCATTGTTGATGAGCAGATTCTCATTATCCATTGTCGCTCAGGAATGAGGTCTGCAAAAGCATGCGCACACCTTCAAGAAAACAACTTTCATATTCAAGCAGTTAATTTAGCCGGCGGTATTGTAGCTTGGCAGCAGTCAGGTTTAAGTGTGGCTAAAGGTTGATAATGCGCCGCATGAAACTCCAAATTTTTTAATATGAAAATGATAAAAATTTGACATCATTTTTCAATAGCCATATAGTAATAGGTGAGAGGGTCGGGCAGTTGCTACAGGAATTGCATTGAGCAGACTTAAGCTCCTGTAGAGGAAAGTCCGGGCTCCAGAGAGACAAGGTGCCGGGTAACGCCCGGCGAGGGTGACCTTAGGGAAAGTGCAACAGAAAATATACCGCTTGGGCTCGTCTCAAGTAAGGGTGAAATGGTGCGGTAAGAGCGCACCGCACTGGCGGTAACGTTAGTGGCAGTGTAAACCCCACCTGGTGCAAGATCAAATAGGCGTATGGCGCTGCAACCAGCAGCAGGCAAGTCTCTCAGCCACATACGCGGGTAGATCGCTAAAGGTCCATAGCAATATGTACCTCAGATGAATAGCTGCCGGCCTGAAAATGGCCACAGAACCCGGCTTACAGATCCTCTCAGTTACTAGCTCATACTAGCTCGTGATTTTTTGCAGATTATTTAAAATGCTTAACATAAGTTCAGGAAAAGTGAGCTTCACATAAAACTTTATTCAAAAGCTTTTTGCACGCGGGCGCCCTGAATAAGGTTATCCTTGAACAATCATGCACTCAAGGCCAGATTTTTTAACCTGAGAGCAACTTTGTTTGGCTTGCACTTGCGTCATGTTAACAAACTGTGCCTTATAAATTTTTTTACGTTTTCCTGCAGCAGCAACATGAGGCGTACGTTGTTTACGCGTTAATACAGTGATTTTTGATCCTGCTTTTCTGAGAGCTGCTTGAGCATCTTTTGCCCGACCAAATGCACCCACCTGAATCCGCCACTTACTTTTTGTGGCTGAGGCTTTCATAACTGAAACTTTTTTGCCAGCAGTCGCTTTGGCCTTCTTAATTTCAACAGCTGGGGCAGCCTTTCTTTTCTTGCCCTGAGGCGATGATACATCCTGATCTGCCGCATCTATAAGGTCAGCAATTTGAACATATTGTGTTTTCATCAGCTTTGGTGCTTTTGTTCCCTCAACGCCAAACCCCCAAGATAACAATTGTTTCATGCGACGATCACGCCAATGCCGATTCTCTCCGCCAACAACAACGCCTATCAACCTCTGATTACCATGCTTGGCTGACGCGGCAAGGTTAAATCCAGCAGCATTAGTAAAGCCAGTCTTAATACCATCGATCACAATGGGCCCATTTCCGTAACCAATAACTTCTCCCAAGAGATGGTTATGATTTCGATGAGAAGCCCCTTGGTATGTAAAAACTTTGGTTGCAAAATGCCGGTAATAGCGCGGAAAATGCTTAATCAATGACTGAGAAAGGCGTGCCATATCGCGAGCTGTTGATACTTGCTGGCTGTTTGGCAATCCAGAGGCATTTCGAAAAATGGTTCGACTCATGCCAAGATGCCTTGCTTGACTCGTCATCGTCACCGCAAATTGCGCTTCTGTTCCGGCTAAAGTTTCAGCCAAAACAACAGAGGCATCATTGGCAGACTTTGTAATCAACCCTAAGATAGCGTCTTGAACACTAATAGCTCGACCGGCTCGAAGCCCAAGCTTGCACGGCGCTTGATTGGCGGCATGCCTCGAGATAGGAAGCTTTTGATTTAAGGTTAACGTGCCATTTTCTAATGCCTGAAATGTTTTGTAGAGCGTCATCATTTTAGTCAAAGATGCTGGGGCAATAATTTTATCTGGGTTTTCCTGGTGAATAACACTCCCCGTTGCCGCATCCATTACGATAGCTGCATATTTGGCTTCAAGAGGCTGAGCCAACAAAAATAACCCCACGACAAAGATTATGACCCGATTAATAACGCACCTTCTTGACATAAACCCTCCAAACCCCTCAGAAAGCAAGGGTATTGAACCACAATTTTCTCTTAAAACATAGTATAAATTTGCCTAAATTTATTGTTTCTCAGATATGGTTAATATTCCATTAAACACGGACGCATTTTGATAAAGCGCCGTTGTTAGTTTTGCTAGGCAAGATCAACGTGGTAAGCTATAGTCATGTCAAAACTAGTTACAGGGAGAAAATTAACTATGAAGCGTTTCGCAAGCCTTCTCTTGGCAATGGGTTGCAGTTTGGTTTTAACTCAACATGGTCATACTGCTGACTCCGCAACAACCACCCCATCACCTCAAACCAATTCATCCAATCTTGATTTGCACGCCAATATGATTAACGGCGATAGCAAACAAAAAGGCACAAAGACCACTTCTTCGGACACAGCAACCCTTAGCAGTGACAGCGTGAGCACACTCAAAGCAGCAACAAAAAAAGTTGACGGCTCGCTGGATAACTATGTCAAAACGCTTGATGACGCGACGAAGAACAACGCTGACGTCAAGAAAGCGCTTGAAACACTTAAGGCACTCCAAAGCCTTCGTACTCAAGCTCTTGATAAGTTATCGCAAACGCCCACACTTAAATCTTCGGATATTCAAAGTTTGCATAGCGCCGAAGATACAAATGCCGCCATTAGCGCACTCAAAGATGACAACGATGAACGCAAAAAAGCCAAAGCTGCTTTGTCAACAGCACTTGTGGATTTTAAAGACACCCTTGATAAAGCAACTCGCTCAATTACCAAGCAAGCTTCTTCGGCAACAACCGACCCAAAAGCTGCTGCGAAACAAAGCAATCATGATGCCATGGTCGACCATCATAACGAGTTAGCAGATCATATTGAAGCACTTAGAAAACTACTTGAAGAAAAAGAAGACGTCACAAGTGATCATCATCATGCGCTAGAGTTTCTCGAAGAAGAGCATGAGAGAAGAGCAGCCATTCTTCAAAAGGCTCAATCTGAGAATAGGCCAATCACACAAGCTGAAGCGGCTGAGATCCAAAAGGCTAACAATAGCCTTCATGTCGCCCTAGGTTTACTCCCCCAAGACACACCTGAGGAACAAGCATTGAGTGACAAAATTATTGCGGCCCACTCAGATTTAGTTGATCAAGCTGACCATCATGAAGATTTGCATGCAACCGATTCTTTGCCCTCTGCGGGTAACAGCTCAAGTAAATAAATAAGCTGCTTCCCATTCAAGATTGTGCCCCTCGACATGAGGGGCTTTTTTTGTGATGGCACCACCTTGATTACTCGCAATTGTGGTTCTTTTCTCATCTCTTCCTTGCACACCGCCCTTTGTCTTTCCCGCGCACCTCCTTTTGGCCACCCCGGATGCCTCCTTTTGTCTTTCCCGCGCACCTCCTTTTGGCCACCCCGCACACCCCTCTTTGTCTTTCCCACACTTGATGCGGAACCCAGGCTTTTATCACTGCTGTCCGGGGAAAATAGAAGAGGAAGATCATGAGAATGCCCAAGAGAGTTGTTTGGTTAGTATAGGTACAGTTTTGGGAGGTTTTAAGGTGGGCTGAGAAAAGAGGCTTGTTCTGATTAGCACGCTCACATCTTTGATTTTAAAGCTTTTGCGATAACGAATCGGCCTGGTGGTGCTCAACGATGGACTGAAACGAGCGACGCGGAAGGCTCTTTAAAAGTTGAACGAATATGCTAGATTGGTACACGGAGCTGCTCCTGTTCAAAATGAAGTTTTAACACCCTCATTTTAACAGCAATCAAAGAGCAGCTCTATCCTTTTTAACCCTCATACTCTATTTTCCCCGGACAGCAGTGAGGCTTTTTATGGCCCCCCGCTTTCGCGAGGGTGACAGGAAAAAGAGCGAGGGTGACAGGAAAAAGAGCGAGGGTGACAAGAAAAAGAGCGAGGGTGCTTCTATGAAGAGTGTCAAGCATAATTTGGGATGTTCCGCCATAATTCATTCTTTTTAATGAGGCCAATAGCGCAATAGGATGACGCTGAGGTAACATGGATGAAAACGAGGCCAATAGCGCAATAGGATGACACTAAGGTAACATGGATGAAGCAGAACTCATTTATTTTCCAACAAAAAACCAACGCAGTCCCGTGACAAAACAACATTTTGTGACTAATATAATTTTTAATAAATCTTATATGGCGCAATGATGAATTTCTTTGATTTTGTCCCAAAATCCATTAGCAGCCTTTCAAAAGGCTATTCCCTCGCGATGTTCCGCGGTGATTTTATGGCGGGCCTTACGGTTTCCATCGTTGCACTCCCACTTGCCATGGCCCTTGCCATTGCTTCTGGTACCACACCAGAAAAGGGGTTGTTTACAGCCATTATTGCAGGATTCTTGATTTCTCTTTTAGGTGGAAGCCGCCACCAAATTGGTGGGCCGACAGGTGCTTTTGTTGTCATTATTTATAATGTTATCGCTCAATTTGGTTACGAGGGGCTAGCCATTGCCACCGTTATGGCTGGGATCATGCTTTTGATTGCTGGCATTTTGAAAGTGGGTACAATCATCCGTTTCATCCCCCAACCCGTTGTCACTGGATTCACATCCGGCATTGCTATTGTTCTTTTTACTGGACAAATAAAAAGCCTGTTGGGCCTCAGCATCGAAAATATGCCTGCTGACTTTGTTGATCGATGGGTTGTCTATTGGCAACACATACAAACAATTCATTGGCCTACCCTCATGATTGGCGGCGTTTCACTTGCCATTTTGTTTGTGTTGCAATCTTTAAAGGTAAGACTCCCATCATTTCTCATTGTCATGACGTTAGGAGGTGGGATTGTCTGGCTCTTTGGGGTCCCAGTTGATACCATTGGTTCTAAATTTGGCCAGATCCCAAAAACTTTACCTGTACCATATTTTCCACATATTACATGGGAGAAGATTGTTCTCCTCCTTCCTTCTGCCTTCACAATCGCTTTCTTAGCTGGGATTGAATCTCTACTCTCAGCTATGATCGCCGATGGTATGACAGGCAGACGACATCGGCCCAATGCTGAACTATTAGCCCAAGGTGTAGCTAATATTGCCTCTGTATGTTTTTGCGGGATACCCGCCACTGGAGCCATTGCTCGCACTATCACAAACATTCGCTCCGGCGCACAAACACCTCTAGCGGGCATAATTCATTCGGCGTTGCTCCTGTTATTCATGTGGTTCTTATCACCCATTGTTGGCTGGATCCCTCTCACCTCTCTTGCTGCCGTAATGATCATAGTAGCATGGAACATGAGCGAGATTGAACATTTTCGTTATCTCATGTCAGCCCCTAAAAGTGATCGTGCTGTTTTGTTGATCACGTTCTTTTTGACCATCATGGTCGATCTGACAATCGCTGTCCAAGTTGGCATCACGTTAGCTGCATTACTCTTTATGAAGCGCATGAACGACGTTACAGCCATTCAAACAGGCGTATCCATTTTGAAAAGTACCGCGAATGAGAAAACTGACAGCCTTCCACCCAAAATGCCAGAGGGCGTAGAGGCTTTTCAAATAACGGGACCTTTCTTTTTCTGTGTGGCCAACCGGCTCAAGGATGAGTTAGCAAAAATCCGCGGGATCCCTAAGGTATTTATCCTCCGCATGCGTCATGTCCCTACCATGGATGCCACTGCGGCTCATACGCTACTCAGTTTCATCAAGAAAAGCCAACAACGCGGTACTCACGTTATTTTTGCAGCCGTCCAAGAACAACCGCTCAAAGTAATGAAACAAATGAAGATTCATAAGCTAATTAGCCCCGAAAACTTTGTTAGTTCCACAGTTGATGCCATTAAGAGAGCCCAAAAAATCTTAGAAAGCGAGAAGACTTAAAGCGGCTGGCAAGCATCCCAGAGCCACTGCCTCAGCGAGCTTTCCTCTTCCTTCAAGTGTGGAGATAAATCCTCCCATACAGTCGTATGGTACGCATCTAGCCAGTTAATTTCATCTTGAGCTAATAAAGATACCTCTATTAGATGCTTATCAATGGGAACTCGGGTCAAGGTTTCAAAGCAAAGCATGGGAGCATCAGTTAATTGATAAATTTGAGTAGGATGAGGCTGAACGACCATTAAACTTTCAATGCGAATGCCAAACTCATCATTTTTATAATACCCAGGCTCATTAGACACAATCATTCCGACCTCTGCCACATGAGGATACCGAGCTGAAGCACCAATGTAAAGTGGTGTTTCATGAACATAAAGATAAGAGCCAACACCATGGCCAGTGGCATGCTGATAGTCATATCCTTTCTGCCATAAATATTGCCTGGCCAAAATATCCAGATGGTACCCTCTAACACCTTCTGGGAAAACAATGGTCGATAATGCGATGTAACCTTTAAGCACTCTTGTATAGGCTTCTTTTTGTTCTTCAGTCGGCTGACCAACAGATATTGTGCGAGTTACATCTGTTGTCCCACAAAGGTAATTCCCCCCCGTGTCCATAAGTAATATTCCATTGCCACCAATGAGCTTTGATTCGCCCTGGGTTGGTCGATAGTGAATCAAGGATGAGTTGGAGCCAAAGCCTATTATTGGGCTGAAACTAGGGGTTTTAAATAAAGGAGATAGCCGGCGAAACTTTGTATACATTTCACCAAGATCAAACTCGTCTATCTTCCCAATGTTTTGTTCAGCCCAAAAAATGCTTCGGATAATTGCCAAGCCATCATGAATATGAGTTAGACGCGCACCATTAACTTCAATTGGATTTTTTTTAGCTCTAGCTACAGCTGAAAGATCATCAATGATTTTAATCGTAATAGTTGGGCTGCTTATCTCAACTTCTACGGCAAATGGTGTTTCTAAAGGATCGTAACCAATAGACAATTTTTGCTCTGAAAAGTCTTTTAATCTTTTAGAAAATTCTTGCAAAGACTTCGTAACCACAGACCCGCCCCAATAATGCTTAAGGTCTTGAAGGCCATCTCGATCATCGACAAATAGCTCAACGGGCCCTTCTTGCGGCACAATTAAATAGCTAAATACAATGGGCACAGTATCGCTATCTTGACCTCTCATGTTTAAAAGCCAAGCAATAGCATTTAAATTTGAGTAAATGTAATAATCTAGGCTCAGCTTTTGTATATCTTTTTTTAGCGCATCTAATTTGTCGGTGAATTCTTTTCCAGCGTAACACTGTGGATGCACAACGGCTTTGGAATGAGGGGCAGATGGTCGATCGATCCATAACTCGTCTATTGGGTTATTTTCCACAACAACAAATTGACCACCCGCACTGCAAACAACGTTCTCTAATTTTCGCCCTCTAGCCACACTCCAAACCCATGGGTAGCACCCTACCTGTTCTTCAGGTTGAAGATGCTTTGATAAATAGTCAAAGATATTAGACTCAGAAAGATCATAAACATGGAAAGCTTTATCAAGCTGCTGTTTTGCTTGATTAGAATAACGACTATCAGCAAAAAATATGGCACGCTCTAGGCCAATAAGAACTTCCCCCATTGTACCAGTGAAGCCAGAAACCCAATTCAACCTTTGTCCATTTGAAGGAACATCTTCATTTAAGAATTCGTCATACGCATTAACGATGAAATACGATAACCCAAATTGCCTCATCCACTTGCGAAGCAATTCTAACCTTTGAACATATATTTTCTTATCACCCATATTATATTATGCACCGCAATATTTTACACACATTGTGCTCCAACCATACATCCTAAAAATAAATAACGTTTTAAAACCTATTAAACGATACATATCAAGAACCCATTTTTCTTGGGAAGTAAGGACACCCGATAGAACAACTTTCGTTCCAACCCTAACAACGTTATGCATATCCAACGCCATTTGTCTTAGAGGCTTTGCGAGAATATTAGCCACAATCACATCATACGGGCCTTTCTCAAGAATCCAACGGCTTTTAAAGCCAGAGACTCTATCAATATAAAAAGAGGCTTGATTTCTCCTCATATTAATGCGAGCCACCCTCACAGCTTCTGGATCAATATCCCCAGCAAAAACAGACGCGCTAGGCCATAATTTATGCGCCGCTAACGCTAAGATGCCGGTACCACACCCCATATCTAATATTTTATGGCAATGTGTATTTGACTTTATCCTTTGCAACGCCTTTAAGCAACCTGATGTTGTTGCGTGTTCACCTGATCCAAAAGCCGTGGCAGCATCTACCCAAAGTGGAATTACCCCACATGGTTTTGGACTATAACGATCATGACTACCATAAATGTAAAAACGGCCGATCTGCAACGGCGGGGTTGCTTTAGCATAAATCTCGAGCCAATTAACGAGAGCCTGCGTTTTGGATTCTATGATGCAATCAGCATCATTTTGTAAGCTTGTGATTAAGTGTAGTGAGCTTAGGCAATCCTTAAAACTTTCTTCGTTACCATAAACACCTTGAAAATGAACCATTTGGTCATCATCAAACAACTCCCACGACATCGACAATGCATCAACATCCAGGGCATCCAAGTACAGGTCCATTTTTTCAACAAAGGTTCTTAAATCAATTTGAAAAAGCATACCATCAGCCATGTACAATTTAGGCTTTCTCTAGATAGCTGGCCAAAACTTTCTTTTCGCCAGCATGGTCAAATATCACTGTTACATGCTCGCCCATTGAAATGCTCACAATGCCATATCCAAACTTCTGGTGGAAAACACGCTGCCCTTCAATGAAGGCCGGTTCGTCAAAATATTCTATTTCGGCAGCACTCTTGGGTGCAGATTGAAAAAATTGACGGCCCATAGCAAAAGTCGAGGCTGACCTGTTGTCCCTTTTTCCCCAGGACACACTTGTTTGCACTCGCTCAATATGCTCTTCTTTCAACTCCTCAATAAAGCGCGATGGAAGGTTAGACTGCCATAAATTATGAACCCTACGATTAGCCGCGAATGTAATATACAGCCTCTTCTTTGCTCGAGTAATTCCAACGTAGGCCAACCGCCGCTCTTCTTCGAGTCCTTGGGAACCTTTTTCATCTAATGCACGTGGATGAGGGAATAGGCCTTCCTCCCATCCAGCTAAAAAGACTGTATCAAACTCAAGTCCTTTCGCGCTATGAAGTGTCATAATACTAACCATCTCTTCATGGATAGCGGTGTTATTTTCCATTACCAAACTGACATGCTCTAAAAATTCTGTGAGCGAAGAGAATTCTTGCAAAGCCGTCACAAATTCTTTCAAGTTTTCGATTCTTCCGGGAGCATCAGGCGAGGTATCCTCATCCCACATACGAATATACCCAGATTCTTGAAGAATAATCTCAGCTAATTGAGAGGGGTTTAAGTCTTGGGCCAAAACTTGCCACTGCTCTACCTGCGCGATAAATGCTCTCAGAGCATGACGCGTAGCTCCTTTCAACTCATCGGTCTCAACAATGCGTTTGGCAATTTCCATGAGCGAAAGGTTGGCATGACGTGCGGTAGTTTGCAAAAGTTGGACGCTTGTTGCACCAATCCCACGTTTGGGGACATTAATAACTCTTTCAAAAGCTAAGCTATCATTACTTTGTGCTACGAGTCGCAAATAAGCTAAAGCATCCCGAATTTCTTGCCGCTCATAAAACCTTAGCCCCCCAATGACTTTGTACGGGATCCCTAATTTCAAGAAGCATTCTTCAAATTCACGTGTTTGAAAGCCTGCTCGAATCAAGATTGCCATATTGTTAAGGCTAACGCCATTTCGCTGACATGCCTCGATTTCATCACTTATATAGCGTGCTTCCTCGCCTCCATCCCAGTGACCCGAGACATACACTTTATCCCCACCATCATTTTGGGTCCACAATGTTTTCCCCAAGCGATCTTTATTGCTAGCAATCAGGTGGGATGCAAGGCCAAGGATATGTGGCGTCGATCGGTAGTTTTGCTCCAAGCGAACGACTTTTGCGTCAGGAAAATCCCGCTCAAACTTCAAGATGTTTCCAACCTCAGCCCCCCGCCATCCATAAATGGACTGATCATCATCCCCTACGCAGCACATATTCGCACCGCCTTGCGACAAAAGCCTCAGCCATAAGTATTGTGCAATATTCGTGTCTTGATACTCATCAACCAAGATAAACTTAAATTGGTTGGCATAGCGGCTTAAAACATCAAGGTTTTCTTGAAATAATGTCAAAACATGGAGAATCAAATCACCAAAATCAACAGCATTTAATCGCTTTAACTCTGATTGATATTCAACATACAACTGGGCTAATGGGTCACTTCCCCCACTTTCTTGCTTCGCTACTTGTGCACTCGTTAACCCGCGATCTTTCCAACGTTGAATCACAGATAGAACGAGCCTAGAGGCAAGCTGCTTTTCATCAATCCCTTTTGTTTTCAAGATTTGCTTGATCAATCTTAACTGATCATCAGAGTCTAAAATAGTAAACTGGGGTGTAAGATCCAACTTCTCAGCATGAATTCTTAAAATTTTTGCCCCAATAGAATGGAACGTTCCAAGCCACAATCCTTGAGCATAAGGCCCAACCATACTGCCCAACCGTTCACGCATCTCATTGGCCGCTTTGTTTGTAAAAGTGACTGCCAAAATTTGAGAAGCAAAAGCAGCTCTTTGGTTCAATATATGCGCTATTCGTGAGGTTAAAACTCGTGTTTTACCTGTACCAGCTCCCGACAAAACCAACAACGGGCCAGAAAGATACCCGACAGCCTCCAGCTGCTCTTGGTTAAGTCGTAAATAATCATTCTCATTTTGGCTCAATGGTATATTTTGCAACATAATGTTTAAGATGATTGTTCTGATAAATCTTTAGTCACCAAAACATACTTTCGGCTACAATACGGGCAAACAACCTCTCCAGATTTCTCAAGGGTGAGATAAACAGCAGGATGCCCAAGCGCACCTCCTCCACCGTTACATCTTACCGTTTTATCAAGCACCTGAATTTCTTCAAAAGGGTGCTGTACCGTGCTCACACTCATATTACTATTTCCAACTTGTACGTTCTTAACTCTTATTTTAACGATATCTTTGCATCTTACACAAGTTTAGAGTATAAGCCATAAAAAGATATGCACCCGTAGCTCAGCTGGATAGAGTGCTGCCCTCCGAAGGCAGAGGTCGTGAGTTCGAATCTCGCCGGGTGCGCCAAAGGCTCAGCTTCAAAATATTAGCGGCAATGTAAGTCAATTTACTGACATGCATCTAATTTTGCTTTTTATTTTCGAGAGAAACCCGCATTATATTAGCAGTAAAAGCTTCGTAAGCAAAGAACAATGGTCAAAGAAATGCGTCAAAAACCAATTTTCGTCCTAATGGGCAGTGAGGAGTATTACTACCTCATTGAAACCAATATCAAGCAACTCCGCACCATTTATCCTGATGCTGAAATCGTTGTGTATGCCTGGGGTCCAAACCCATTGATCCTCACGAATGAGCGCAACGTCACTATCATTGATTGGCGAGAGCGGGTGGAAGATACTGAAGATCTCCTCTCCATCTACACCAAAGAGGATATAAAAAAACTTGCCATTGCCTTTAATCAGCGCACACCACGTGGCATTATGCAGAGGATACGCAAAGCATTTATTAAAAGGTTTCCCAGCTCTTGGGTCACACAAAACATGCAAAAAAAAGCATTGGTCTATGAAAACATGCTGATGCAGAAAGTGCGATGCTTGATGGCCGCGTCAGACCTTTATCCAGCTCGATCCCTCATGTTTCTGGATGCCGATGCCTTTGTCTTTGAGAATATTGATGAGCTTTTTGATCACGATGCTGATGTTATGCTATCAATAGTTAGGCCTGAAAAAGTGGAATGGACGTATAACCTTTGCAACGTGTTAACCGTAGGCGTGATGTATTTTAGTGACCATAAAAAAGTCCGAGATTCCCTGTTTAGAGAATGGTGGCCTGCCACGCAAAAATGCACCGAATTTTGCAAAGAGCAGTCCGCGTTAGTCAGGCTTCTTGCGACGAAAACCCAAACGCTTTTTAAGAAAGATGCTAAAGAGTTTGTTCCTTTTGGCAGCACAGACATTCGATTTTGGATCGTAGATGCAGATATCTATAACCACCATGAACTTTACAATATTGCCCATTGGCCCGATGAAACCATCCCCTATGCGAAGATTTACCATTTTTCAAACATGGCTCAAGACCGCACAAGACTTCAAAATGCCCTCCAGCGTGTGCGTGATCATCGCATAAAACCAAAATCTGGCCGCACCTAACCCATATGAACCCTAATGAATGAGCCCCCCTACCTTACTCTTGCGAATGCCCAAGTCTCCTATGGAGATAAAATTATATTCTCTGACCTCAACCTTACATTAGGCAAACGTCAGCGCATCTGCCTTGTGGGTCGAAATGGTTGTGGCAAATCTTCACTGATGCGCGCATTAGCTGGACAAATAGATTTCGATGACGGCAACCTTTACATTGAACCGCATGTAACACTTGGTTTCCTCCCCCAGGAAGCTATTCCATCGTTAGCTAAAACTGTCAAAGACCATGTTCTTGCTGGAAGCACTGCATCCAAAAAGATTGAATCTTATGAAGCTGACGCCATTTTAGATCAAATTCAGCTTTCACCTGAAAAACCTATGGACGATCTATCAGGCGGCGAAAGAAGACGAGCCGATCTTGCACGCGTTCTAGCGCTTGATAGCGATATTCTTTTGCTGGACGAACCTACAAATCATCTCGATATCAGCGGCATTGAATGGCTCGAAAATCACCTTAAATCATTCAAGGGATCACTCCTGCTTATTAGCCATGACCGTCTCTTTTTAGAAAACATTAGCACGCATACATTCTGGATGGATCGAGGCAAATTACACGTTAATCAAAAGGGATTTAAAGAATTTGATACTTGGTCTGATCTCATCTTACTAGCCGAAGAAAAAGAACTCATCAGGCTAAACAAAAAATTAGCCCAGGAAACCGATTGGCTTCACAAAGGCGTTACGGCACGTCGTAAGCGCAACCAGGGACGGCTCAAAAGATTACAGCTATTACGAGAAAAGAAAAAACATTCCACCAACGCCAGAGGCAGGATTGTTATTCCCCCACCAACGCCAGACTCTGAAAGCAAAATGGTAATCGAAGCCATAGGGCTTTGTAAGTCTTTTGATACTGAACAAGGGCTTTTGCCTATTGTTAAAGATTTTTCTATCCGGCTTTTACGCGGGGATCGTCTTGGCATTATCGGGAATAATGGCGCTGGAAAAACAACGCTTCTTAAGCTTCTTTTGGGGGATTTGAAAGCCGACACAGGAAAAATCCGCCGCGCCAAGCACCTTTCTATTGCTTATGCAGATCAAGCTCGAGCTAACCTCAACCCCAAGCTTAATCTATGGGAAACGCTTTGCGATCAAGGTGGCGACCATATCATGATCCATGGTCAACCCAGGCATGTGGTTGCCTATCTTAAAGATTTCCTTTTCACCGATAGGCAAGTCTTCAGTCCGGTTGGCACTCTTTCTGGCGGTGAAAAAAACAGGCTTCTCCTTGCCAAAATTTTAACACAGCCATCCAGTATTCTGGTTTTAGATGAACCGACAAATGATCTTGATATGGATACCCTTGATGTGTTGATTGACATCCTCAGTGATTATGACGGCACTCTTATCATCGTTTCTCATGACCGCTATTTTATAGACCGCCTTGTCACCTCAACACTCATAATGAATGGCAATGCGGACACCCAAGAATATGTTGGCGGTTACACAGAAAACCAGCAGTACTTGAAACATGCTGTGCCGGTTGAGCGCAAGCCCCAACTTCCTAAAAAGGCAACACAACAACCAACGGCTCCTAAAAAGCTCAGCTATAAATTTATCCATGAACAAGAATGCCTTTCTTCAAACATTGAATCGCTGCAAAAAGAAATTGCCACACTTGAAGAAAAGCTTTCTGACGAATCCTTATATTTAAAAAACCCTCAGGAATTTTCGTCTATTTCAAACACATTTTCTGAAAAGAAGCATCAATTACAGGAAGCAGAGTTAAGATGGCTAGCCATTGAACTCATGAAAGAAGAGTTTACCAAATGAAGATGGAATGGGTTGCATCTCCCAATTTTAATGATCGCATCAAATTTGATAAACCTACCATGATCGTAATGCATTACACAGGAATGAAAACAGCTGAGGAAGCCATTCATCGATTAGCCGATCCCACATCAAAGGTCAGTGCGCATTACGTGATTGCGGAGTCTGGCAGCCTCTTTCACCTTGTAGAAGAAAATATGCGTGCATGGCATGCAGGCAAAAGCTATTGGCGTGGTTGCCACGATGTTAATAGCGCATCCATTGGCATTGAAATTTGCAACCCTGGGCATGAGTTTGGATACGTTGATTTCTCCCCTCAACAAATGGAAACTGTCATCTGGCTTTCCAAAAAAATTATCGCGCAATACGAGATTCAGCCCTGGAATATTGTGGGACACTCAGACGTTGCACCTTTAAGAAAATTTGACCCTGGCGAACGTTTTGGTTGGGAAGATTTGGCACATCAAGGAATTGGGTTTTGGCCGGCAAGGACCTCACCAAAAAACATCAAAGCATCCTCGGAAAACTTGTCTGAACTATTAGAAAAAATTGGCTATGACCCAGCAGCTATTCAGCAAAAACAACAAGCCGTCATAAATGCCTTTTGCCGGCGCTTTCTGCCAGAACATTTTGTTAACTTTGCTTCAGATGTTGATGTACGCATGAGAGCACAGTTGGTAGCTGATTGGATCATCAAAGCAACAACTCACTCATAATAAATTTCGTACATCAATATGTTATCGAGAACTATTCAACTGAATAGCTTGAGCGTCATGCCAGGCGGCTGACATTCCTGAAGCGATCAACAGGAGAAAAAGTGTGTGAAATACATATTTTTTCATTTGAATCTATCCCTGCAAAATCCATGAGTAACGTTCATCCAGATCATTATCTGCATATAATATTAACAAAAAGTGAATTTATGCTTTAAAAATAACACGATAGCTTTAAAAAATTGTGCGTAGTTTTTCGGTTTTTGCAATCAGCCAGGCCATGTTACGTCTTGCAAACGGTATGAATACATGTTTAGGATAAACCCAATCTAGACAGTAGGTTGGTTAATGGTCAGACACATCTTCAATGCATTATGCTTGCTATTTGCCGTATCAGCCTGCCAAAAACTGGAACCAGCTGAACGACCAATTATTCAAGACATAGCTCTTGATTGGCAATCTGACACAGAGTCACCACCTCCACAGACCTCTCCTCAAGCTTCTCCTATTACCGATGCTATGCGTCAACCAGTTTCAACCATGATCACACCAACAGCTCCATTACAGGAAGTTTTGATGGATCTTGCCAATCAAGCCGGCGTGAATTTGGGATTTAGCCAGCCAATTTCAGGTTCTATTTCACTCTCCAGCAAAAACCAGCCGCTCATTGATACCCTGTCTCATATTTGCGAACTTGCAGGGCTGCGGTATCGAATCTTGAAGGAAACCATTTTTATTGAGCCTGACACTCCTTACGCAAAGACATACAATACCCAGTTCTTAAACCTTCAGCGGCAAACACAAAACCGCAATGCTGTGAATACGGATCTTATGGCAAATGCCTCCTCCAATTCTCACAATTCTGGACTTGATAATAATGCGAGCCACATTATTCACGCTGCAGCTGAAAACGATTTTTGGAATGAGCTTAAAAGCAACCTTGAGCATTTACTTCCAAAAGACCAAACGTCTAAAGCGAATTTTACATTCCACAAGCAAGGCGGATTAGTCACCGTTACGGGCACTGAAAAGCAACATAAACTTGTTACATCTTACTTAGATCATTTGCAGAAAACAGTATCCTCACAAGTTCTTATTGAAGCCAAGATTATCGAAGTTTCACTACGCAGAGGATTTCATAGCGGGATCAATTGGCAAGCCGTTTATCGCAGCCTTAATACACACGGCAAATTTGGACTTTTATCAGCTGGGAAACATGATGTCTCCACAATTTCATTAAAGAACGGCAACTCTCTTTCAACAGTCCTAAACCTCTTGGAAACATTTGGAAAAACCAGAACACTATCAAGCCCTAGAATTACCGTGATTAATAATCAATCTGCTGTTCTAAAGGTCGCAGAAAATAGCGTTTATTTTCGCCTTAAATATAACAGGTACATTCGAAGCAAGGATGCCGGCGGCGATGTCGTTTTGACTTCTAGTGATATACAGACTGTGCCCATAGGGTTGATACTTACCGTACAACCTTCCATCCACGCAGAACGCGGCGAAATTACACTTGCGCTACGCCCGACTGTAACCAGTTCATCAAAAGTTATGCGAGACCCTGCCGTTGAAATTGCGTCTCAAAACACAGTAGAATCCGTTGTGCCTATTGTTGAGGTTCGAGAAATTGATTCAATCCTTCATATGAAAGATGGAGAGGTCGTCATACTTGGTGGCTTAATGCAGGAGAAATTGCACGATAACTCCTCAGGTCTGCCAGGCCTTCGAAGAATACCGGGGCTCGGGGCAGCCTTCAGAGGAGACCAAACAGAGCATGACATTGTCGAGCTTGTTATTTTCCTCAAAGCCACCATCCTAAAACCCCCAGCTTTACAGGACACTTAAGATGTTTGCCCTCAATTTAAAAGGAAAACGGACAGGAAAATCCTTGATACAGAAGCCACTTGAGGCATTTGGGCTGGTTGAAATCGCCATTGTCCTCATCATCATTGGCATTTTAGCAAGCTTGGGGATGAAAGGATACAAACTTATCGAAAGCGCTAAAGTTAAAGCACTGCATCAACAAATTGACGATGTTCGCTTGGCCACTCATATGTTTAAAGAAAAGTACCATGCCTTTCCAGGTGACTTTGCTGGCGCTCAATCTGCCATTCATTCCAACTGCCTTAATGGAAATGGGAATGGGCTAATTGAAGGGCGGAATGCCGATTCACAATCTGAAGCTGGCCAGTTTTGGACGCACCTTACCCTGGCTGAGCTTGTAACCGGCATTGAACCTAGCCAATCAGGGCAACAGCTTGTTCCAAGCAAGCACCTTCTATCAGGCAAAATCGAAGGCTTTTTAACCATCCAACATTCCTTTAAAGGCGATACTGGTCCATGGGTATGCCTAAGCCACGTTGATTCTTCTGGTAGCCTCAAACCCTGCTTAACACCTAAGCAAGCCGCCGATATTGATCAAGCGTTTGACGATGGCAACCCATTATCAGGGGATATCTGCGCCAGTGGAGAAAACGAAAATACAGGCGCGTGCATTAAAGGCAATCACTATAATTTAGAGAGCAAAAACCAAGCTTGTATGGCTTACTTCAAGCTTTCTAAATAATGGAGAGTCCTTTGCGTCCTTTTAATAAATACCCACTTGAAGCTTTTGGTCTCATTGAGGTCGCCATTACACTGGTAATCATTGGAATCGTTGCATGGACGGGGGAAAAGGCGCTACAGTCGTTTATCAAGATTAAAGAGCAGCAAACTACAAATGCTCGGTTGCATGATGTTCAAGAGGCCATAAGAGCCTACGTTGCCAAGCATGACCGCCTTCCTTGCCCTGCCCATCCAAAATCCAATGGCGTTGAAGCGCTCACCAATTTTCGATGTGATATCAATCCTGGTCTTATTCCTTATACTGCCCTTGGACTTAGTAAAAATCATCAAGTTGACGGAGCTTCTCGCTTGATCTTGTATGCGGCCCATCCTTCTCTCACCGCACCGCCTGAGTTAGACTCATTGCATACTATAAAACTCTGCGAAATCGATAATGAACATGGGATTACAATTCATAAAACGAATGTTCCTGCCTCTCATAAAACCCCGCCAATTGCCTATACACTGATTAGTTTTGGCGCTAAAGGATGGTCACCATTTGATCAAATGGCCACGCCCACACCTGAAGAAAAGGAAAATGATTCTTCAAACCTAATATTTATAGAAGGCGATGGTATAACCATTCGGCACCATGTCGTTTGGAAAAATGCTGAAATTCTCGCTATAGAAGTTTATGGCGAAACATGTAAATCCAAAAAAATACGAGCAGATTCAATCGCTAAAGATGGTAATTAAGAGAAAATTAACTTTTTTTTGATAGCTGTAATAGGTCAACCTACATTTATGGTGAATATCATGAAAGCTCCATTGCTCATATATAGTTTATTTTGTGTGTTACTCCCTAGCCTAGTCTTGATCAGCATACCACAAGAAAAGCTTTCATCAGATTCTACGCATAACCAAGAACTATCCATTAACAACGAATTAAACTCCCAAGATAACCATTAGCTTGTCATGCTTAGTAAAATGGTCGTCTGTGGTTCGTTAAATTTGCTTTTCACATATACTTTATAGGTACTGGTAGCAGTTTTTTAACATTTTTGCCCCAGAATCTTGTTTGTGATAAACAGGAGAATCGAAATGAACCTTTATCAGACAATCTATTTAAGATGGCTTCTGCTATTTTCATTAGGTGTGAGCTCGTGCATTTTCAATGCTAACGCAGCCCCCACCACTTCAAATACTCCTACAATGGATCAACAGATCCAAAAGGCTGACCCATTTGAGTTTGGTAAACTTCTAAAAAAGAAACAACCAAACAACAAAGATTTGAGCCAATGTGGATCCACACCCACGAGGGATTTGAGCAGCCTCTGCCCAACAAACTGTTATTATGATCAAACAACTGCAGTCCTCGAAGAAGAAATCAATAATCTCAAAGCAATTAAATCCCCTCAAGATTTTCAAAAGCGAATAGACGAACTTAAAAAGGTGGTTCTTTGTTTGAAGAAAATGCAAATTAGCTACACCAACAAACTGGATACCTTAAGTAAAAAACTAAGCTTAATAACGCGCAATGTTTCAGCTAATGCGCTCACAGCAGATCCAAAAGGCAATATCTCGACTGAAAACATTGCCGCTACATTTAAAGCCCTTGCAACTGAAATTGAACTAATGCCACGCATCAAAAACAGCAGCGGCAAAGCCCAAAATTATTTAGAATACTACGATAAAGCCATTAAGATTTTATCCAACTTCAATACGGTTGAACAGATCGAAGCAATCCAATATCTACTCAAGGAAGCCAATGATTCTGCATTGGATGGGCCTATTTACAAGAATAAACAGACCGTTATTCAAATGCTTCAAGCCGCGACTAAATTATAATAGCCTTTTTCAATTTAGCCCAGCGTGTGTGGTGTTTCTTCTAAATAAATCGTCAAGGCGTGCCACTCTCACATACAGATTTCGACTTGATTTTAGTAAATACTTGAGCGTTTCAGGCATTACGGGATTAAGCTCACCTTGATCATCCAGCATGTTGTCAAGCAATTCAATTTTGTACTCTTCAGACCTGGCCTCATTAAGGCCAATCTCACCCTTTAGATACGCCTCTTGAGTCAAATACCACGCAACAATTTGTGTCAATCTTGATGTAATGCGAGACGTCTCTGAAGCAAGCGCCAAGCCATTTTCAACATTTACACTCATAAAATCCATTTGACCGTACTCGTGTACATATTCTTTAGATTGGCGCAAAAGTGTTAACGCGTCATTGTAAATTCTTGACAATAATCCAGTTGATTGCGGGTTTGACATATTTATATTCCTTTCATCACACAAGATCTCATGTAAGAAAGGCGATGTTAGTTTTCAAGAGCTGAACAAGCTATATTTTAAATAGAAAAACTTATCGGAAATTTTTACTTAATTTAATCCAATAGTTACTTCTTATTACCCAAATATGGAACGCTCATGGAAATATCTATCCATTCACGGCCGTTATTTACTTAAATTTATTATTTATTATAGCAAAAACTAGCTAGTAATAGACGAAAAATAGCTCATAAATTAACCATTATCAAAGGATCCCTCCATAGAATAAGTATTACAACGGGAGGACAAATATGAGCACCAACTATATAAAAAAAACTCTCACACCATTTTTTCTCTTCATTATCCTTACTTTCACGAGTCAGGCTGAAGGAAGAACTGTGACTGTTTTGTCCATTGATGGTGGAGGTATTAGAGGAATCATCTCCGCTATGTTGTTAAAAGAAATAGAAACCCGTATCGGTATGCCTATCTCATCAGCGTTCGATGAAATTGCAGGCACATCCACAGGGGGCATCATCGCATTGGGTTTATCAGCAGCAAATCCTGATGGCACGCCAATTTATAATGTTGATGACCTTTTAGAACTCTACGAAACCAAAGGGAACGTCATTTTTGAGTCCTCTTTATTCCGCAAAGGCATATTCCGCTCAAGGTACAACCATGAGGGACTAGAGCGCTTATTGCTGGAAAAATTTGGCAATCAGACCCTAAATCAAACCCGCACAAAAGTAGCGGTAACAAGTTACGACATGGAGCGTGCTTTGCCGTATGTCTTTTCTTCTGAGAAGGCTAGCTTGAATGCAAACGACAACTTCTTTATGCGTGATGCAGCAAGAGCTACATCAGCCGCCCCAACGTACTTTTCACCAGCAGAAATATATAGTATTGCAGATAATAACAAAGTTGCCCCATTACATCTGATTGATGGTGGCGTTATAGCCAACAATCCTGCACTACTTGGGTACAGCATTGCGCATACTGATTTTCCAGATGCTGACAAATTCATTGTTGTATCAATTGGCACAGGCGACTCTCGCCAGAGTTTGGAAAGAAAAAGCATTAGAGACGGAGGCGCCTTATTTTGGGTCTCACCCATCGTTAACCTAATGCTTAACGGCGTAAGCGTAATGAATGATAAAATGATGCAGTACCTGCACCCAGAAACACGTACCCACACATCCAACAAATACTATCGCTTTCAAGTGCCTTTAACACCCGAGCAGGAGCCAATGGATGAAACCTCACGCTCACATATTGAAGGCTTAAAAAAGATGGGGCAAGAAATGATCCGTCTTCACTCAAGCGACATCGATGAGCTGGTTAAAACAATTACAGCTCTCAAAGCCCCTCACGTTCGCCATGATCCTAGGGAAGCAGAGGCAATCTTAGCCGCTCGTTAACCACGTTAAACTTCGCAAACTAAAACCGGTGACCAAATTCGGTCACTGGTTTCGCTCTTTTGTTAAAGATGGATGATGCGTTTTGAAATAATCCTCGAACGATTCTCCCTTGGCGGCAAACCCCTCGTGCACAAAACTATAGAATATACGAATGAAATAAAGCCGTTCTACAGCTGCCAATACTTTCCACTGAGGCTTTAAAAGATGCGAGTGATGTAAGTTAAATGCATTTGGCAAAGCGCCCTGACGGTTGACAATTTCTTTAGCAGAAGCTTGATGATGATTATACCAAATATCAGCCAAAACCATAAACGTTGATGTTCTTCCCCACCCTCCTCGGCAATGAAACACAAGAATAGCATCATTTGGCAGCATTTTTAACTGATTGATAAATAGGTCAATATCTCTTGGCTCTGGATATAAATGGTCGGTAACAGGTATGCGGACATAGTGCGCGCCTGCCTTCTCAACAACCTCTTTTTCGGATGCTATCCCATGAGGCGATAGATAATAATATTCAAAATTGCCTTTTCTATAACTGTAATCAAGCAAGCACACTAATCGTGACGCTTTTAGTTCAGCTAACATTTGATCCTCTTTCAGTAGAAGATCCTTCTGGGTTATCCCCTTATTAGCAGCGTTTGCCCCAGTCAGGTACCAGTCCAATGGCACTCCTTGAATAAAACCGTGGCTTTCCTCTCGAAGGTCAAAAACATAAACATCTGACGGCTTAGATCCAGGGAAATCTTCTTGCAGCTTTTGGAGCATAGCGCTCAATTGAGCGACCGAAAACTGAGCACATCCAGCCATTCTAATTTGGTTAAGGCCTTTTGTGTTATTAACAGGCCCGTTAAGCTCACTTTTCGTAGTACGAAAGCTATAAGGCAAAGCGTCATCATGATGACGCAATGTCAATAATAACTGCCCTTCAGGAAGACCTTGATCTTCATAAGTAGCTCCAAATTTTTCTTTAAGAAGACTAAACGCCGATTTTTTTCTTGCATCCTCAGCACTAACCGTAGCGCCCCAAATTACCATTGCGGCAGTCACACAAGCCGAGACTACAGATTTCATGGCTATAAATCTAACTTTAAATAGAACGCTTAATCCTCACCTTGAGCTTTGGTAAACCCTGGGACACCATCAATGATCTTTAATTTCTCGACGTGCATCCATTTATGTTTACTAGCAATTTGATTGAGGAGGTTAAAGATATCCTCATCCTTCAAAGCATAATTTTCATCCTTTAGGATAAAACGGCAACGATTATGATCAACGATATCTGGAGTTACGCCCACTGATGGGTACACCATAACTCCACGGTTGGATACCATCTTAAGTTTCAAAACTGTAACCTCAGCCAGGGCTGATAAACTATCACCGAATTCTTTAGCCGATAAGCCTGACTCAACGAAAATATCGACACCAAAAAGTCTTTCTTCTTTCGCCTGAACAAAATCAGGACGCCCGCTTACCTGAGGAAGATTGATGGGTTTGAATGGCTTTGGATTCCATGTTGTTGATGTGCGACCTAAATTCGCTATAACCGCATCTGTAAAAGCTGTGGTGCTCACCGAACCCTCATTACCAACCATATCTCTTAATGGATGTTTACCCTCTTCGAATGTAACACAAACAGCATGCTCAACTTTATCAGCAATATCAAACGCACCAATATGCCTTAACATCATAACACCTGACATAAGAACAGCCGTTGGATTAATGATGTTTTTACCAGCATACTTTGGCGCTGATCCGTGTACCGCCTCAAAAATAGATACTTCATTACCAATATTGGCACCAGGCGCAAAGCCAAGCCCGCCGATCAAAGCCGACCCAAGGTCACTGATAATGTCACCATTCATATTGGTCGTCACAATCACATCAAACTGCTCAGGACGGCGCACTAGCTGATGAGCGCAGTTATCGATGATCACATGATCCGATGCAATATCAGGATATTCTGGGGCAATATCTTCAAAAGTTTTCTTCATGAAACCTTCCGTAAATTTCATGATGTTAGCTTTAGTCGCACAAGTAACCCTTTTGCGCCCTTCTGAGCGGGCAAATTCAAACGCAAGGCGGATAATCTTCTCACAACCTTTGCGTGTAATAACTTTCAAGCACTGAGCAACACCTGGTGTCTGCATATACTCAATACCAGCATACAAATCTTCAACATTTTCACGGACAATTACTAGATCAATATTACGTGAAGCGTATTGAGAAGGAACACCCACAAATTGTCGCACAGGACGGATGTTGCCATATGTTTCAAATAGCTTTCTTAAAGTAACATTCGCGCTTTTCTCACCATAACCTATAGGCGTTTCTAGTGGACCTTTTAAAGCCACTTTGTTACGTTTAATCGAGTCGATAGTTTCAGTTGGCACTCCAGAGGATAAACCTTTTTTAAAGACCTCCGCACCCGCCTCACACAGCTCCCATTCGATACTAGCTCCAGCAGCGTCAATGATACGTCGTGTCGCGCTAATAACTTCTGGTCCAATTCCATCTCCTGGAATGAGTGTAATTGTGTGCTTTTTGGTGGACATGTGCGATTACTCCAAATTAGCCAAGCCGCAATATTGCGGGAAAATAAAACCGTTTTTACCGAACCTTTACCTAACTTGTGGCAAAGTCAGTAACATCACTTACCTGTGATACACGCCAAATGCCAATTGGTAAAGTTTTTTTAAATTGAGTACAAAGAAATTTAAGGGATAATTGATGACTGTTAAAAGCACTGACGGTAACCAAATTCAAAGTGGTATTGTGAAATGGTATTCCTACAAGAAAGGTTACGGCTTCATTACCTCCACAGACTGCCAGAATGACATCCTCATTCATTTCTCTGCCCTAGACGCAGCTAACATTCGAAATTTAAGGCCTGGCGACAAACTACAGTTCGAAACCAACGAAACCCCTAGCGGCCTTCAAGTCAAACGAGTGATTGCTTTTGAAGATGGCAACAATACCACGCATAACGCGCAAACCTTTAATATTATTGGAAAACTTAAATGGTTTAATCGAGTCAAAGGCTTTGGCTTCGTTGTGCCAGAAGATGGCACGGAAGAAATTTTCATTCATGCGACAATTTTTCAACGAGCCAACTTACTCGGAATCCTACCCGGCACTAAACTTGAGGTTATCACGATACGCGGCCCTAAAGGGCTCGAAGCCACTAGCATTAAAACGCTCGAGTAGGTTTTTTCCATCCCAGCATAAATAGCGCTTGAAATGTAATCTTGAAACGTTGCTCGTTGCCCACGACCTTATATTGGCCTAACAAATACTGCTCCGCTTCGCGCCAAAATGCTTTGCCACAATAACGAGGATTGCGAGTCATCAAAGCCTCTGTTTCACCCATAATCCTTAGGTCACGCACTAAATCAGCTAGGTGATTGTAAGTAACGGTAAAGGTCATAACATCAACCACAGGTTCATAAAACGGTGACTTTTGCATTAAGGCAGCCATGTCGTGAGCACTCACCATTGGCGCCACCCGCGCTGAACCACTCCCCCAAACTTGTGCTTCTGTTTGGATTAGAGCATCTCTCAGTTCAAAAAGCGTTTCTCCACCCCACATAACGCCTAAAAACAGTCCATTTTCCCCAAGCTTTGTGTGCATCAAATCTAAATAGCCAGGTATATTTTCAAGCCAATGCATCTTTAGAAAACTAACAGCCAAGTCGACAGATTGCACCAAACAATCAATGTCAGCATCATCGCAAAAAATCAGTTGACCATTAACAAAACTGCCACCTTCATTGATAAATTTTTGACCATGCCAGAGGCCTGTCTGAAAAGGCACACGGATATCGATCAATCTTTCTTGCAACTCCATAATCAAAGGCGAAATAAGGACGTTATTATTATGCTTCACCTGCATATAGTGAGCGCGCGCTAAATGAAGATTTCGGCGATGACGATTAAATAACACAAATGGACTCGTTTTATGCTTTTTTACGACTACGACTTAGGTATGTATAAATACATGGGACTATATATAGGGTGAAAAGAGTGCCAAAACTCATCCCCCCCACAATTACCAAGCCGATTTGTTGACGGCTCTCAGCACCCGCACCACTAGCAAAAGCCAATGGGATCGCACCAAGAACCATAGCAAGTGTTGTCATCAAAATGGGCCTTAATCGTAATCGCGCCCCCTCTTGAGCAGCTTCGGTGGCACTTTTACCCTGATCACGCAAATTATTAGCAAAGTCCACAATCAAAATACCATGCTTTGTGATCAACCCAATGAGTGTTACCAGGCCTATTTGGCTAAACAAATTAAACGTTCCCCCAAACATAATCAGCAAGAACAAACCGCCTGTTATCGATAAAGGCACACTAAACATGATGATTAGTGGATCCACAAAACTTTCAAACTGAGCCGCCATCACCAGATAGATGAAGGCAAGAGCCAATCCAAAAATCAAGATCAAGCTTTTAGCCTCTTGGATAAACCGCCGCGTTTCACCCGCATAATCAATTTTCATGCCTTTTGGCAAGATTTCCTCAGCCACATCTTCAATATCCTTAACCACCTGCCCTAAATTTGCCCCAGGGGCCAAATCACCCATCATAGTGACTGCACGCATTTGGTTAAAATGGCTGAGCTGTGTGGCTGCGGATCTTCCTTTGATTGTCACTAAATCTTCCAAAGGAACCATAACATTCGTTTTATCTGCCCGTACAAATATGTTGTTAATGTCACCCGGATTACGACGGTTTTGGTCTTCTAACTCAATCCTGACGTCATATTCCTTGCCATCGCGCCTAAATTGGGAAACACGCCGACCACTGATCAAGGCGTCCACCGTTTCTCCAATGGTTCCAATATCCACATTTAAAGCAGCAGCACGGTCACGATCGATGGAAACCGTAAAATCCTGCCCATCCATACCTAGAGTATCTTGAAGATTTAAAAGCCCACGCTTTTTAAGAAGAGCCATCGTAAAGCGCTCTTTTATGTCCTTTAGCTCGTCAAAAGTTCGACTGGTTTGAATCACGAAACTTACCCCAGAGCCATCACCGCCACCCACACCACCTAAAGATTTAGGATTATTAACCATGATAGTGGCTCCCGTGATAGGCGCAAACTGAAGCCTAAGCACGTTAGCTATTTCATGAGAAGATCGTTTGCGCCCTTCCCATGGCTTTAGAACGATACGCGCATACGCAGAGGGCAGATTCAACAATGAATAAACCGCCGTCACCTCGGGATTGCTCTTAGCTATCTCTTCCATTTGAAGCATGTACCGATCTAGATATTCCATTGTGATGCCAACGGGTGTTGAAGCCCGAGCGTAAACAACACTTTGATCTTCTGGCGGCAAAAGCTCTGATGGCATAAACTTTCCAATCACTCCACCTAAAGCAGCAATGATCACTCCGATAAGGATGGTTTTTTGACGATGCTCGATCGCAAACGCCAATGATTTTTGATAGGAAGCTTCAATGGCACGATGATATTGCTCGATAAATCGAGCAAACTTTCCCTGATGCGGCGAAAGCAATTTTGAACACATCATAGGCGAAAGAGTCAGTGCGATAAAACCAGAAATAATAACGGCACCAGCCAGTGTTAAGGCAAACTCCGTAAACAATTTCCCTGTCATTCCAGTAGATAACGCAATGGGCGCATAAACCGCAGCCAGTGTTAGTGTCATGGCGATAACGGCAAAACTAATTTCCTTGACACCCACAATAGCCGCTTGAAATGGCTTCATGCCTTTTTCAATGTACCGATGCACGTTCTCTAGAACAACAATGGCATCATCAACCACCAAGCCTATCGCCAACACCATAGCCAGTAACGTTAGCGTATTAATCGAAAAGCCAAGGATATAAATGATGGTAAAGGCACCAATCAACGAAACTGGAATGGTAACCAAAGGAACCAATGATGCACGCATAGATCCCAAGAAAATGAAAATAACAAAGACCACCAAAATGGTAGCTTCCCATATGGTATCATAAACCTGACTGATAGAACGCTCGATAAATACCGTTCGATCATACGCAACGTCAATAGTGGTATCAGTGGGGAGGTTCTTGCGGATTTCCACCAACATTTCTTCTAATTGTTTTGAAATCTCAATAGGGTTAGCAATGGACTGTTTCACAATGCCAATACCCACCGTTGATTCTCCGTTAAACCGTGATTTAACGCGATCTTCCTTAGCCGTGAGCGCCGCAAAGCCAATATCCTTCAAACGGACCAAGTGTCCTTCTCTTTCATGAATAACCAGCCGGTTAAATTGTTCAGGATTAGTCAAGCGCCCTTCAGTAACCACAAGAAATTCCTTATCTTGGCTTACCAACCTACCACCTGGCTTTTCTAGGTTTTGCCTACGAATAGCTTGCGAAACATCGGCCGGCGTTACACTGTAAGCCGCCATCTTTAATGGATCCAAATAAATGTGCATTTGATAGACACCGCCACCATTGATCTGCACACTTGCCACGCCTGAAATAGATTCAAGCTGATGCTGTAAAAAACGTGTGGCATAATCATTAAGCTGAGCGGTTGGTGTGGTTTTACTGGAGAGTGCCAAAAAGATAATTGGCATTGCATCAGCATCAGTTTTAGATACTGTCGGCCTATCGGATTCAGGAGGAAGCGTCAAGCGCCCTAAACGATCTCTAACATCATTCGCAGCTTCTTCAATGTTACGGGTACTACGAAAATGGATGTTAATTTTTGTCGTCTCGGGCTCACTGCTGGAGTCCATAAAATCAATGCCTTCAATGCCCGCAAAAGCATTTTCCATGATGCGTGTTACTTGCGTTTCCATAATTTCCGGACTCGCACCTGAATAGGTCGTAGTCACGCTGATAATAGGTTGCTCAATTTGTGGATATTGGCTCAATTGGAGTTGCTTCCAAGTAACCAATCCCAAGATAACCAGCACCAGTGAAAGTACCGTTGAGAGAACCGGACGCTGAACACAAATTTCTGAAAGCCGCATAACTTAGGAATCCCTTACTATTTAATGCTCATGTTTGTTTTTGCTGCTTTGATTTGATTCTGCGTCTTTAGTCGTATCAGGGCTAGCTGTTTGAACTTTATTTGTCACGCGAACTTGGTACCCATCGCGGATCTTAATGTGACCTGCGGTAACAATTTCATTTCCTGGGGTCAATCCATCCAAAACCTCTACCATGCCATTTTCCCTAAGGCCAGTCGTAATAACGGTCCGTATGACAACCTTCTCCCCACGAATATCTCTTAAGACGAAAACAAATTCATCAGTCCCACTTCGATCGATAGCTGACTCAGGAACCATCAAAGCATCCATCTGTTCACCCAAGGTTAACTCTACGTTGGCAAACATACCGGGCCTCAATTGCGCATCTATATTCTCGATGCTCGCACGGATATGGATACTATGCCCAGTAGGGTCAACTTTTGGATCAATAGCATCAATAGACGCGTTAAAATTGACACCTTCAAACCCATCCACATTAACAGTTGCTTGCTGCCCAAGAGCTAGATGCTTTAGGTAAGCCTCAGGGACCTTAAAATCTACTTTGATTGGATTAAGATTAACAACGGTAATAAGCTCTTGCGCTGGCTGCACATACGTCCCCACAGAAACATCTCTTAAGCCCACAATCCCATCAAATGGTGCTTTGATCTTAAATTGCGCAACTCTTACATTTTCAATCGTCATCTGAGCACGCGCTACTTCCATTTTAGTTTGCGCCTGCTCAAGCTGTTGCTCTGGAACGATCTTGTGCTTAAACAACTCCTTATGACGCTCATACTCGGCCTTAGCCGCCCTGTATTCTGATACGCGGGCATTATATTGCGCCATTTGCATCGCATCATCGAGCTGCATCAAAACATCACCCTTCTTAACTGGAGAGCCATCCGTTAAGAAAATTTTTGACATCACGCCAGCCACCTCTGACTTCATAACGGCAGAATCAGTCGCTTTAAGGGTTCCTACTGTTTTGATTCTACGTGTTAAAGCATGTTGTGTAGCCACATCTGATTCGACCGTTGGCCTTGGGTCAAAATTACTCATATCGACGCCCGTCATATACGGATGCTGAGGACCTTTGAGCAATCGCCAAGCGATAAGTGCCACAATTAGCAGCGCGAGAATGCTAATCACGACGATCCACCCTCGACGCGACAAGTTCTTTGGGTTTGCAATTTTTCTTAGTTTAGAAACATTCAAATCCTTAGCAAAAGCCTTTGCTTGCGGGATCACATCGCTCACTTTTTTATAAGAAGAGATCGTTGAGTCTTTTAATTTTGAGGCGTTGCTTGCCTTAGGGCGGTTTGACCACTGTTTAACAAGAGTAATGACTCGTTTCACCGGTTGCCAAAAAGGATTCGGGGGTGCTTTGCTATTTTTCATGGTTTTTCTTAACTCTTTATTCCTTATCCAAATCTTATATGCGAGACCATTAATTTTTAGATAATTTGGACTATTTATCTCCAAAAGATCTCAGCAACTTTGCGCCATTAATTCAAAATTGTCTCAAATTTTATTATTTTTTTAATTAAATATTATTATAGAATATATCATAGATAAAAATGCAAGTACTCTTGAAAAAATTCTCCAATAAAGAATTGGCTAGTAAAATTACCGCTTATTTCCTCGGAAGAATGACATATAACTGCCCACTAGCTTTCATACGACCCGCCTGATCATACGCCATCTCACCATGGCCCCAAAATACATCCCCCCGAACGACACCCTTAATCGCACCACCCGTATCTTGTGCTACCATTAATCGCTTGAAAGGTCGCCCATCCGGGTCAGTTGTATCTAACCAAAGAGGCAAGCCCATAGGATAGTATTTCCGATCAACGGCAACGGATCTTAAAGGGGTCAGCGGCACACCTTGAGACCCTATCGGACCAAATGGATTGTCTACAAACCTTAAAAAGACATATGAAGGATTCAAATTCATGATGGCATGAGCTTGATCAGGGTGCTTTTTAAGCCAAGCCTTGATCGACTGCATTGAAACAGCCTCCTTTGCTAACTCACCCATTTTGATGAGCTCAAGACCTATGGCATAGTAAGCATGACCATTCGTACCGTCATACCCCACTGCCTGCTTACTCCCATCTGGGTAAGTAATGATGCCAGACCCTTGGATATGTAAGAAGAATAGGTCAATTGGGTCATGAACCCAGGCTAGAATCTCTGGTTTAGGCTGAATGACCCCACTCACGATTTGTTCACGCGTCCAAAATGGCTGCCATTTTCCTTGCGACAAACGCCCTATGACCCTTCTTTTACGGCCATTATCCAGATCTTCCTTTATGATTAAGTCCCCAGGCTTAGCATAGACCGGAACGGAATAATGACGGGTACGTTTATATGAACCTTTGATTTCCGGCTCAAAGTAGCCCGTAAATAATCCCTGAGAACTGCCCTCAGCATCTAAAATCAAATAAGCTTCAAAGTGAGCCTCTAATGCTTTTTTAAACAAGACAGGGTCATGCTCCATCATAGCAAAATTGCATAACTGCTGATGGTCAAAAGAAGTCATGGGAACACTTGGTGTATGAGGCAATCTTAGCTCAGCTGTAGAATTAGCATGGCACGAATGCCTCAAAGCCATCGAATAATCCGCCAAATCATCTTGAGCCCAACCTGGCAATGCTGTCAAAGGCATTGGGCCAGAAAGACTGGGGTGCTTTACAATCATTTTTTGGCATCCCCCCAAAACAATGATCAGCGTCAAAAAAACAACATTGAGTACCAAGGCATTAAGATAGGCAGCGGTTGCTCTTTTGAACAAACACATCTTTATTCTTCCTCAATGCGAGCATCTGTCAAAAACCAGGTTGGATCCTCAGATGCCATATCCTTTGTAAAACTCCATAAATCTTTGATAAGGTCCTGCGGCTGATCAATATCCAAATACCGCCCCTGACTGTCCAGCAATTCTCTCCTTTGTGTTGAAGAGATAGCCACATCAACACTCACAACGGTTTTACGAAAACGAATATTTTGCACGTTAATGTCATTAACCTTGAGAGAATCTAAAACCTCTTGAACGCCTTGTTTTTCTCGGTCTTTTATAGCTTTTTCAAAGGAGTGGAAAAGCTTAGGCAACAATAGCATTTCTAGTGTTTTAATATCTCCAACACAGTATGCTTTTGTGATCATTTCAAACGCAATGATCACGCCTTGCACAAACCGGCCCCCATCAAAATTAGGGTAAGCCTCCTTAATTTTGGCCAGTTGATTTTGGTTAGCGACGACCCAATCTCCCATAGCCTCATTCGTTTTAATATCGCCTGAGGCTTTCTGGGGTTCCTTAGGTGTTCTTTTTACCACAACATCAAGAGGGTTTGGCTTGCTGCCATCACGAGCATTCTGCGGCCTTTGACCAAGAGTTCTAAACAGTTGGTAAAAAAAGTAACCAGCAGCAATCAGTAATATTATCTCAACCATACAGGACTCTTGCAATTTTAATTTTTATGCATCAGATCCACTAAAATAACAAGGCACGATATCGAACAGACCTATAAAAATCTTCCTGGAAAAATTCTACGCTTTGATGTAATAATTAAGAGAAAGTTAATTCTCGTTGAGTTTTAATGTCAAACATTGGAGGTTTCACATGAGCAATCCATCCTAACCAAGCTACAAATTCTCGCACGTTAACGATTGGACATTTGGCTATTTTCGTAAATTTATTGGGCTGAGTATATTTTTAAACTCATTTTTTGTATGTGAGGTGAGGGAAATGTTGGCTATTCAATTATTTTAACTTTGGGCAATTCTCGTCTTCGCAATACGATCTTTGTTTATATACAAGCGCCTACTGCAAACCCTGACATACGGCACAACACTAAATTTGTGATTTAACGCCTAAAAATTCACCCGTATGACGTACCAATCTCTCGTAACACCACTTCATAGATTTCAGATTGGCGATACGAGAGCGATCTTCATGCTTTTATAATGGATTAAAAGTTCGTTTTTGGTTATGAACTAACTATAAAGTGAGCGTTTAGGGTATACCCATTACCCGCTTAAAATCGGAGGAAAGAAGCGTCAAATGGCAAAGCTGAGATTTTACTATTCTGCTATGAACGCAGGCAAGTCAACTATTTTGCTTCAAGCAGCATTCAACTACCAGGAACGAGGAATGACCGCACTGTTATTCACACCTGAAATTGACAACCGCTCCCAAGTAGGCGTTATTGCCTCTCGCATTGGCCTTTCTGCAAATGCCACTCCCTTTGGCCCCACATTTAATTTCCTTACCCATGTCAAAGAGCAGCTTCAAAACAACACGCATCAAATTTGCTGCGTGATGATAGATGAAGCTCACTTTATGACAAAAGAACATGTTAAGCAGCTCACACAAATCGTAGATGAATTACGCCTGCCAGTTTTAGCTTATGGCCTTCGATCTGATTTTCTTGGAGAACCATTTGAAGCAAGCAGATACTTACTTGCTTGGGCAGAAGAGCTTATTGAAATCAAAACAATTTGTCACTGCGGCAGCAAAGCCACCATGAATCAGCGAATTGATAGCCATGGAAATGCCGTATGGGAAGGTGAGCAAGTTGAGATTGGTGGCAATGAACGGTACATTTCTTTGTGTCGCAAACATTTTTTTAAAAACCAAGCAAAACGCCCAGAATAATTAAGATATTTTTCTGAGCCGTTAATCTTTTGTTGATAATTTGTTAAAGCTTTCGATCTATAATCACCAAATAGGTTATTTTGGTGTATTTTTCTCGGAGGCTTAATTTATGGCAAAGACAACTTTAAAGTCAGCCTTATGTCTGATGACCATTTTTTGTGCAGTTAAAGGACAGGCGCAAATTAGAGAAAGTGACTATTTTGTTCGCGATGATTTTTATACTGAATTTGCCAAACTAACCCCGAGTCAATTTACGGACAAAACTCATGATTTTAGCATGATGTCAGCCTTTGCTAATCTTATATCCCCCGAAGCATTGACCCCTGACTTTATTGCAAATATCCAAAAACTAACTGGCGATTATCGAATTTTTGATTTATGTGCCGCACGAGATGAAAACAGACGCAATGATGTGGCCTTAAGTCTCATCAACGGCACATCTATACCTGGTGATGTTTTAGGGGCTATTGCTCTATGCGCACCATCGGCCCTCTTACGAACACAAGCACTTGGGCTATTAGAAAATAGAGGCGATTTACCCCTCATCAGCATTATTACGGCTGTATGCCCATATGACGAAACGAGGACAATGGCATTTAGCATTTTTCATTCCAACTATCTTGCGCAACGCACCAAAATGTTTGGCCGCGAAGGGTACTTGCCACTTTCAGTCCAACAAAAAGCCTTGGGTTCCTATTTTGAATCATTGGGCCTTATTGCCGCTATTTCACCAAATGCCACCCAAAGAGAAATAGCCTTAAATATCATTTTCAACGGGCAATATTCTATCGATACCCTAACTACAACCATACCAACACCTATTTTTACCGATGGTCTGCGGTCATATCTAATGCACACAACAGACCTAGTAAAAGGAAAGCAAGCTTTTGAAACGCTCCTAAAGCACGAAAGCACAACCTTGCAGGACGTCATCGAAATCTTCGTTTTTCATAAAGGCTCTGTTGAGTTTTATAACCAAATGATCCAATGGGTTGTTTTACCAGAAAATCAAGAAACTCTCCAAAGGCTCATCCCTGATTCTGAGATTTCTTCATTTGATACTCCCGAAAATGCCGCCGAAGCTCGGGCATTCATCAAGTTTGCGAAGAAAATGCTCTTCCCAAATATTAGTGACGCACGCACACAATCCGCAAACCCTTCCGATAAATCTGAAATTTCAGCCCAAGTAGCTCCTTCAACAGCTACTGATGAAACAAAATCCTCAGACCAAAGTACACCTCAAAATACCCGGAAGGATGAGCTATAACTTTTTTGTCACTGGGCATGAGCAGCTCACTTGGGTACCGCTGGACTATGCTTGACTTAAGAATTGATTCATACTAAAGCTCTTCGTTTTGCCGGAGCTCTTTAAGCTCATGAGTGAGCACTCTATTTTTCGGGTTGTGTTTTTTAACTATGGATTGTGCCTGTTTAATAGCATGCTTGAGGGTAAATGCACTAAGTTCCCCGTTTTCAAGATAAAGAATGATTTCTTCCCCTGTTTCCAGTTGAAGTTCACGACGATATTCAGCGGGAATAACAATTCTGCCACCTTTACCGATTCTGGCTCTTATTCCAAGCATTATAAAATCCCATAATTTGCCATAATTTTTATAATCGATCACTAGAAACAGACATCTCACTCACCCCCACCCAGTCACCAAAATGGCTATGGGCTCTGGTGTCCTTCGCCCCGAAGCATGTGTGGAATTGAGGAAGAAGGGCAACGCTCCAGTTCGGGCCAAATAAAAAATGTTTTGACATAGGTGGCACAAAAGCGGCACATTTGTAATAAACAAAAATTGCAGGCGCCACATCGCCACATGCCCACAAAAAAACCACGATTAAATATTACGTTTGAAGAAAGCACATTAACCCTTTTATCCCAGCTTGCTGAAGCTGAGAACAAGCCCATTTCCAATATAGCGAAAGCACTGATTATTGAAGCTCTTGAGCGGAGGGAAGATATTTACTTTTCGGCTCTTGCTGAAGAAAGGGAAAAGTCAAACCAAGCTCCACTGGTATCCCACGAAGATGCCTGGAAATAATCCTCTTTGGAAAATTGCCTATCTGCCTGTGGTACAGCACGAAGATATTCTTGCTCTTGATAAAGCCATGAAGCTGCAAGTTAAGAAAGCTATTGACGAAAAGCTGGTTTTTGATCCAATTGGATTTGGAAAGCCTCTTCAATACAGCTTGCAGGGCCACCGCCGTCTTCGAGTAGGTAATTATCGCATTATCTACAAGATTAAAACGCATACCCGAGAGATCATCATTTCCGCCATTCAGCATCGAAAAGATGTTTATGACGGTTAAACATATTTTCATCGTTAAGTAGTAACACTTAAATTTTTTTCCTCATTGCCTTACCTTTAACTCAACCAATGACATCTTACTTCTTCCATCAATAAAATAGTAATATTAACTAATATGAGTGTCGCTCAGTCATGTATATATTAACGGGGCAGAAATGGGGCAGAGCTCCCACCTCCGCCGCTGCCTTTGACCATGTAATAGCCACAAAGTGAGATTAAACACAGACCAATGCTTCCTCCAATTGACCCTCCTAAAATAGCAGCTAAATGGTTGTTGTTACTATTGCCTGAAGGAGTGTTACATGGAAAGGTGGTATTTAATCGGTCCAAAATATAATTTGTTGCATTAAGTGTGAGAAGGTCCCCCTCTTGTTGGATTAAATTATACAACTCAAGCTGATCAACCGGGTCAGTAACAGCTTGCCAGGCAGATTGATTGGCCTTAAATACATCCATATTTGGGAGTGCATTTCCGAAGTAGTCACCCAATTTTTCACTTAAGGTATCGTTTTGTTGCGCTCTGACTAAAAACCCAGAAACATAGTAATAATCATAAGTTTGATTTTGTGGGGTCTGTTGTTGTGCTTGCACAGCTAAGAAGCTATCGCCATCATCATCCTGTTGGGGAATTATACCTTCAAGTGTCCGATTCATCCCAAACAAATACACGATTTGCTGTGCGCTGTTACCCTTAGCAAGCAGTACTTGCTCATCAGGTGTTGGGTTCAAAGAAATGAGCCGTGTTTTCTCATAAATTCCATGCGTAAACTCTTTGGGGCAGTTTGCGGTGCCATCCATGATGTTTGATAAATGTATTTGCATTTCTGCAATAATGGCATCGTTTCCATTAATGTATAATACGCTTCCGTGTATTCCTACATACCCTGACGCATACGTTTGAGCAAACTTATTGCTAAAAATGATAGCATTGTTCGGAAAATTTCGATTTAAAATTGGGATAACTTGCGCCACACCACCTGGCGAGTCAATAATGATCGTCCCCCTTAAGGCATCGTTGACCTTTTTAACTGGGAACTCAACGCCTTCATCAATCATCTGGTTGATTTTGCGGGTAAGACTTTCAAGTGATTTTTGTGCAAATTGATCTCCTGGTCCAAATGAAACTCGTGCGCCTGGGACTTGGGAAGCAATATTGCGAAATTTTGCCATAAAGCCATTAACGTTTCTTGTGGCAGCGCTAAATAAATCTTGAACTGTACAGGCTGAGTTTGCCCAAAAAGCCGTTTCAGGTGCATCACTCCTTGTTGGAGATACGACTCCAATTTGACTAGCAATGATATCTCGTGCAATGAACCAGAGGTTTTGAATCAATACGGGGTTTCCTGGCACAAAATAGTCCAGCTCATTATCTATCGCTCCCCCATAAACAAGGTAAAAGGCATTTAAATCAGGATCAAAATACTTATAAAGAATTCTACCTGGTGGTTGGAACTCTCTTGTTTGGAGTTGTGTGCTCGCACGGAGGCTCACAACTGTTCCCATTTTTTGCGATTCAGCGACCACATCTGGCTCGAGATTCGCGTAACAGGCCCCTGGAACCAGGGAAGAAATAATACAGCTAACCCAAAAATGATAGGTCAAAAGCACGATAGTTAACTTCTTCAATCTTTTCATATAAACCATACCCACGTCCCTCACTTAATGAAAAAGCATCTGAGTTTATTATATGAACAAGCAGGAGCCTAGTATTAGAATCAATATTTACTATTGATAAATTTAACCATTCTTTTAAGGATTATATTAATTAACTCACCTATATTTGCAATATAGAATTTTTACCTATTAAATATTAAATTGAAAAACTTAAATATTTTTTAATATAGACATGAATAGTTTTGGCGCTCACTTTTTTCAAATGAGCGAAATTTCCTGGATATAACCGTTAGCACAGTCCATTTTTCTCCAGATATTCTTTCATATCCCTAAAGAGATAATACTTGCTGATTTATCAGCTAAAACCAGGCGGAACACCTTTTTTAGGATATAAAGGGGAAGTTCTTTTAATTGTCTTGGAACACAGATCATTTCAACAAAATTGTTCCTATAAAAAATTAATATTTCAGAGCTGCTACCGCCAAAATATATATGGCCTCTCAAGACCGTGGCATGCCAACGTTCAACCCACCTTCTGCTAACCTGCCTGCACCTTCACCAGCGCCTGAACCGCCTAAGATGCAGGATGCTTTTTCGGGCAATAGCCATCTCAATGACATCAAGCTAGGTCAGTTGTCTCTTGGAGTTAAATCTCCTTTGGAAACCAAACTTGACCTGTTTGCCAAACAAAAGTCCGCCTTGCGCAAAAAGCAAAAGGTGGAAGGTTTGTTCGCCGGGGGCGGCTCCAACATTCCTACGCCCGATGGTGATGCATGAGTTCTGTGATTAAACCTGATCTACATGGCACGGACTCCCTTAAAAGCCGCTACAAGAAGCTGGCCATCAAGCGTCACCTGTTTTGGAGCGCTCTCGTGAATGCCCAGAGCTCACACAGCCCTACCTTATGATGCGCCTTTCTTCATGTAGAAGATTATGACAGCAGATTAATGAAAGAATATTTTAGCGAGTAGATGATTTTTGCTACAAATTCTGGCATTCCCAGACACATTAACAATAGATACGCGCTTTCGAAACTCATCAGCCTTGTGAGATTAAAGAGTAAGAAATGAAAACTTAGGTGCAATGCAAGAAAATCACATTTTAATACAATTGATTGCTGCATATATGATATTTTTGAATGCCAATTATTCCTGGAAAACATTTCTTCTGATCTGAATTGTGGGTCTAATCTGAAAAAAATTGGAAAGCCATATTCTGACTGCAATGGGAGTCATGAAAATGGATAGTGGTGGTTTTTCCTTGTTCTTTTTGAGTTTTAGGGCCTGCAGGTGTTTTCTGGTTGCTCTTCTTTGTTTGAGCCTTTCTCTGCAACCCGCATATGGAGCGCGCCCATCGGGAGCTTACGAGGATATCCAGGATCAGATGTTTGACCTGCAAAGGTCCGTGCGCGCACTCAACGAGAACCCTGCGGCTTATTTTGTTGGAGGTGCCAATAGCTTTGCTATATCAGTCGTTGGTGGGCAAGTAACCCAGCATATTTTAACCTCGGTGGCTTCTGTGGCCACTTGTCAGGTGGCAGCTCCGATCTGTCTTGTTGCAGCTGGAGCGCTTCATCTTTTAACGGTGTGTGATTCAATCGAAAGGCTGACCGCCCTTTATACTGGGCACAAACCTGTGCTCGTAAAGTACAACCCGATGGTATACGTACAATCGATGATAATGAGCCGATTTGATGCATCGCAGCTCTTAAAAGATCCAAAAGACATTTTGTGGAATCAGTCACTTGAACAAGGCCAGCGTGACTTTGGAGTGGTTGCAACGGTGACGAATGGGCTGGTTTCGGGTTGGAATTTATGGAAAATTGGGAAAAACCTGGCAATGAGCTTGAGAACGGCCGCTGCTACACCCGCCGCCGCTGCGCCTTCCAATGCACCGGAGTACGCTAACCCTAGCATGGCGTTATCATCTGGTAAAAGCATAGTGGATGTCTACTCGCCGTTAATGTATGACCCGCTAAATGTGTATGTTCCCCAAACTATAGGGGCTGTTAACGTTCACCATAATGGTCGAGAGTTTTATGTAGTGGATGCAAAAGGGGTTCAATCATCGATTAAAACGATAGATCTTTCTCAAGAATTGCGAGGAGCTTCAAGTGAGATTCTGCAAAAATTGCAAAACATAGGGTACCTTAGCTTACGTCAAATCGGGAGTGAATATGGGCTAAATTTTGATCTGCGATTAAGAGGGGGCGGACCAAAAGAAAATCCAGAAAAACAGAAGGATTTTTCTGCAAATATATTTGGTGCAGAAGACTGGGAGCGCTTTTTTGGACCGATAGGTGAGGAACCATTGCTTCCCGACAGCTTAGAACATATTTTAATGGCCCCTTGTCCCATATGGCCGGGCAGACATGTATATGAAACCCACACCCTCACACTAATCCCGTCAATAATAGGGGGCGTTCCTCTGACATCAGATCACTTCTTAAAGTTGATCCAAGATCTAAAAGGTGGCGGACACAAACCGTCTATCGCGGTTAGTCATCTTCTGGCCCCTGCTCAGACATACTGGATTTTGATGCCACACAACGCTTTGCCAGGAACAAGATTTCCTGTGATGACTTTACCTCCTCAACCTCGCGCCAAATCTGATCCCCCTAATATGAATTGTTGCGAGCGAAAGCGTTACAATGAAGCGAATAAGGGTAAGCTCATGAAGGCCACTTTGGCATGGATAGAAAAGGGAAAGCAGCTAAAAGCTGTTCTGGACTCTCAATGGGATAAACAAAACACAATATTGTCTCAATATCCTGGTTACGAAAGACCGCTTGCAATAGAAGCATTGATTGCATCCGCAACACATTATGTTAAGACAGGAAGCTGGCTTGTGCCAAGTGCACTCACTGGGTATTTAGTCGCTGCCTCTGAATCAAGATATGTTCAAAAAGAAGGTTGGCCTGAGCCCTATTTATCAATCGTATCTGACTCTTATCAACAACAACCAGGTGGGATTCCTTCCGTTGTTATCCTGCCCCAAACAAAGACGTTGACTTTTGAAAGTTATGTTCCATACGCGAACAAACCAATGCCAGAAGTTGCCGCTGTAAAGAGGCTTCAAAAGGGTACTCATCGAGCAAATAAGCCAAAGCATATTGACCCAAGCCCACTGCCAATCCCTCCTCAAGCGACCATTAAAAAGCAGAACGTAGAGGTAAATAGCTTAATAGACGCATTCGTGAAGACTCTTGTGAAGCCACTATTCCAGAAACACTCAGTCCAAACAGCTGAGTCTGGTCAGAACGTGTTGATAGATCCCTCGAAATCTGCATCACAAGCCAAAAGTGATATCGGTCCTCGATATATTCCAAATTTTGCGCTACACGATGTGGGGGATGTAGGCAATTGCTTTTACGAAGCTGTTGTGGACCAGCTGCATATCCTTGAACATGATTTCATCCAAGAAACGCCTCAAGGCACAGAACATCATACAAGACTCCGCGGAATGGTAGAGGGAGTTAATTTTTCAGATCGGCGATGGGCCGATGATAGAATATTCGATAAGTTTGTGCAGCAATTCCCTGACACGATTTTGGCTGTTATTGACACACGGAACCCGGAAGCGGGATTTACTGGATACTATCAAAGTTCTGGTTTTTGGCGACAGGTTGTAACTAATACAGGTGGGGATGATAGCCTCGTTTTGCCAACAGATCGTTCCATCATCCGTATTGCCGCGACAGGGAATCATTTCCTTTCAGTGCGCAACCATCCAGCATTAACGCGAGGGATAATTCGCAATAGCTATGCCTCTTCCGGAGTAACAGTAGAACAGTCAAATTCTGACAGTGATGATACCGACACAGACGATCCTGACAGAGATGGAAGTCAAAGCGGGAATGAAAGCGCTGATGGAATATTGTACGAAAGTGGGTCAGAAGGTGCTGACAGACTTCTTGCCGATGAGCAACATCATTTAAGCGCCGAAGACATAGAAAGAGCGACCCAAAATAGGAATCAAAATTTACCCGTGTGGCACAATTGGTGTGACGGCAGTTCTCCCGTTTATACAGTGGGCGCTATGGAATTCTACCGTGGAGGCAAAGACTATTTTGCCGCTTTAGCGAGAGATATAGAATCACTTGGAACACGAGACGGCAGCCGGTTGACAATAATGGGTTGGCACCTTTCTCCCGACATTGAGCTTGCGAATGGCTACTCTCTCCTTAGTCTTCTTAGACGCGCACATCGTAAAGCCATTGATATTCGTATATTGATATGGAGAAATCCTGGTGAAAAAGGGGGAAAAACAGCCCCTAAGGAAGCGGCTAAAAAGTTGAAGTCAGTTGGACTTCGAAAAAAAGAAAATTATATTCGACTTAAGGGCGATCATTTTTGGCTTAGCCATCATCAAAAACACGTCACACTTTACAACGCGAATAGCCAATCATTGGTTGCATATTTTGGAGGTATAGATTTAGCTGTTGGGCGATATGATGACGAGAGAAAAGTGGTGTTTCGGCGGCATCTTGAAAACGACCCAAACGAGTTCAATTCTCATCTTTACAATGGATACAGCACTGAAGATCTGCCCTTACGCAACTGGGAAAAGGGCTATCCGCGCATGCCATGGCAAGATGTTCAATGCAAAATAGATGGTAGGGGCGCTTATAAAGTAGTAGAGATTTTTGATCATTTTTGGGCAAGCGGTAAAGGTAGGTTACGTCATTCTTTGGTTCCTCCCACAAGATCTTTATCGCCCATTGCGTACATACAGTTTTATGACTGCATGTATCAAAAAAAGAAAACCATTCAACGAGCAATGCGACATCACATTGCAGCCGCTCAGCGCTTTATTTATATAGAACAACAGTATTTTCAAGGACTAATGCCAGGTTCTGAGGCAAAGCACATTCGAAACTTGATTCCTTATGACATTGTGAAGAAAATCAACGCATGCAGAAGGGCAAATAGAGATTTCCATGTTTACATAGTCATTCCACTGATACCAGATCCTGGTAATGGTGGGATTGATAGTACAAACATCAAGGGTATTCTTTATGTCGCACACCAGACTCGTGAGGCCATGAAAAAATTTATTGGTTCCAATTGGAAAAAGTATTTGTCCTTTCACTATTTAACACAAGGGCCTGACCCTATCTATGTTCACTCAAAGCTGATGATCATTGATGACGAAGTTGTGTGGCTTGGCAGCGCAAATATGAATGATCGTTCGCTTAACAGACTTGATAAAGATAGCAAATGCGACACGGAACTGTGCGCGAGTATTGTTGGGGCTCACAGCTCTCTTCCTTTTACTTTGCGGCAACAATTATGGAAGGAGCATACTGGGCAATGGGTTCAACAGTTTAATGTGCCTGAGAGCCAGGAGTGTGTCCAAATTATGCAAGGAAACCTAGGACGCCTTAGATTATACCCAGAACCCATCGGTTCGAAATGTGTGGTAAAATATTTTGGGCAAGAGGTGGATTTGGCAGGAGACAAGTGTTCATATTTGAGGAGTAAAGCCATAAACTAAAGATAAGTAAAAACTATTGGGGTCCCTCTTACGCCCAATAAAGACAGCCCTGAGATTTCCAAAGAAATTGATGGTAAGGATCAAGACAAGGACTTCCCGGAAAGATTACAAGTCACCTGTTAAAAAAGGGTTAGCCAGAGGGATAGCTGCTAAGAAGGGTGGATGAGGTTTGAGGTGAGCGAGCGGAAGAAGGCTAAAAAGAAGCCCGATCCACTTGATCAAGAGGCGGAGGTTGTGACCGATGGCGGATAGAAGAGCGTTCATTTTGTCTCCGGCTCTTCCTTTCAGGTAATTTCGGCCCAAGTGGCCATCATTCTTCATGCGGCCAATCACAGCTTCCACAACCGATCGGCGTTTCAGCTCTCGTTTCAGTTTAGTGGGCAAACGTTTTTGGCCATCCTTGATGACCTTGCCTTTTAAAACCGGGTCATGGCCCCTGTACCCTCGATCCACATATAATGTGAGACGGTGTGACACCCACCGTTTGTTCATAAGATTCAATCGCCCCCTTGAGCGTATGCCCATCATAAGGGTTGCCATGAACAGCCATTGCCTGCAAGGCAAAGTGCCCGCCCTTGCTAGATTTAATCGTCGTCATAATCGAGACTTTACACCCGAACTCATACAGCTCATTTGAAAAAGGCGAGTGCCATAACTATTCATGAGCGAAACTTATCGTATGTTATAACATAGTTTAAAGGTCGTAAAATTTACTTTAAGCAATTTCAAAATGCTATTTGTGTGTGCGGTTTTTTACTTGACAATACTTTCTGACAGCTGGGATCATGACATAATGCTCCTGTTTTAGATGGCACTATAGGAGGTATTTCGGGGTACTTTTACAAGCATAGGAGTTTTTAAAAATGGTGAGAGAAAAGAGTTTTTCACAAAAATTTTTTAGAGTTTTGATCAGCTCAAGTCTTTTTTACAGTACATGTTCTCCAGTTTATGGACGAAGTCCGGTTAATCTTGTTGAGCAGGCTGGTTTTGAAGATGCTGGGCGGGTTCATCATTATACGGCTGTCAAAAGTTTCGTAGCCTCTCACAATAGCCAAGTTAATAGGCGCAATCAACAGCATCAAGGGCTTTCGAGTCCTGCCTTCCCAGCTGTGTTCAACTTATCATCTCTTGACGGACAAAATGGATTTATTCTCAATGGATTTAGGATGCCGGGTAGTGTGGGGTATAGTGTCAGTGCTGCTGGAGATGTGAATGGGGATGGGATTGATGACATCATTATCGGAGCGCCATATGTGGCTGTTGGTATCGGTCAAGCCTATGTTGTTTTTGGAAATAAAGGACCGTTTAATGCTTCTTTTGATCTGCGGCATCTGAATGGTCAAAATGGCTTTATACTGGATGGTTTTGGGAGCGAGTTGACGGGTGTTGCCGTGAGCCAAGCTGGGGATATTAATGGAGATGGCATCAGTGATGTTATTGTTGGAGCCCCAGCAACACAAAACAACGTGGGTCAAGCTTATGTAGTGTATGGCAACAAAGTTTTCCCTTCTTTGATCAATTCATCTTCTCTTAATGGCATCAATGGTTTTACGTTCATTGCTCCCAGTGCAGAAGAGTATTTTGGCACCAGCGTAAGTTCTGCTGGAGATGTGAATGGGGATGGCATGAATGACATCATCATAGGTAGCCCCTACGCTGGAGCAATGCAGTCTGGACAGGCCTATGTGGTTTATGGAACAAAAACCGGATTTAATCCCACCTTCAATGTCTCAGCGTTGAATGGAAACAATGGATTTACCCTGGATCTGGATCTTTTGCTTTACGCCGGAGGCCTTGGCTACACCGTGAGTTCTGCAGGGGACATCAACGGAGACGGTGTTGACGACCTGGTGTTGGGTGCTCAGAGTGTTAACAATTTTTTAGGACAAACCTACGTTGTGTTTGGCAACCCAAGTGGGTTTAGAGCCAGCTTTGACCTGTCCGCTCTGAATGGTCAAAATGGGTTTGCTGTGGTGGGAGCTCCAGGCTTCTCCTTAGGATATAGCGTAGACCGTGCAGGGGATGTCAACGGAGATGGTCTCTCAGATATCATCATTGGCGCAACCGGAAATGCAGGGCAAGTCTATGTGGTGTTTGGTCAGAAAAATGGATTCAACCCTGTTGTGAATGTCTCTGATCTGAATGGTTACAATGGATTTGCTGCGGTACCTGGCTACTCCCATACTGCACAAATAGGTTCCAGTGTGGGCTATGCTGGAGACATTAATAGAGACGGGTTTTCAGACATTCTCATTGGTAACCCTAACGCCAATAACAGGGCAGGACAGGCTTATGTCATATATGGGCATCAAGGGGCTTTTGATCCAATTGTCAATGTATCTACTCTTAACGGCACCAATGGATTTACGATGGATGGGGTTTTCGGGCGGTTGAAAGGTTGGAGTGTGAGCACAGCAGGGGATGTCAATGACGATGGGGTTGCAGACATTCTCATTGGTGCTCCAGGTGACTTCAATGGCTTGGGCCAAGCTTATGTGGTGTTTGGCCTTTAAGGGCACTATGTTTCCGGCAAGCATTATACCAAGTGATGATCGATCGTAAAGACTCTTTCGCTGAACGACTGTTTTCGCTGGATAGAGAATCAAGCCTTCATATTTGATGGTCCGCCATAACATTTCGATATAGGCGTTATCGTTGGAACGTCCCTTCCCACACATGCTGATCTGGATGCCATGGTTTTTCAAAGTGCTTGTCCACTCATGACTGGTAAATTGAGCCCCTAAATCTGTGTTGATGATCTTGAGGCCTAGGGTGCTTGAACAAGGCCATTTCGAGGGTACGCAAACAGCTGGCTGTATCCAATGTGTTGCTCAAGCTCCATCCCACCACATACCGCGTGTACACATCGATCAACGCATTCAGGTAAACAAACCCATGAAGGGTTCTTAAGGTAAGTGATATCCATTTGCCACACATGATGAGGGCCTGCCACAACAAGGCCTTTCAACAGATACGGATATCGGTAAGCTGTTAGATCCCGCATAGGTTTGCAAGGTCCGGGATAAATAGCTTTAAGACCCATCTCAAGCGCAAGCTCCTCGGCTATGCGTCGGTAGCCATACACTGGGTAGCGCACATAAATCTCAGCGATACGGTTAGCAATGACTGTTTCATCGGCCCTCGAAACGGGCCGATAGGTCACAAGGCCGCTTCGGTGCAGTCCTAAGATCTGGCATTGCCGTCTGACAGATAATTACTTGGCATGAATCATGGCTTTGCGCTCCTTCGGCCCTTAGGACAAGAGCGCCTTTTTAAAAAAAATCGTTCTCTAAAGTCAACTGCCCTATTTTGGCATGAAGCTTCTGAAGATCCGATTCACTCATACTTTCAGCCTTTCCCGAACCTTTCTCCTCGAAAGCCTGAGCCCCATAATCCAGCAATTGCTTACGCCATTTATGGACTAAGCTTTCGGCTACACCATATTTTGAGACTATTTGGGCAATCGTCAGATCACCCCGTATCGTCTCAAGGGCTACCTTAAACTTAAAGTCTTTACTATGCTTTCGTCGTATCATTCTCGAGTCCTTTCTTTGTGCATCTTACAAACTTCAGACTCTCTTAGCTACTGGTCCTATTTCAGGGGAGCATTACATAACAACTACCGAAACACTAGAGAATCTTGAACGTCCCCTGATTTTGCAGAAAATCCTAATCGGAGGATGTTCAAGTTCAAGTGCTCATAGCACATGTCATGCATTCGTGCTCTTATACCCAAATCTTAAGGTATAAGTGCTTTAGGCCAAATTGACGCGGCAGAAGCGACAACGCCACTTAATTTGTTACATAATAATGAATCACCATGCATCCTATCTTATTAGTCAATTAGATCTATATAAACATTAGCTCTTCAATAGCTGGCTTATATTTCTTGCTCACGAGTATTAAGCGCTCCTGATTTGCAGGCGTAATTCATATTTTGTAATTTCCTTTTGGCGTAGATATCGAGAAAATAGCTACCCATAGGAATTTTAATAAGTTTCAGCCTGACGAGACCTGCGTCAGTCAACCAATCTTTAATGAAGACTTATTCACAATACCCCCTCAATCAGCTACACAAATAGATCAACCACCCTTAAATAGCGTTTTAAAACCCCGCATCCATCACCCAAGCTCAACGGACCCCTAGATATTCTTTGATGCCAGAAGCAAAGGGTGGAGCCCTTTGGGCGGAATGCGTTCGTCCTTTTTACTACCTTGCCTCCGACCTTGTGCCTGATCAACAACTGACCTTTTTGGGCTACAGCAGCTTGCATGGTGCTCGCAGAAACTGTGAGAAGCAGTATGATATCACGTAGGTGGTGAATAAGAAAATTTTGAGATTATGGAAGGTCTTACCTTTGGTGCACATCACATGCCTGATACAGAGGGGACCTCCTGGGCACACACCTTGTCAGGAAGAAGTGCGCACCCCAAGAGCACAACATAAGAGCGAGCCTGCCCCCAAAAAGGCACAAGACAGATACTACGAAAGAAAACTCTCCATTGTTTTTACTCCAAATCGCTTGAGCGGATCTCTGATACCCTCCTAAGATGCACCTAATAAATCACCCTGTTGGTAAGACTGACCTTGCGCATAGGCGACTATAGGATTCAAAAACAGACTTCCTATGAGGACACTCTCACCAGTTTAGACGTACCAGAACCTATTTTTCATAACAACACCTCAACAAAAACAACTCAAGCATGAGACTTTACCGACCATTACATCACGAGTATCAAGAAGCTGAAGCTGGAAGCATCTCCTCAGCCAAACCAGATCCATCATAGGGCTTTGGATGAGCAGGTGTTTTTGGAGATCTTACCACTTTACAGATGCAGAATACTATGAGAGTGAGGCCCACAACAGCTGCCGCTCCAACAGCCCCGGAGACAAGAGCAGGGGAACTGAATGCAGCGGAAAGAAAAGAGGTTGGCTCAGGTGTTGAGGGCACAGGTGTCGGTGGCTCAGGTGTTGAGGGCACAGGTGTTGAGGGCACAGGTGTTGGCGGCACAGGCGTTGAAGGCACAGGCGTTGGTGGCTCAGGTGTTGAGGGCACAGGCGTTGAGGGTTCAGGTGTTGAGGGCACAGGCGTTGAAGGCACAGGCGTTGAGGGTTCAGGTGTTGGAACTGAGGGAGAACGAACACACAGCGCACCGGCAAGAGTATCAACAGGGATACTGGCAGAACTAGTTTCGTCAAAAGTTATCTCAGAAGAAAGGCTTACGGCGCCGTTACTCAGAGACCAAATGCAGAGGCCGCCAGTGTCACTGCATTCGATGTTAGAGGGACTGGAAGACCAAAGAGTGCTAGGAGAAACTGGAAATGCCACGGAGTTGAAGGTACCCGCTGGATATTCGACCAATGTCACAAGTTCTTTTATTTTAGGCAGACGCCACTGTTGCCCTCCGAGGCTCAACAGCTGGCAGTACGACTGTGCGGCACTCCATGATGCAGAGCCAACCCCCTGTCTTTGCCAGATCAACCCAGTGAGTGAATCCTTCACCTGCATATCGCTCCCCTCCAAGAGGGTCCCTTTTTCATTGAGATATCGATTGAACATCACGCCACCACTCCCTCGCACGCAACGTACAGCATTAGTGGCGCTCCCTTCGGGGTAACAACCGAAACGACCATCTTCTCTGCAGCTTATAGATCCACCCTTGTTAATACTCATGGTATTAATCCAGGAGATAGCAAAGGAGACCCCCCACGCACTACAAAAGAAAGAAAGAGTGCACCCACTCGTGCTGATGCTACACAAAGATGCGGGAGGAAGACAAGCTGCACCGCCTTCCGAAGTCCAGTAATATCCTTGAGTATTTGGAAATACAGTTCCGTTGATATAGGGAGATGTGGGCAGAGTATAATCCACCAAAGATTGCATCTCCATAACAGTGGGTAGACGCCAATCTGTGTAACCGCCTTTGGTCAGATTTCCGCAATATACCTGAGCGGAATTGAACCCACCGGATGTTTGGCCCCAGCCCCAATATGTTGCTGTCACAGAGGGCTCTTGTTCCCACACCAGGCCGGTCAAAGTGTCCAAAACTGTAGCGTTTGTAGCATTCGAACCCAATGGCGTCAAGACTTGATAACGATCCGGTTGACTTGTGTCATCAGCATACGTCTCCAGATTCCATGGCTGCCAGACTGTTGTGGCGGCTTGAAGAAGAGCTGGGTAAATTAATAGACCCTAAACCTGTTACTGGATCCCAGCCTATAGTTGCTGTATAACAAGGACTAACTTGAGGAACGCTTCGCAGTGCAAAAGTTTCACCACTTAATGACGAACTTTCTATGTATGACCGTTCTCCCACACAATTATTTCCTTGCGTTACATCGTTAAAAGCAGATGTACCATTTGCATACATGCTATATAGTAAGTGGTTAACAGCTCCCACTGCTGGATAACCAACCGCAATTCGTGCTTGATTGATTAGGGAAAAAACACCTGCAACTATTGGAGAAGATGCCGATGTACCACACTCATATACGTTTTGGCCATCTTGTATTGTGTTAATAGTAGCTCCAAAAGCCGCAATGTCTGGATATGCTCGATTACTTGTAATGGAAGGAGACACATAAGAACCTGGTCCGCTATCAAGGTAACTAAAAACAGCACTTTGTTGATATGAGGGCTGAGGAAAAACACTCGAAAAGCCACCACCAGATGTGATCACATTTGAGTCTGCTGCGGAGCACACTACCTCAAAAGGTGTTCCTCCAGAAGAATAAAGCGAAGTTGCACCAACGGCTGTAACATACGGTGAAGAAGCTGGAAAAATCGGAATGCCACCCCCAGCCTCACCCTTAAAACCAGCTCCCCAATCGCCAGAGCTCGTAAAAATACTGACGCCCTGCCCAGCAAGCATTTGGAAATATTGGTTCATTTGATTTATTTGTGAAGAGCCATAACAACTCTCTGGACACGCATAACTGATAGACCAAACACTCGGAGGTGTCGCTGCAACAGGATTGACAGAGGGAAGATTGGATACGATAGATTGAGCCCATACTAATAGTGAATGGGTAGATCCTTCCCTTTGAGTATACCATAGCACAGTGGATGCCTGAGGATTCAGAGCAGTAATCATTTCCAGATCTAAAGTTGTCTCACCTAAGTCTGCACTCTCAACATTACCAACAGTTGTCAGCGTTGAGTTACAAGTAATCCCATTATCTCGATTAAACTGTGCCCAATCACTTAAAAACTGCTGATATGAAAATGTGCTTGATGTTTCCACATCTAATGCTAAAACCCCCTGAATAGTAGGGAAAACAGAAGAAACAGCACAACCATCCGATGGGAGTCCATACTGAGAACGGATACGGGATGGGTTAATAACATCAACATTAATTTTATCAAGAGGCGTACCATCTATACTCATATATCCGCTAACACCAGACGGAGTCCCCGAAAGAAACTGGGCTTGAACTGTGAAATTATATAAAGCCCAACGCTGAAAGCTGTTAGAAGGGGACACCGGCAACGAGCAAAAGACCATGTTTTGGTACTCAGGTGCAAATGCATTTGGGTATAAAGCTGACGCAGAACTGCAGTTAACCCCGAAGGAAGAGCCCTGCGCTGAAGGAGGTAAGTTAAATGTTTGGCTAAAGAAAGGAGCAGAGTTTTGCGTTATGTTCAGAAGAATGGAACTAGGTGCATTTAAAGAGTTTTGGCACCACTGGTAATTTGTAAAAGTGCTATCTGACGGATTCCCACTTTCACAATAGAATGCCACTAGAGTCTCGGAAATAATTCCAGGATCATCAGAATCACCCGTCACGCTAAGTATGCTAAGAATAACAGGAGCTGCCCCTGATGTTATGGGGACAGTGTAAGAGCCGGATGTTCCCTGCAAAGACCCCATGGCCGTGAGTTTAGAGATCGAGCTTCCGCCTGATGGTGATAGGGCGGATTTCGCTTTATTAGTTTTAAGGGAGTGTTTTGGCATCATCGTAGGATCATATAGATCCAGGCCACTTAGAAAATGGACTGAAACAGGCGGGACAATAGAATCTTCTGTCATCTGAACCGTTTGCTTCAAGGACCGATGCCGGTAGTTGCGCACAGTTATATTTAGCAACTGCTCTACATCTGAAACAGTAGCTCCTTTACAAATATAGCTATCCCAATCTTCTAAGCATGTCTCTTTAGAGATGCCAGTTGCATAAAGCCACTGTTTTACTTTTAAGCGGTCTTCATCAGAGGGACGTACTATTTTTCTGATTTCATCAAGTGTTTTATACTGCCCGTATAAAGCAGACTTAGGATCTGAAACTTGATCTACAAATTCTTTAAGTTTATCTTCATTCCGAAGTTTGAGGAAAACGCGAAACGAAACGGTATCGTCTGGCTTGGCTCGCTCTCCACGGACCCAACCGTAGGGTGGAGCGGATCTCTGCCCCCCCCCCTGAAGAGGCACTTAATAAATCGTCCTGTGAGTAGGGCTGCCCCTGCGCATAGGTGACGATAGAATTTAAAAACAGACTTCCTATGAGGAACACTCTCACCAGTTTAGACGTAAAGACCCATTTTTTCATGACAAAAACTCCTCCACATGAATTTAACCAAACACCTACCCACAACCAACCCACGCACTCTTCTTTTGACTGGTGTTATCTACCTCACCTTCCACAAAACGCCTTTTGACATAGGTACATCAAAAGAATAAGATAAACAACGCAAGACACAACAAAATAAAGACTAATCCGCACTCAGTAAAAGCATAGATACAAACATATGCAATACCTAAAATCGTTAGATTTTTAATAATCAATTTATCTTGTTGTTTCCAAAATGATAATTTTTCAAAAAAAAATACATCCGCTCATCTCAAATTTACGTTCTTAATGACTTTGATTTATTCCCCCAAAACGTTTTCTTGCTCCTGCAAAAAATCTCTTGGCTTACCTGAGCGACTCTGCTGAGGCAGGAGAGTTTTGTGATAAGCTTAACCGAACGCGTCTTTGAAGTGGCAGGCCCTGTTAGTAAAAAACGGCCTACATCCTGGAATTCATCCACGTTCTTTTTAACGGCCTGGAGAAGCATTGGAGCGCGCTGAACTTCATCAATGATCATAAGCTCCTTGCCATGTTGGGCAAATCCATGAGGATCGCTCAATGCTGCATCCAATACGGTGACATCATCGATGTGTACGATAAATGCTACCTTTCGCAGATAAAGCTTTGGCTAGAGTCGTCTTTCCACATTGTCTTGGGCCTTCTAAAATCAGGACTCGCCTTGATGCTAAGGCCTGCAGAACGCGATTTTTTTGCCAACGAGGATAATGTTCCATGGCGATTCCTCCGACTACTTTATAACTCAGATAGCCGCGAAATATAAACTACAAATGTCGCGATTGTTAAAGCAAAACTATCGCAGCTTTATCAGACTGGGAGAATATGGCTCAGAGATTAAGAGAAGTAAAATCATTGATTTTGATGGTGGGCGCTAAAGGATTCGAACCTTTGACCTACTGATTAAGAGTCAGTTATTTTCCATGTATCCGCATGTCCTTCGTTATCCAAATATTGTTTATTTTCATTTTGTTCTATGAACCCTTACATCGCCCACGATCACTCTTTGTGATACTTTTTTCCTCCCATAAGTTGACCGGAAGAGGTAGCGCAAATCAAGAAACCTAGGAAAACTCTGGTGCCGGATGTCGGACTTGAACCAACGACCTACTGATTACAAATCAGTTGCTCTACCAGCTGAGCTAATCCGGCGTCTGAAAAATACTGATACACTTAAATTTAATTGTTTAAAAGTGAAAAATTATCCTTAAGATAAAAATACTGCCAACATTGAGCTAACAGCACATATTCTAGCAACGATTCTTCATTAATTTTACTCTCTGGCTCTTTGGTTCATGAAGGCCAGATTTTCATATTGCTCCAGCGCCTCTTCGTCCGTTGGTGGGTTTTGATTGGCCACAATCGCCTTGAATTGAGCATTGCCAATATACTCAAGCGCTTCAGGTGAGATTTTGCGCCGTTCAATTTGTTTGACTATTGTCGTTAAATGGATATGCGTGCACTGAATGCCAAGCATTTCGCACGCCTTACTCATTTCCACATGATGCCGCAGCGAATCATCTACATACAAAACCTTCGAAACATCCCGCCCAAACACACCATCTTTCATCAGACTCGCAAAAACCTCCCCTTTATCAGGCAGATCTACTTGAACATGATAACCGCCTGTATAGATAATACCTTGATGCATAACAGGCACACCACCCAGCAAAACGTTAGCTTCAAATGGAACCTGTGAAAACTGCATCCCTGCTCTCATAACCTCACGGCTTGTTGCTTCTGCCATGGTGTATAGCCGCGCAGAAAATCCGAACACCATATAATCCTTGGCTGCCTTGTTCAGGCCTATTAAACCTTCTGGATCAACAGCTTTATGGGTTGATAATACATAACAGCGATACATATCGTGCAGCTGGAGCAAAGCTTCCGTTACGGGTTTGCTGCGAAGAGTTTTAATAAACCCACGCGTCCAATGAGTGCCGCAACCATAATGATGCGTAGTGAGAACAACATCATCAATATCCAGCAATGTTACGTTATGCCCTCTAACAAGCTCCTCCAAACCAACAAGCGTCTCTCTCTCATGGACAAAAGACACTGCGGCATCAACAGCTCCATGAGCAACAGCTACGATTGATTGAACAGAGGCAAGACTCAAAATTGCAGATAAAATGATAACAAAGCATGTCTTTTTTAGGTACATAACCTTGATCCACCTATATAAGCGGGCTAAGCTGCCCTTAAACACAAGATTGGCTTAAACATTCAACCAATAATATACTAAAAACATGTTAGTAAATGCTTAACGGCAAAAGGATGCCAACGTCTTGACAAACTCTTTAATACCTAAAATGCGCTGCTCTAGATTTGGCCAAGCCCTAATTAAACTTAGACGCTGATCTGGACGAACCCGAACCAACCCAACCTGATTTTGGACGAACTCAATCAAGGCATCCGGGTTTGGGAAGATGTTTTGATGCAAATGAAACAGAACCCCTTTCGGCCCCACATCAACTTTTTCAATATTGGCCACAACACACAACACCTTAATTTTCAGGATATCCATAAAATTAACAACAGAAGAAGGTAATGGGCCAAATCTATCTTTTAATTCTGCGGCAAAATCATCAATCGCTGCTTCGTCTTTGAGGTTTCCAGCTCTGCGGTACAGGTGCAGCCTTAAGCTATGATCAAAGATATAGGACTGGGGAATGAAGATAGGTAGGCCGAGATTCAACTGTGGGCTAAAATGAGATGATGCCTTGGTTTTCTCAGTTATGGTTTGTCGCGCTAAAATCGCATCATTCAGCATCGATTGATAGAGTTCCACACCAACCTCACGAATATGCCCAGATTGTGCCTCACCAACAAGATTGCCAACCCCTCGAATGTCCATATCATGACTAGCCAATGTGAATCCAGCCCCCAAAGTATCCAATGATTCCAGAAGGGATAGTCGCTGCATGGATTTGCTTTTGAGCTCATAATGGGGCAAAAGCAAGTACGCATGCCCTTGAATTTGCCCTCTGCCGACTCGGCCCCGCAGCTGATATAGTTGCGCCATACCAAACAAATCTGCCCGATGGATAATGATGGTGTTAGCTGAAGGCAAATCAATTCCAGATTCCACAATGCTTGTTGCCAAAAGAATATCAAACTCACGCGCATAAAAAGCAGCCATAACGCCTTCAAGTTCTGCAGGACGCATTTGCCCATGGGCAATACGCACGCGTGCTTCAGGGACAATCTCAGATAAAGTCTCTAAAATTTTATCTAATTCTTCCAGCCGCGGGCTGATGTAAAACACCTGCCCTTTTCTGTCTAGCTCTTGTTGAATAGCACCTCGAATAATAGTGGCATCAAAAGCCGTTAGATAAGTCTTTACAGCCAAACGATCCACAGGCGGCGTCGCAATCAGGCTCATTTCCCGCACACCTGAAAGAGCCATGTGGAGCGTTCGTGGAATAGGAGTTGCCGTCATGGACAGTAAATGTACATGTGGGAATTTTTCCTTCAACTTTTCTTTCTGCACGACACCAAAATGATGCTCTTCATCAATGATCAGTAACCCTAAATGGCTAAAATCAATGTTCTGGGCAAAAATGGCATGGGTTGCGATAACTACCTGGACACGCCCTGCTTTCAGATCCGCTTTAACCTTTTCAGCTTCCTTAAAGCTCTTAAGGCGCGAAAGTGAAGCCACCTTAAGACCAAATGGTTCAAACCTGGTTTTGAAATTTATTTCATGCTGACGACTCAAAAGCGTGGTGGGCACAACCACCGCCACTTGCGCACCCGTCATAGCCACAATAAAAGCAGCGCGCATGGCAACTTCTGTTTTGCCAAAACCAACATCGCCACAAATCAAGCGATCCATGGGCATACCTGATTGCAAATCTTGGAGGATATCCTCCACCGCATTTAGCTGATCATCTGTCTCTGGGTATGGAAAATGAGCACAAAACTCATCAAATAATCCTGTTTCCGGGACACAAATTTCTCCAGGCTTAATCTTTCTCTCAGCAGCAATTTTAATAAGTTTATCAGCGATATCCTGAATTTTCTTTTTAATCCGTGCCTGCCGATTTTGCCACGAAGCAGCACCGAGTTTGTCTAATTGAACTTTCCCATCCACATTCCCATAACGGCAAATAAGATCAATATTCTCAACCGGCAAAAATAAGCGGTCATCATCAGCATACATGATCTTTAGGCAATCATGGGATGAGCCACTGATATCAATCAGTTCTAGCTCCACATATTGGCCAATACCATGGTCTTTGTGAACCACATAATCTCCTTCTGCCACCTGTGAGAGCTCTTTAAACACACTCTCCGCTGAGCGACGTGTTTTGGTTTGACGCTGAATGCGAGTCCCAAAAATATCCTCTTCAGCATAAACATAATTCCCATGCCACTGAAAACCTTGGGACAATGAAAGCTGAACCACAGAAACCATTTTGGTAGGTATATCCCAAAAATGAGCTGGGGCATCCTGACAAACAATCCCTGCCTCAGATAAGAAATGCTTGACACGTTGGACCGCATGGTCTGAGCAACAGGCTATCAAAACAGCCTCTTGTTTTTCCATATGCTGTCGAAGTTTTTGAATAAATGATTCCGTCTGTGACAGCTTTTCGAGCTGGTCCTTAGCTTGCGAAGATAGAAGAGGATGAAAATCTGTTTGTTCAACATTCACAGTTTTTAAAGCTGTCACTTCCACACGAGTTTGATGATGCGCATCAATTTCCTGCATTGTGAGCACAAAGCGCTTATCTTCAGGCAAATATGCCCCTAAGTTTGGCGCTTTATCTTTTAATGCCTGCTGCCTTGATAGAGATATTTTCTCTGAAAATTGTTCCAGCTTCAACGGCAATGAGCTTTGTGATAGCACTAAGTTTGGTTGAAAAAATTCAAAAATTGAAGGGCATGGCTTTTCAAAGAAAAGTGGAAATAAAAGCTCAATCCCCTGCCAGGATACCCCCTCATTCAAGCTTTGAATGTATGAATAATAATCTCCAGCATTTTCAAAATAAGCTTGGCAATTTTTTGCAAACACCTTGGATGAATCTTGGTTAGCCAAACAAATATGTGCCGGAAGAACCACCACTGTTTCCAATGAACTTTGGCGGCGCTGCTCAATTGGGTCAAAAAAGAAAGCCGATTCTATCGTTTCTCCAAAAAAGTCCATACGAACAGGCAGATCACTTGCCGGAGAGAATACATCTACAATATCCCCGCGCACAGCAAATTCACCATACGTCCGCACAGTATCAACACGATTATATCCAAGAGCCACCAACGATTCTTTAAGCTTGCCAAAATGAACCGCCTCGCCCACTTTCCAATAACGAGTATGCTGTTCAAGGAAGGATCTTAAAGGCAGCCTTTCAAATGCGCTTTCCATGGACATAATCACAATATTAATAGGCTCACTGAGGATACGGTGAAGCGATCGAATTCTTTGAGCCAAGATAGACGGATGGGCTGACAAAGCATTGTAAAAACCAAGCCCTGTTTCAGGTAACGCCACCACACGTGCACTTGGACAGAAAAATGTTACTTGCTCCAACCACTCTTCAACAACCAGCTTATCATCAGCTAAAACTAAGCACTTAGCATCAGATTGCTTAGATAACCATCGCTGCTCTATCCACGGCATGATCGCTACACTGGGGCAATAGATTTGGGTAACATTAACCATGAATGCTACCTTCAAGGGTTACAAGCCATTGCCTAAAACTTTTGATAATTTCTATGAATTGTTGAGGTGAAGCCTCTTTACACTTGCCCCACGCCATAATTTTATCATCGTCTTCATAAAGAAAATCACATAAGGCTGGTAGCATCCCTGGGTCAACACTCATCAGAAAGTTTTTCACAAAACTCCCAATAATATGATCTGCTTCTTTTGTCCCCCGATGAGAGGATAGGTACAGGGCTTTTTTATGTAGATCAGTCATGTTTGATCAGTTTCAATCGTTATCCCAGTTCCTCATGTGTCACCTTTAGACACTCCTCATGCCCACCTTTAGGCGCTTCTCATGTCCACCTTTAGACGGTTCTTATCTTCCCGGGCGGTTCTTGTCACCCCAGGCGGTTATTGTCATCCCGCACTTGATGCGGGATCCAGACTTTTATGGATCCCCGCATACGCGAGGATGACAGGGAAAAGAGCGAGGATGCACCCTAACCGTCACACAGCACCCTAACCGTCACAAGGCGCTCTAACCGTCACACAGCACCCTACCACATCAACTGACATATTCCAAAACAACCTGTGGCGGATGGGGTGGGATTCGAACCCACGAAGAGCTTTCACCCTTGCCGGTTTTCAAGACCGGTGCCTTCAACCGCTCGGCCACCCATCCATACTTGGTCGCAAGCAACATCTCACAAATGCGATGTGCAGTCTAGTGGGATTCAGAAGTTTTTCAATGCATTTTTTACACATGAAAATTATAGTAATGAAAAGGCACTCATCTGATGCTACCGTCTTATCATCAGCGTCTTTGTGTTTTTTCCTTCTCGCGCTCTTCTGCAGCTTCCATCATTTTAATTAACGAGTTTAGAGTCTCATGATGTTTTTAAAAAACACTTAAATTTTTAACAAATACCCAACCAAAAATAGGCTAAATATCGCAACTGGAGAAAATACAGAGCGAACTTGCCCAAACCACACAGGAATCTCTTCCCAACGACTTAACCGAAAATCCACAACCCATTGGGCAACATAACATACACCCAGCCATATAAAGGCTATGCTCCTTGGCCCCAACAGGAGAGAAAACCAACCCGCCCAATGAATAAGCAGGCTCCATACATACAGGATCTTGTCTGGCCATAGAGAATCAGGGGCCATCCAACGCCGGATCATGGTATGACCCCACGTGATACCGCCTAAAAATGACAGAGCTATCGCTGCATAAGTCAGCATAAAAACTGCACCGGATACAGGGATATCTGCCATGAGAAGCAGATCCAGCCGTGTGCCTTTTTTACAAATACTGAGAAGGCCCACAAAAAACGGCAGCCAACCTAGCAACGCTAATGCAAAAATAAAACTAGGCCTACCTTTTCCCAATCTCCGCTCCCTGTGCATATACTCATAAAATAGGTGATCTTCGCTTATATGGCAATTTCAAATCGACATTTTGCGCCGACTTATGTATAACCATCGTGGGACTGGCCATGGACAGGTCACTCGCCAACCCGGTCAGGTTCGGAAGAAAGCAGCCGTAACGATCATGCCCTGGGTCATGCGTCCAGTCTCAAGCTAAAAACAAAGCTGGATTTATAACACATGCTTTTTTCTGAAGCGAACCAAACTGCCTCATCCTATAAGGTTCTTGCGCGCGCCTATCGCCCAGAAACATTCGAAGACCTTATCGGCCAAGAACAACTGGTATCTTCACTTAAGCAAGCACTATCAAATGGCAGATTGCCTCACGCTTTCATTTTCTCGGGTATTCGTGGTGTGGGCAAAACAACCACCGCCCGCATTTTAGCTCGCTGTTTAAACTGTGAAACAGGCCCAACCATCACGCCATGTGGCCATTGCGGATCATGCGTTGCCATCAAAGAAGATCGGCATCTTGATGTTATAGAAATTGACGCCGCCAGTCGCACAGGTGTTGATGATATGCGAGAGCTCATTGAAGCTGGCCGTTATAAGGCTGTCTCGGGTCGTTACAAAATTTTCATCATTGATGAAGTTCATATGCTATCTAAAAGCGCTTTCAACGCTCTTTTAAAAACCCTGGAAGAACCACCACCCCACCTTATTTTTATTTTTGCTACAACCGAGACGGATAAAATCCCTACAACGATTTTATCCCGTTGCACCCGTTGCGAGCTGAAACGAATTGATAACAATACATTAGCCAAGCATTTTGCTGACATAGCCACACGCGAAAATGCCACCATCTCTGACGAAGCCGCACAAATTATTGCACGAGCATCAGATGGTTCCGTTCGCGATGGATTATCGCTATTAGATCAAGCTATTACAACTTCTGACAAAAATGTTGATGCCCAAACAGTTAATACTATGCTTGGCCTCATGGATAAGGCAACCATCTTACCATTCATTGAGCAGATTCTCATCGCGGATACAAAACAGGCATTAACTCTTGCCCTTGGGTTTTACAAAAATGGTGCCAACCCTCAAAAAATTGTAGAAGACTCACTGGAAGCAATCCACGCTCTTGCCACATTTCAATTTGGCGAAAGCGAAGAAGAGCTACCCAGTTATGTGATCTCGGCCCGCAATGATATCGAACATCTAGCGAAACGATCCAATACCCCTCAGCTTTTAGCCATATGGGAACACCTCATTCTTGCATTAACTGAAATCGAACTTTCCCCAAGTCCATTGCTAGCTCTTGAAATGGCTATAATTCGTCTATGTCAGACCTTAAAAGAGCAGCAACTTACTTCTTCTTCACCTAACACACCTGGTGAAGATCAACGCAAGCCTCAAGGGCCTACGCAACAAATCTCAACGACTATTGCACCAGTGACAGCTGTATCTATAGCATCGCCTATCCAGGACGACCCTGTCGAAACAATCACTGTATTGCCAAAAACCATGGAAGAGATTTTGAATCTCCTCATTGAACATAAAGAAGTGCTTCTGGCCGAACAGGTACGAAGAGACATTCGCCCTATACACCTGAATGGGACTACTTTGCAAATTGCACTCCACACAAATGCAGATAATAAACTTGGGCAAAATCTTTCCAAAGCATTGGCACACATAACAGGTGATTCCTGGATTATTGACGTGCAAACTCAAAGCGTGAACCCAACGCTTCTTGAAGCGCAGAAAATGCAAGACGAAGCCTTACATGCTAAATTGCTTTCTCATCCATTAACGCAATCAGCGATGGAGATTTTTCCTGGTTCTGACGTACGTACACTGCTTAAACATTAACAACTTAAAATAAATGAGGATCTCGTGAATCAATTGCAACAAATGCTCAAACAAGCCCAAAAAATTCAGAATCAAATGTCGGAAGCTCAAGAAAAATTAGCAGCTCAGGAAGTACAAGGATCTTCAGGTGGCGGGTTGGTCACAGTTTCCGTCAATGGTCGCGGTGAGATGAAGCGTGTCAAGATTGACCCATCTCTCCTTACCCCAGAAGAATCTGATGTTTTAGAAGACCTTATCGTCGCCGCATACAATGATGCCAAGAGCAAAGCTGAGGGCATGATGAGCGAAGAAATGGGCAAAATTACAGGTGGGCTAGGCTTGCCACCTGGATTTCAATTTCCTCTGTAATCGTTCAATATGCAAAGCGCAGAACTGCAACATCTGATTCAGCTATTGGCCAAGTTGCCCGGGTTGGGCCCTCGGTCCGGACGCAGAGCTGCGCTTCATCTAGTCAAAAATAAACAAACTCTCATGCACTCTTTAATGGTTTCACTTAAAGAGGTCTACGACAAGCTTCTTTCGTGTTCGACTTGTGGAAATTTGGACACCTCTGACCCCTGCGGCATCTGCACAGATCCACGTCGTGAAAATTCTTCCATATGCGTTATTGAATCTGTTGCAGACCTATGGGCATTGGAGCGAACATCTTCTTTCAAAGGTAAATATCACATCCTAGGCGGAGTACTTTCCATCCAGCAAGGCAATACTCCTGACAAACTTACCATCCAAACCCTGGTGGATCGAGTAGCCGCTGAAAAGCCTCAAGAAGTTATCCTGGCTTTAAGCGCCACCCCAGAAGGCGTCACAACGACCCACTACCTTGTTGACGCTCTTAAATCTTACCCAGTAACGGTTACCGGCATTGCTCATGGCGTCCCTATTGGCGGAGAGTTAGACTATCTTGATGATGGTACAATATACGCAGCTCTCAAAGAACGCAGACCCTATAGTTCATAAATACTTCCTAGCCCTATTCGCTGCTATTTAGGCCACTTAACTATATATTAATAATGAATTATGATGGATTAGATTATTTTATTAGCGTTAAAAAAACTACGATCCACTTAAAGAATGTCGCCCTTATAACTCGCCACAGCTGGTTTTACAGTAAGGCCCAATTATCATTATTGAGCTCTAGCATTACGACTGAGATTATATAAACGCTCTGTCCTTCGTAAAGCGGGAACTGGGCCTTCATCAGCATTGCCACCCTCAGCTGGAACTGGCCCTGCAGTTGCAGCCGCAGCTGTCGCATGATCGGCTTCCCTTGCCCTTTGATCCGCCAACTCCCTAGCTCGAAGAGCAGCTAACTGAACCTGCGTATCATTTTGTAAATTTTGCACCGTTGGGATAGTACCTGCCCTAGGTCCACCTTCCAATGGTGGGACAAAACCATCTCTGCCAGATTGCGCATGAAGCAGCGATGTCGTTAATACAAGAGAGACACTCCATACCTTCACACAAATTTTCATAAGCAATTCCCTACATTAAAATAAAACAACAACTCTACTGTTATTACCTGTTTATTAACAAAACATTAACACTTTTGGTTAACTGGTTCTTGCTTCAGGAGTTGATGCCCCCTGGGTAGTACCCTCAGCAGGTGGCGCTACTACAGAACCCACAGCAGGTGGCACTACTTCAGCTATACCAGCTACCTTGCTTAAAGCATCTTGCCAAAATTGAGGATAGAAGAAAGCCCCATTTCCACTGTTTACAGAAGCCACGTCAATGGAAGTCACATTAAAGGCCTTCATAATGCCGCGCACTAAGGGAAGGTTTGTTGCGATACTGGGAGCAATAAATTTCGGCATACCAGCTTTCTCAATTATAGTTCCAAGCTGCTCCATAGAAAGACCATCCAACCCTTCCATAGCAACCGTTAATCCTTCCTCAGTAATCCTGGTTGTTTCAGGGGTAAATTGACGGACTAGCTTTAGTATCCCCGCATACACATTACCAATACCAATTACAGAGCCGTCACCATACTTTGAGATCATTTTTTGGAGCTGTGGTAGGGTATCTCCAGTTAATGCCGTGTTTCGAGCACTGGTTAATTCTAACGATCGTCCTGTCATCCATTCCAAATTTTCGATCGACCATCTCGCATCTGCAAGCGAACCTACCCCATAATCTTGCTGCATTTGATTTGCGAATGTAGCTGACGCTACTTCTGTTCCATAAACCAATACATCAGGTTCGCCCGAACCAAAGAAGCGTGCCGTCATGGATTGCGGCATTTCACGACTCAGCTGCAAACTTCCTCCACCCGTATCTAAAATGGGGTGTAAAGACGTATCAATTCCAGCTGATTGAGCAGCAACTAACCCCAATTTTCCTTCGTCGAGCTGTGACGCCACATTCAATGTTACACCAGTTTTCTGACGAACCATTTCTATATAATCTGCCACATTAGTGGCTCCTGAACGCGCCCATGCTGTTGCAATGCCCGTAATATGCCTTGGAGAAATGCCAGCCTTCTTAGCGGTTTCTACCAGTTTGTCGATGGCATCAGAGGCTTCTACCATAGTTTTGCTATCCAGCATTTTGACTGTGGTTGCCCCTTCAGTCACCGTTTGCATGGTCTTAGACAAACTCACACCATATTGGCCGAGAGGAGTTTCTTTCAAGATTGTTTTGGTAAATGGGTTATAAACTATAGCAGTCCCTTTAATAGCACCAGATCCATTATCAATAATGGCTTTAGTAGCTGATAACGTGGTGTCGCCTAAAGCATATAGGGCATCGCGGATATATGGAGTCCCATACCAGGCCGCTAGCCCTGCCACACCAACGGCCGCTATCGCTTGTACCGGATGCTGCTTGGCATATGAAATAGCTGTACCAGCCATGCTAGCCATTGCACTGACTGCTGTTTTGGCAACGTTATAGGAAAGTAACGGCGCAGCTACCATTAGCCCAATAGCAAGCGGTTGGCTTTCAAGAAGACTTGGCGCCCAAAGATCAATTGCTTGCAATGCTCCTTGCGACATTACATGATTTAGATATCCACCAGCGATATCTTTGGCCAGCCCTTCTGAAGCCATGAAAGCGGGCGCTACCGCCCATGCTGGCGCGCCCAATATAGTCAACCCTGTGACAGCAGCTATTTTGGCCCCTGTCATCATGAATGGGTGATGTTGGGCAAAAGCCTGCTGAGCGGCATAAGCATTCATTGCGGTCTGCTTCGTAACAGCTGCGACCTGACCAGCCACTCTCATCGAAGCAGCAACAACCCCACTTGTGCCAACACTTTGAACAACATCAGAGGCGGCTTGTGATAAATCGGCAAAAGAAAGAGCTTTTGCTTTGCAAGGGACTACAGCGTTAAAGCTCATCGCCATCATAATACCTGAGAGCATTGCTGTTTTAAATCTTGATTTTTTCATTAAATACCCTCTGTCAAAGCACCTATTACAAAAATAATACCTCAAAAAGCCTAACTACTTATTAATAGAACTGACGCCGAAGTTCTGGATCTATTGTCGCTTCTGTTTTTTTAGGCCACAGGAAAAACTTAGCAATAATCTTGCGAAACTAACTAAAATTAAAAACAAATTATTAGCTATTTATCAATGAATTATACAAAATATCGCATATTAATTAATCATTAATAAACGCTTATACCCTAAATTTGTGAATGGTTTTCAACCCAAGTTTTCACTAAGGAGCAAACCGTTATGAAATCCAAGAAAATCTTACTTTCCACAGCGTTTTCCCTCACCCTTCTAAGCGCAATTCCAAACAGCGCCCAAGCCATCACATGGGCTGAATTCAGGGAAGGCGCTTCACGCGTCTGGGCTGCCCTCACATCATGCGTAAGTGTTGCACCAGCCATCCGCCAATCTATTGGGGCGGCCGTTGTCGCAATTAATCCTGATGCGGCCGATGAAGTGGCTCGCCTTCAGCAGCAAGCTGATGCTTTGCATGGGCGCATTGTTGCAGGTGGCACAGCCGTAGCCGCAGCAGCAAGCACACTTGACGAAGCTCTAGCAGGCACGCGCAAGTAAGTTTCAATTATTCATCATCCCTAATACCGTCTACTGCCTGCGGCTTCTCTTGAGGCCGCAGGTTTTTTGTATAATAAAAATGCTCCACCTCCCACCCTGCCCCCTTTGTCTTTCCCTCACCTCTCTTTGCCTTTCCCGCACCCCTCCTTTTTGTCTTCCCGGACTTGAGATCCGGGACCCAGAAGTTTTATGGCCCCCGCTTTCGCGAGGGTGACAAGAAAAATAGTGTCTTTCCCGCACTTGATGCGGGAACCCAGGCTTTTTATGGCCCCCCGCTTTCGCGAGGGTGACAATGAGCGCGCGAAGATGACAGGAAAAGGAGCGAGGACGACAGGAAAAGGAGCGAGGACGACAGGAAAAAACCGGAAGTGACAGGGAAAAAACACGGATGACAGTGGAAACCGGACGACTCTTTGTCAGGTATAAGGAAAGGGTTGCTGAAGTTCTGAGAAAGTTGTGCAATGGAGGCAACGAGCCAGGTATAAGGAAAGTGTTGCTGAAGTTCTGAGAAAGTTGTGCAATGAAGGCAACGAGCCAGGAGATCGATTTTGTCAGCCAAGCGCCACACTATAGATGCTTTCTTGCAGGATCAGATGAAAAGTAATACTGTTTACCCAACTGAATAAAGAGCTTGAGCATGATAAAACCAGTTTTAACCGTTGTGGCCGCAGCCATTGTTAGTCCAATGGGTGAAATCCTGCTAAGCCGAAGACCTGAAGGCAAATCAATGGCTGGCATGTGGGAATTTCCCGGCGGTAAAATGGAAGCCAATGAGTCGCCAGAACAAGCCCTACAGCGTGAACTGCTGGAAGAAATTGGCATCAAAGCGAAGACTCACACCATGACCCCTGCTGCTTTTGCCTCCCATGCTTATGAAGACTTTCATCTGCTCATGCCACTATTCTTAGTAAAAGAATGGACAAATGATCCAGTTCCCCTTGAAGGGCAGCTGCTGCAATGGTTCAAACTATCCAAAATTGATACAGCCTCCATGCCGCCACCTGATGGTCCACTTGTCGATCGCATTCGCGAAATGATTAAACCTATTCCCTAGGCTATACGGTTACGACCTAATGGACGGTATTGTCGGAGGTTCAAAAATCCTGTAGATTGGTGCAAAACAGGAGACAGGCATTGAGCTACCAGCATATCATCCTTGAAGAACAAGAAGCCATTGGCATTATTACACTAAATAGGCCAAAAGTCCTAAATGCCTTAAACAATGAAATGATGCAAGAGTTAGCGCATGCCATTGATCGTATTGAACATCAGTCAAACAAAAAGGTTATCGTTATCAAAGGTGATGAGAAACACTTTGCTGTTGGCGCAGACATTCGCGAGCTCATGGGGCGCAATCATGCCTCAAATTTCAAAGACAATTTCATCACAGAGCATTGGGAGCGCATTGCCCATTGCCGCATCCCCACCATTGCCGCTGTTGCAGGATTTGTCATGGGAGCTGGCTGTGAATTGGCCATGATGTGCGATATGATTATTGCGGCAGATAATGCTCGATTTAGCCAACCTGAAATTTCCATAGGCCTGCTCCCTGGTGCAGGGGGTACCCAAAGGCTCCCTCGCGCTATCGGTAAAGCCAAAGCGATGGACTTATGCCTCACTGGCCGCTTCATGGAAGTTGATGAAGCTGAAAAATTAGGGCTCGTTTCGCGAGTTGTTCCCTTGATTAATTGGTGGCATGAAACCATGATGATAGCTGAAAGGATCAGCCATATGTCAAAACCTGTGGCTATGATGGTAAAAGAATCCATTAATCGTGGGTATGAGCAAAGCCTTGCAGAAGGGCTAAAATCTGAGCGCCGAATGTTCCATTCATTATTTGCGTTCGATGACCCCAAAGAAGGAATGGAAGCCTTTGTCGAGAAAAGACCTGCGGTTTTCAAAGATAGCTAATGTGCAGTTAGAGGCAAGAAATGAAAGACATATCCCAAAAAATTTTTAACCGCCCTCTTGAAAAATTAGCCCCTTCCGAACGAAAAGTCCTCGAACATTTTCATCAAAAAAGGCATATTTCTAGCCCCGAATATTCTGAGGGCTCCCCCCTCACACTTGGCCAGCAGCTAGCCGATAAAGTTGCGGGATTTGGAGGCTCATGGCTATTTATCTCAATTTTTACGATCATTATCATTGGCTGGATTCTTCTCAATTCCTTCCTTATTATTGGTTGGGTTAAACCATTTGATCCATCACCTTATATTTTATTGAACCTCATCCTTTCCATTTTAGCGGCAGTCCAAGCTCCTATCATTTTGATGTCACAAAATAGACAAGGTGAAAAAGATCGCCTTCAAGCCAAAAAGGATTTCGAGGTTAATCTAAAAGCTGAGCTAGAAATTTTGCACTTGCACGAGAAAATCGATCACCTAAATGCAAAGATTGATCAAGCTATCCTCAACAAAAAGCTGCCAGCAAACAGAAAAGCTAAGCCATAAAATATAAACTTTTCCTGCGGCAACAGAATAGCCGAAAGCGCTAAAGCGTTCTAGGATTGGGAAGTTATGCAAAGTCACAAAAAGTGGCTTGGTTAACTAATAAGAGTGAGTGAATAAGTCAGCGTAATCACTGGCTTTATCACGTTTCTCTTGGTTTTGAACATGAGACCTAACGACCTGTCACCCTCGTGCTCTTTTTTTTGTCACCCTCGCGAAAGCGGGGGGCCATAAAAATGCCTGGATCCCGGATCTGCGTCCGGGAAGACAAGGAAAGGTGTGCGGGAAGGCAAAGAGGGGTGTGCGGGATGACAAAGGAATGTGCCTGGGTTCCCTGCCGTCCTCGTGCTCTTTTTCCTGTCGCTTCCGGTTTTTTCCTTGTCCTCCTCGCGCTCTTTTTTTTGTCACCCTCGCGAAAGCGGGGGCCCATAAAAATGCCTGGGTCCCGGGTCTAGCGCCCGGGAAGACAAAGGGAGGGTTACGGGAAGGTGTTCGGGAAGACAAAGAGTGGGCGCGGGAAGACAAAGGAGGTGTGCGGGGAAGACAAAAGGGAGGGTCCGGTGGGACAAAGAGTGGGCGCGGGAAGACGAAGGAGGTGTGCGGGGAAGACAAAAGGGAGGGTCCGGGGGGACAAAGAGGAGCGCCAGGCTGACAAGGAGAGTTGCTGGCTGGCAAAGAAGAAAGTCACAGTTCTCCACCTGAGGTGGAAGTTTTTTCATTATGCAAAAAAATAAGCCGACCAGATGGCCGGCTTACTTTTTATCATGGACTTGGATGAAGACCTCAAAAGGAGGTAACATCTTTGAAGGGCTTACGAACTACTCTACCTTCGATCTCAATTTTTATACACCATCCCATTGAATGGCAAGCAATATTTTTGCCTCACAGATATTCCATTTTTGCATAGCCTAACTTTTTCTGAGAGTTAAAGAATGCGTGTCCTTTGAAACATCTACATGCACAAAGTCCCCATCGCCAAACTCTCCACGCAGTAACTCATCGGCTAAAGGATCTTGGACAAACCGTTGGATCACCCTTTTCAAAGGCCTTGCTCCATAGACAGGATCATATCCCTTATCAGCCAACCATTGCTGCGCCTTTGATGTCACATCAAGCATCATATTCCGCGCACTGAGAATTTTAGCAAACCTGGCAAGCTGCACCTTGACAATACCAGACATATTCTCCTTCGATAAACGCCTGAAAATCAAAATGTCATCCAATCGATTTAAGAATTCTGGACGAAATACCTGTCGCACAACCACCATCACTTGCTCTTGAACCATATCAGACAACTCTTCTCCTTCATCCGTTGCTAGAGCTTCACTGCCCAAGTTGGATGTTAAAATGATGAGTGTGTTTTTGAAGTCAACAGTGCGCCCTTGACCATCAGTTAAGCGCCCATCATCCAAAACTTGTAACAAAACATTAAACACATCTGGATGAGCCTTTTCTACTTCGTCAAACAAAATCACTTGATAAGGCCTGCGACGAACCGCTTCAGTAAGAACTCCGCCCTCCTCGTACCCAACATATCCTGGAGGAGCGCCAATCAATCGTGAAACAGCATGCTTTTCCATAAATTCAGACATATCGATCCGAACCATTGCCGTTTCATCATCAAACAAAAACGCAGCCAACGCTTTGGTTAACTCAGTTTTACCCACGCCTGTTGGCCCTAAAAACAAAAACGATCCCATTGGTCGATTCGGATCCTGCAGGCCTGCTCTTGCTCTTCGGACCGCCTTAGAAACAGCAACAACCGCCTCATCTTGCCCAATTACTTGCCTTTGCAAGATCTCTTCCATTTTTAGCAGTTTCTCACGCTCACCCGTAAGCATTTTGTCTACAGGAACCCCCGTCCATCGTGAGACAATAGAAGCAATGTCAGATTCCGTAACTTCCTCATGCAACATACGTTCTTCAGCAGCTTTGGACGATTCAGCCACTTGTTTCTCAAGCTCAGGGATAATCCCATACCGCAACTCACCCGCTCTCGTCAGATCACCCATTCTTTGCGCTTGTTCGAGCTCACTTTTTGCCTGTTCAAGCTGCTCTTTCAGTTTTTGAAAAGCTGTCAGCTGATCTTTTTCCGCACGCCAAGCTTTTGTCAGCTTCTCTGATTCTGCCTCAAAGACCTTGAGTTCTTCATCAATCTTGGACAATCGCTCCCGAGAGGCAGCGTCGGTTTCCTTCTTCAAGGCTTCCCGCTCTATCTTCAGCTGAATAATACGACGATCCAGCTCGTCGATTTCTTCAGGCTTAGAATCAACCTCCATACGAATCCTGCTGGCAGCCTCATCAACCAAATCTATAGCCTTATCAGGTAAGAAGCGTGTGGTGATGTAACGATTAGATAAAGTCGCTGCCGCTACAATGGCCGCATCTGTGATACGAATACCATGATGCAGCTCATATTTTTCCTTCAAGCCACGTAAGATTGAAACCGTTTCTTCCACAGACGGTTCATCCACATAAACCGGCTGGAAGCGGCGCGCAAAAGCGGCATCTTTTTCAATATGCTTCTGATACTCATCTAACGTCGTTGCGCCGACACAATGCAGTTCACCACGCGCTAAAGCTGGCTTTAACATGTTAGAAGCATCCATGGCTCCTTCCGCTTTGCCAGCTCCCATCAGGGTATGCAATTCATCAATAAATAGAATGATCTCGTCGCTGCTTTGGCTCACTTCCATTAGAACAGCCTTCAACCGCTCTTCGAATTCACCACGAAATTTAGCCCCAGCTAAAAGACTCCCCAAATCCAAAGACATCAGACGGGTATCTTTCAAATTCTCTGGCACATCACCATTGACAATACGCTGCGCAAGCCCTTCTATGATGGCTGTTTTACCAACCCCAGGCTCACCAATAAGTACTGGGTTATTTTTCGTACGCCTAGACAAAACCTGAATAGTGCGCCTGATTTCTTCATCACGCCCAATGACTGGATCCAACTTTCCCAAGCGAGCAACTTCTGTTAGATCTCGCGCATATTTCCTCAAAGCTTCAAATTGATCTTCAGCATGCGGCGAATCTGCTGTCCGCCCTTTGCGCATGACATTGATCGCTTCATTAAATGCTTTCACAGAACCACCCGAAGATGCAAAGAGAGCTTTAATAGGATCCACTAAGACAGCGGCTTGCAAAAATCTTTCTACCGTTAAAAATTGGTCGCCAGACTTAGTGGCCAAATCCTCTGCATGGATAAACAAATCGCTTAATTCGGTCGATAAATAAAACTGCCCACCTTGCACCTGCGGCATGTCCGCAATATGCTTATCTATTCCATGTGTAAAACGATCCAAATCGACCCCTGCAGACGTTAAAAGTCTTTGGGAAGGTCCTTGTACATCATCTAAGATGACTCGACACACATGGACAGAACTCAGACCTTGATGCCCACGCCGACGCGCTAGGCTTTGAGCTTCTTGCAGGTGCGTTTTAAGTTTTTCAGTGTAGCGCTCAACATTCATAATGATCTCCATAATCCTCAGGATTATTATAATCTTAAGGCATTACAAGTGCAAACAGATTGCGTAAAATCATACATTTTTGACATCACCGCACTTTCCTCCTCCAGGATTAAGATATTCGAGGATTACAATAACGAAGGGCAATGCAAAGACGCACGAAGTCACCATCATGATGCCTTCGCTATACCAGATAAAAGGACAAAGTACTCAATAAAAGAGTGAACAGTTAAATAGGCTGGGGCGAAACTTCTGTCGCGTGATCCGCGTGAACTTCAGAAGGAGTCTCAGGAAACCCCTCAACCACTTTATCGTCCACTTCAAGAGCACTATCCGATTGCTTTTGCTCACGTAAAGGTTGAGAATTACGCCGCTCGTTCAATACTTCATTTAGCTGGCTCAATTGCCTATAATAGTGATCTGCATGCTGATAAAAACCTTCGGCCAAAATCCGATCGCCCCCAGCTTGCGCCTCTCGTGCAAGGTTCAGGTATTTTTCCATGCATTGTATCAGCTGATTTTTAGATTTGCCATCAACAGCTGACTGTCCATCATGCATAGTAACAACTTTGCCATTCCGGTTTTTTCCCAGGTTGCGGCCTCGCGAACGCTTCTGCTGGATATTTGTATTTTGTTTCATAAAGCTTAATGTCTCATATCGTATATAGACTAACTGAAAATATAAAAAAATTTTATGACGATTCTACATGGGGTTTATGCAACAATTTAGGTCGCTTGTAAACTCTCCCCCAAACGTAATCTAATAAAAACAAATTTTTTTAATTTTAGCAAGAAAAATTTTAGCCACCACAAAACTCCAGAACACGAGCAATACCCTGTAAGTCTTTGTAGGCATTTGAAAAATTCAAAAAAGATCTTTCAGACTTTTCAATGACACCTTCCTTCTGCCCTATACCGCACTCGAAAAACACCTTCCCATTTGTTGTCAGCATTGATGGCACGCAATCTTTAAAAAATCTGCGGTAATAATCAAGACCATCCGCTCCCCCATCAAGAGCTCTTAACGGATCAAAGTCTTTAACATCTGGAGCCAACTCGTTAATTTCTAAAGATGGAATATAGGGTGGGTTGGAGATAATGCAGTCAAAAGACCCACCTATTGCCTCCAACCAATCCGCTTGAACAAGCAACAACCGCTCTTTGAGCTCAAAATGCCTCAGATTTTCCCCAGCAACCGCTAATGCCTCAGCTGATAAATCAACCCCAATACCAATAGCATTGGGACGATCCAGCAAAATGGACATGATTAAGCACCCCGTCCCGACACCGAGCTCTAAGATACGAAACGGTTGCTTTTCATCCAGAAAAGATGATAGCACAGCCTCTACTAAGATTTCGCTGTCTGGCCGAGGATCCAGCGTTGCTTGAGTCGTATTAAATGCAAATTTCCAAAAATTTTTCCGCCCTAAGATCTTAGCTAAAGGCTCATGGGAAGCCCTACGCTCAATAAAGGACACAATTACTTGAGCCTGTTCTTCAGGAACTTCATACTCATGATTAGCAAAAACCCACGACTCTGACCGGCCAATAACAGCACTAATAATCAGCCGTACTTCATGCTGAAACCTATCCAAATGGGTAAATTTTCGCATGGCCAAACGGATCAGATCGCTGACCTTATGCGTCATCACCTATACATCTTCCTCTGCTAAGCGGGTAGCCTGATCTTCAGCAATCAATGCCTCCACAAACTCATCCAGCGATTCCCCGCTCAAAACCTTATCTAATTTGTAAAGAGTCAAATTGATTCTATGATCTGTCACCCGACCTTGGGGAAAGTTATAGGTACGAATACGCTCCGAGCGATCACCTGACCCAACTTGGCTCTTACGATTTTGCGCCCGCAAGGCATCTTGCTCTAACCTTTTTCTCTCAAACAAGCGTGCTCTTAAGATTTTCAATGCTTTTGCTTTATTTTTGTGCTGAGATTTTTCATCCTGCTGCTGAACCACAACCCCAGTTGGTAAATGGGTAATCCGAACAGCGCTATCCGTTGTGTTCACTGATTGTCCGCCCGGGCCGCTAGAGCGAAATACATCGATTTTGAGGTCTTTCTCTTCAATAACAATATCCACCTCTTCTGCTTCTGGCAAAACCGCCACCGTGGCAGCAGAGGTGTGGATGCGCCCGCTAGCTTCTGTCTCAGGAACTCGCTGAACACGATGCACACCAGATTCAAACTTCAACCGCGCGAAAACGCCTTTTCCTGTAATTGTTGCGGTTGCTTCTTTCAACCCGCCCATCCCTGTATCGCTAACGTCCATCATCTCAAAACGCCAACCTTTTACCTCAGCATAACGTTGGTACATGCGAAACAAATCTGATGCAAATAGAGCAGCTTCATCGCCCCCCGTACCAGCACGTACTTCTAAAATTGCATTTCTCTCATCTACTTCATCTTTAGGCAATAGCAACACCTTAATAGCCATCATGGCCGCCGGATAGGCTTGCTTTAAGGCCTCAAGCTCTTCGAAAGATAAGCTTTTAAGCTCTTCATCTAACTCAGAATCCTTCAGCATCTCTGAAAGATCTTCCATTTCCTGTTCTACTTTAAAAAAGCGCTCAATGCTTTCCGCCAGCGGGGTAAGGTCCGAGTACTCTTTGGACAGCCTTGTAAAATCTTGTGGCGAAATCCCTTCAGAACTCAGCTGCGTGCTCATTTCATTAAAATTTTTAAGAACACGCTCCAACTTTTGTCGAAACACCCCATCTTTTTCTTGCATAACGCTATTCCTTGAAAACCTTCTTTTCTTTGAATTTTTGCATCTTAGCCATTGCTTCAGCAAAGGGCAAAGAAATCTGTTCCCCGGATTCCATATTTTTCCATGTCACATGGTTTGTTTGAATCTCTTCCTCACCAATCAACCAAACATTATGGACGTTTTGCTTAGCCGCTTTCTTCATACGTTTACTCACGTTCCCCTGAAACTCAAGCCCAACGCTCACATCCGCATGTCGTAAGTGAGTCGCCATTACAAACGCTGCCTCCATCTGATCCTCGGAAATTGGAATAATAGCAACATCCAGAACATCTTTAGGCACAAAAGAACTCAACAGCATGATACGTTCAATGCCTGCCGCCCAGCCTACAGCTGGAGTTGCACCGCCACCCATCGTCTCAATCAATCCATCATAACGGCCACCAGCAAGAACTGCGCTTTGGGCCCCAAGGTTTGAAGAGACAAATTCAAAGGCTGTGTGGGAATAATAATCAAGACCCCTGACTAAAAATGGATCAATTTCATACAAGATCCCAATAGCAGCTAGAGATGAACAAACCCCATCAAAATACTCTTTTGCTACAGGGGTTAAATAGGCTTCTCGGCGCGGCGCTTCTTTCAAAAGCTCGCGATCTCCCTCATCTTTTGAATCTAAAATACGCAGCGGATTTTTTTGAAGCCGCAACCTGCTCTCTGGAGAAAGCTTTTGTTCCACGCTTTGAAAATATGCCACGAGAGCATTACGAAAGCCTTCCCGACTTTGAGCATCGCCCAACGTATTGAGTTTAAGGGTTACGCCATCCATAATATCCAGCTGCCTGAGCAAATGGTGCCCGAAGGCGATCACTTCCGCATCCACAAATGGTGACGCCTCACCAATCACTTCAGCTCCAATTTGGTGAAACTGACGCATCCGGCCTTTTTGCGGCCGTTCATATCGGAACATAGGGCCAGCATAGAAAAGCTTTTGCGGAAGATTTTGCGTTAATCCATTAGAAAGAAAGGCACGCACAACCCCTGCCGTTCCCTCTGGCCTTAAGGCCATAAGATCCCCGCCTTTGTCCTCAAAAACATACATTTCCTTTGAGACAACATCTGAAGTCTCGCCTAACGTTCTGAGGAAAACATTTGCGGATTCGAAAATAGGTGTCATGACCTCCAAATAGCCATAGCATTTGCCTAAGCTCAGCGCCAGCTGCACAATATGACGGAAATGCTCTGCATCTTGACCAAAAAAATCTTTGGTACCTCGTACCGGCTGCATAGGGCTCATGCGGCATTCTCCGCAGCAATAATTTGCTCTACCTTGTCTTCAATCAGGGCAACCAAATGATCAACGATGTCTTCATCCTTTAGTCGATGATGCGGAACGCCTTCAAGATAAACCATATGGGTGCCATTGCCTCCACCGGTAAAACCAATGTCGGTTAGCTTTGCTTCACCCGGGCCATTCACTACGCATCCAATCACAGATACGGTCAACGGTGTGGTGATATGACTCACCCGTTCTTGTAACCTCTCGACAGTTTTGATCACTTCAAATTGTTGGCGCGCACAAGAGGGGCAAGAAATAATACTCACACCACGATGCCTGAGCCCTAATGATTTTAGAAGGTCAAAACCAACGTAAATTTCTTCTTCAGGCTCAGCTGAAAGCGACACACGGATCGTATCCCCAATACCTGCCCACAAAAGCATCCCCATTCCGATTGAGGACTTTACCGTCCCCGTTCGAAAGCCGCCCGCCTCCGTAATTCCTAGATGCAGAGGATAATCACAGACCTCTGCCAGCCCTTGATAGGCTGCAACGGCTAGAAAGATATCGGATGCCTTTACGCTAATCTTAAAGTTCAAGAAATCATTATCTTCCAAAATGCGTGCATGGCTTAGCGCGCTTTCCACCATAGCTTCTGGGCAGGGTTCACCGTATCTTTCCAGCAAATCCTTTTCTAAGCTACCAGCGTTCACACCAATTCGCACAGAACAGTTGTGATCCTTAGCCGCCTTGATCACCTCGCGCACACGCTCATTTGAGCCAATATTACCTGGATTAATGCGCAAACACGCCGCCCCAGCTTCCGCTGCCTCCAGCGCTCTTTTATAATGAAAATGGATGTCTGCTACAATAGGCACATTGACCTGCTTTATGATGTCTTTCAATGCTACGGTCGACTCTTCATCCGGGCAAGATACCCTGACTATGTCCGCGCCAGCTTCTTCCAAGCGGCGAATTTGCGCCACCGTAGCCTGGACATTGGCTGTAAGGGTATTGGTCATTGATTGAACCGTTATAGGCGCATCACCACCAACGGCAACACTACCCACATAGATTTTACGACTTTTTCGCCGAACGATGGTTCGATATGGCCTAATTTCTGACATGTCATTCCTAATGGTTTATTATATGCCGCACGATCATTTCATACCTGAACGCGCGTTGCCTTGTCAAAAAAAACAGCACAACTAAATCACTTAAACTTGCTTGAAGAAAAAGAACTAATGGCTGGCCGGTTTTTTTAATAAAACATAATCATTCAAGATATCTGCTTCAAGAGGAATGTTTCTTTTTATCTCTCCTGCTTTACCTTTCAGGAAATAAGATTTGCCATCCACATCAATTTGAAGCGCACCTAAGTTACCAGTCGATAAAAACAGTTTTTGCCCAAGCTGAACATTCATTGTTTCGCCAGGCCTCATCACACGGTCTGAAACAATACGCCCATCTGCATAGAATATTCTTACCCAAGCTGTATCTTGCGCCACCAGTAAAGCTGGGCCATTCGCAAGCGGCGGCAGCTCAGCTGCAGAGTTTATACTCTCCACACCTGGTTGCAGCTGAGCATTGCTCAAAGGCAACAAGGCAGTATCTTTACTACTCTTGCTAACTTGATTTGTATCGCTAGGCTGAGTGGCGACAACTTCATCCTTTGCGGGCTGCGTACCCTCTACCTTTAGCTGCCTTGAATCTCCAGCAGCGGATAACTCCGGCTGCGAAGATGCTTCAGACTCAGATATTCCAACTTTAGCCTCAGGAACACTAGCCTCACTCTTTAAAACACTTGGATGCTCCCCCTGTGAACTTTGCTCGAGAGATTTTGAAGTAGCATTAAGGGTTGCTAATTGGGAAGAGGAATTGTCTGTTCTGCCACCAACCAAGTACATTCCCAAGATGATAGCCGCAATAATGCCAGCACCAGCCAAAAAAAGAACTTTCTTTGATGGCACCGATCGTTCAGAAACTTGAGAAACAAGATCATTGATTTCAGGCATATGCCTGTCAAAATCCTGTTCAACTTTATACATTTTGACGACTTCAGCCCCATCGAAGCCCAAGAAGTTCGCATAAGATCGAACAAACCCTAAGGTATAGGCTATTTCAGGCAGACGGCGCTGGTCTTCTTCTTCAATTGCCACCAGATAATCTTCACGAATTCTGAGTTCTTGGGAAACTTTGGTTAATGAAAGCTTGTTGCGAAGCCTATGCACCTTCAAAAACTCGGAAACACGCACTCCACTTGCCCCCTCAGCCATAGGAAGCACATTGTCATCGGCCCCTAGGAACAATGGATTCTGCTCAACCTGCACCTTTTGGCGCACCCTCTTCTTACTCTGACTCATCGCCTGTCCCACTATTGTTATGTGGCACTGTTTTTGTTCATCGGCCTATGAAAGCACATGTTTGCGTTTGAATCAAGAAATGGTTTATAAAGCATTAACATACCAAAGAAGAGGTAGCTAAAACGAAAATGGCTGTAAATAGTGATTTTTTCATAAGGCGAATCCTTCGCTAAGCATTACTAATCTGGCAGGCTTTTTTTATCGAAATCTGCTCGATCACTGAAATGCCATTTTCAGTTTTCATACCCGGGAAGTCCTTTTCTTTAATCCGAAAATCTGAGAAGTCTTTTTCAGTATCAATAAAAAGAGTAAAACACTCACCCTTAAGAACTGAATAGCCATACACACCTTTCGTTGGATGGAAGGTATTGTAGAGATCGACGACGGCTTGTGTGATGTTGTTGTCACGTATATCTTCCGCTGCAAATTCTCGTGCGTAGACATGGCTGCCAGGAACAACTTCCACGATTGGCCATTCATGAGCAGGGTCAATATTAGCGGATAAAGGGCTTGCCCCTGCGGAAAAAAGGAGCGAGGCAAGAGCAAGGGAAAAAATGGTTAACGCTTTCATTGCATTACTTCCTTGAATAAATCAAACACACACTCTCATTTTAGCCAGCCAAAACTGCAGCAACAGTAAAGAGTAGTTTTTTTCATCACTTAATTACCCATTAAAACTTTTAGCTTTATTTGCGCGCGCAGTCTTCATTTACGAAAAAAAACTCGATCACTGAAATACCTTTTTCAGTCTTCATATCTGGAAAATCTTTTTCTTTGATTCTAAGATCTTCAAAACTTCTTTCAGTTTTAATTTGAAGGGCAAAGCAATCATTTTCAGCATCTGAAAAGCCACGCCCTTTCTTTGGTGGTTGACGGTTCCTGAAAAGATCAATGACTTCTTGGAATTGCGTCTCGTTTAAGAGCTGGATTCTTATGGCTGCCGACTCCCGTGCATAGACACCGGGAGCAAGGCGCTCAATCCCCTGCTCATGAGCAGGATCAATATTAGCAGATAAAGGGCTTGCCCCTGCGGAAAAAAGGAGCGAGGCAAGAACAAGGGAAAAAATGGTTAACGCTTTCACTGCATTACTTCCTTAAATAAATCAAACACACACTCTCATTTTAGCCAGCCAAAACTGCACAGTCAATAAACAGTTGACGGTTTTAGAAACCCCCTCATTAACTGGTTATTATTAAAATATTATTTTTAAAATAACACCGATTGAAAAAAGCTTTCCTGACAAGCAAGACTATCAAAAAGGCACACGAAATAATCCCCCTTTTTTGCCTATAGCATCAAACTCTTACGGCTCTCTCATTCGAAGGCTGAAATCGGCAGACAGAACCTAAAGCTCGCCCTTATCTTCCGCATCACGGCTTGGACTTTTTGGGCTTTCGAGAATACTTTTTGCAGAAAAGTCATATGACACGCCGGCCCAAACACTAACTTTGTTTGTAAGACCCTTCGCGGTCATCAAATCACTTCCTTTCCAGGCAACACCAACACCCAGAAAATTAAAACTGGTTGGATTTATCTGGGATAAATCGCCGCCAATGTGCTTGGCAGCTCCGTAAGCGACTGTGCAGCAATTATGATCCGCTGGGTCATAATCTTGTTGACGAGCAGCCTTTTTCATGTGTCCAGTAACTTTTGACCAAATCCCTTCGTCAATGATCTGTTCTTCACTAACAGTAAGCACTGAAACACACCCAACAACCTCGTTCCCTGACCACCATTCTTCGTAAGTGCCACCCGTCTTTTGCCCAGGTTCAGGATTAGGAAGTTGCCCGTACCCACGTGTTTGTAATTCAGAAAGCGTCACTACGCCATTTCCCTTTCGATTAACAGTGGCCAGAGCCATGAAGCAATGCCTGAGATCAACAACGGAGCTATGCTGCCCATGATTTAGAGTATCATAAGCATCCAATTTTTCGGGATGAGCGTGACCTGCAGCAACTGGAGGACGGGAAAGAGCAGGATAAAAGCTTGGGTCAGTGAGGTTCTTTGTACAAAATAAGATCTGTTGCTCAATGCTATTGCCCTTTGCCAAGGAAGAGACAGAAAAAACGAATATAGCCATAAGGAGTTTCTTTTTCATCACTTTACACTCATTAAAATTTTAGGTTCTATCGGCTTACGCAGCGTTTTCTTGAGAAAAAATACTCAATCACTGAGATGCCTTTTTCAGTTTTCATTCCCGGGAAGTCCATTTCTTTAATCCGAAAATCTGAGAAGTCTTTTTCAGTATCAATATGAAGAGTAAAACAATCACTTTTTGCGACTGAATCCCCATAGTCTCCCTTCGGTATTTGGTGAGCACGATATAGATCAATGACTTCTTGGATTTGAGTATCATTTAGGCCACGAATCTTCCCCGCTGCAAGTTCTCGTGCGTAGACATGGCTGCCAGGAACAACTTCCACGATTGGCCATTCATGAGCAGGATCAATATTAGCAGATAAAGGGCTTGCCCCTGCGGAAAAAAGGAGCGAGGCAAGAGCAAGGGAAAAAATGGTTAACGCTTTCACTGCATTACTTCCTTAAATAAATCAAACACACACTCTCATTTTAGCCAGCCAAAACTGCACAGTCAATAAACAGTTGACGGTTTTAGACACCCGCTCATTAACTGGTTATTATTAAAATATTATTTTTAAAACAACACCGATTGAAAAAAAGCTTTCCTGACGAGCAAGACCATCAAAAAGGCTCACATTAAGCGTTATTTAGCCAACGCACAAATGCTTACGTTAACGCCAGAAAAACCATTAATAACCAACCTAACCTCAGTTATTAAGTAGCGTAGACCGCTTACTAATAGCCTCATAGGCTTGAGCTAAAAGCTCAAAGATGATGTCTTGGATAGACTGCTCAGCAGAAACCATACCTACGCTTTGTCCGGCCATCAATGAGCCATTTTCGACATCACCATCAACCACGGCCCTTCGTAGGGCGCCGCCCCAAAAATGCTCTATTTGAAGCTGGGCCTCTTTTTGGGTCAATTCATTTCGTTTAAATTGATCAATAACCTGAGCTTGAAACTCCAAAAAATCATTGGTGGCTTTATTACTGATCGCCCTCACTGGGATGACCGGAAACCTGGGATCCAGTTGAACAGAAGGAACAGCATCACGCGCACTTGCATTGATAAAAGCCTTCTTAAAATTCTGATGCGCAATAGACTCTTGAGAACAAACGAAACGGGTACCCAGCTGACCACCCGAAGCACCCATCTCCAAGTACGATACAATTGCATCCCCTCTGCCGATACCACCTGCCACAAAAACAGGAACGTCCGTTACATTTGGCAATATTTCTTGCGCCAAAACACTGGTCGAAACTGGCCCAATATGGCCACCCGCCTCCATACCTTCTATAATCAATGCATCCACTCCAGAACGGATAAGCTTCTTAGCAATTGATAACGCGGGAGCAAAGCATATGACTTTATGGCCATTGGCTTTCAAGTATTGGATAGCTTCACTTCTAGGCAACCCTCCAGCCAAAATAATATGCTCCACGTTTTCTTGAGTACAGACCTGCATCTGCTCATCAAACTGTGGGTGCATGGTGATGATGTTCACCCCAAAGGGCTTACTTGTCTTTGAGCGGGTTTTTTGAATTTCTTCTTTTAAGGAAGATGGATTTGTTGAGCCGCTAGCTAAAATCCCAAAACACCCAGCATTTGACAAGGCCGCAACCAAATTACTCTCCGAAACCCATGTCATTGCGCCCCCTAAAATGGCATATTCCACGCCTAGAAAGGAGCGCCCTCTTTGCCATAATTTTTCAAGTTTTACTTGCGCGCTATTACTCATCATCTAAAGCCCTAAATTTTCATGGAGAGCCAAAACAACCGCTTCCCCATTCAGAGTTGGAACCACAACACTTGCTCTATTTTCAGTTGCCATGAACGACAGAATGTTACTTGTTACCTGGCCAATGGACTCAAAGAAGATTGATAAAAAGTCTTGATTGCTTCTTATGCCCAAACCAATAACGGATACTTTAACAATATCTTTTAAAAATTCGATTTTAGAAATCCCCATCATTTCAGCTTTACGCTCAAGCTCATACTTTACCCGCAAAGCTTCAGTATCTTGAAGCAAGAATACTAAATAATTGCTTTGAATTGATACCATGTCAATTGTTAAGCCTAAACTTCCAATTTCTTTCATAAGAGATACAGTTGAGATTTGACCACTTATCTTAACCATAACTTCATTTTTGCTGACAACAACGCCACTAAATGGCTTTTGGTCTATTATTTTATCTTGATGAACAATCATTGTTCCTGGCTGATCCATAAAAGTTGATAACACTCGCAACGGTACATCTTGCCCCATCGCCGCGACGACAGACCTGACTTGAAGGACTTTAGCACCAACTGACGCCATTTCAAGCACATCTTCATAAGAAATCACATCATGCTTACGCGCCTGAGGCACCCATTTTGGATCAGCCGAATAAATACCATCCACATCTGTGTAAATATCGCATCTTTCTGCCCCAAGTTGAGCCGCCAACATCACAGCGGAGGTATCAGAGCCACCACGACCAAGGGTCATCACTCTCTGCTCTAAAGATATAGCCTGAAATCCTGTTACAATTGGAACGCACCCTTTTTCAATATCCACAAGGAGAAGCGATTGATTCACTTTATAAATTTCGCCACACATAGGCCTTCCCTGCGCCATAATTCCAGCCTGCCATGCCTGCCAGGACCTAGCCGGAACATCATACTTTTGCAAAGCAATGGCCAGAAGACCCGCGGTAATCTGCTCACCCGCAGCAACAACCGCGTCGTACTCAACAGGATCAAAATATGAGGTAATACCTGAAACAAATCCAACAAGCTGATTGGTAACGCCTGCCATTGCAGACACCACAACCAAAACGCGGTTGCCAAACTCAATTTCTCTTTTAATCTGCAAAGAAACCGCTTCAATTTTGGCTATGTCTGCCAAAGATGTTCCACCAAATTTTAAAACAATGAATGCCATTTTTAAGCTATTTTCAATTATAAAGGGAAAATATGCCAAAAACGATGGGATCAGCAATCAAAAAATTTATTTGGCTGCAATCTTAATTCGTGGATAGATAAAGATCATCGTTAAAGCAGCCGCCAATCCACTGATAGCCAACCATATAGCTGGAGCAAAACTTAAAGCAATATTGACACGCAAAGCTTCCATAACAAGCAGCGTTGTACCACCGAAAATGGCCATACCTATGCTATAGCTGACGGAAATACCACTGTAACGATCTTCGACAGGGAAAAGTGATTGCATAAACAAATTGAGCGGCCCAGAAAAGAATGCGGCCAGCAAAGCGAAGATAACTTGCGCCAGAATGATGTAAGCAAGGTTACCAGAAGCCACCAACAGAAACACAGGTATAGCCAAAAACAGGACAGCAACAGCGGTTGGCCGCATGAGCGCAACGGTCCCCTTACGATCCGCAAAGGCGCCTGCTATTGGGGTAAAAATGCCATATATGACAAGCGCAACAGAAGAAATTAACAAGGTATCATGAATATGCCACCCATACTGCTGCTTCAAATAGATAGACATATAGTTGAAAGCAGCATAATACATAACGCCATTCAGCCATGCGGCACCAATAATGCAAAGCACCGAACGCCAATGCTTGGCCAGCGCTTGCTTTAGAGAAGCAGGCTTTTGAACTTTCGTGGCTGACTTCTGTGACATTGCCTCAATAAAGACCGGACTTTCATCAAGCCTACGACGAATATAAATCCCCACGAATCCAATCATAATCCCCAAAAGGAACGGAATACGCCATGTCTCAAGGGGGCCCAAATAATCTGTTATAGTGCAAATGTACCCCACACACACGCCTAACAGCGCACCAATAGCACAAGAAGATGTGATCAAACCGCCGGCAAAACCTCGGCGATCTTGCTGATGCTCAATAACAAAAATAGCCGCACCATTATACTCACCCCCCGTGCACAAACCTTGTAGGAGACGGCACAACGTCAAGATAATTGGAGCAGCCATACCTATTGTCGCGTAAGATGGAAGCAAACCAATAACCGTGGTGGGAATAGCCATTAAAATGACTGAAAAAGTTAGCGCTTTTTTGCGACCATATTTATCCCCAATGTGGCCAAATACCACAGCACCCAGTGGTCGCATCAAAAACCCTACCGCATAAACGGACAACGCCATCAATAAAGCAGTGGCAGCATTAGAACCTTGGTCTGGGAAAAACTTTTGGGCAATAACTGGCGCAAAAAAACCGTAAAGAGTAAAATCATAAAATTCAAGGGCGTTCCCAATCATTCCAGCAAGAACAACTTTGACACGACTTTTCATTTTTAGATTTTCCTTTCTAAAGCGATCTTAGCGTTGACACTTTTCTAAAGCAGTCTTAGCGTTGACACTTTGAGAAAATTCCACCCTTTTTTGGAAAGGATGGCTCCCCGGGCCGGACTCGAACCAGCGACCCAGTGGTTAACAGCCACTTGCTCTACCGACTGAGCTACCGGGGAACAACTCCTTTAGAGATAACGACAAATTCTTCAATGTCAATGATTTTATACGTGTCGGCAAAAAACATTTCATTTATCGTCATCTTGGAGGCCGGGACCGGAATCGAACCAGCGTAAAAGGATTTGCAGTCCTCCACATAACCACTCTGTCACCCGGCCTTCCATCATGTTATTGCCAGTGAAAATTTCATTGGTCAAGGGCCAAATGGAGAATCCGCACTCACTCAAGCAATATTAATTTTGTTTTTTAAAATGAATCTAGCTACATTCATCCCATGTATGCGCAAGCAAGATTGTATTTCATTTTTTTTCAATTTATAGTGATCTTTAATGTTTTAGTGTGGAGCTTTTGATGAATTTTATACAAGCACGAAAAAATATGGTGGAAAGCCAAATTCTCCCGAATCGTGTGACTAATGCAAGAGTCATATCTGCTTTTCGCCAAGTGCCACGTGAAGCTTTTGTAAGCCAGGAAATGGAGCCTTTTGCTTACAATGATCAAACTTTAATGATTGCTTCAAATCGGTATATGCTTGCCCCGTTAACACAAGCCCGCCTAATCAATGCCGCAGTTTTACAGGAAGACGATCGAGTTTTATGCATTCCAAGCGGCAGCGGCTACTTGTGCGCACTGCTGGGTCTATTGGTTAACCAAGTGCACGGGATTGAAACCAATGCTGAGTTAGCTAAGCAATCGATTATAAAAATTGAGAAACTTGGGCTCACGAATGTCCATATTCATACGCAAAAAGATCTTGCACCCCCCTCTTCAGAAGCGCCTTTCAATGCTATTTTTATTGAAGGGACCATTGAGGAGGCACCCGCATCCTTACTAACTCTACTAGCTGAAGGAGGGCACCTTCTTTCAGTACTAGCAGGAAAGAATAATTTAGGGCATATTACACATTGGAACAAGATTAATGGGCAAATTGGGCGGCAATTTCTCAATGAAACACCTCAATATGTCCTTCCTGAATTTTCAACTCAGCAGGTATTCTCGTTCGCGTAAAAAACTTGTGTTGGTAAGGGTGGTTTAATGGTTGTTTATTCAAGATTCAAGAAAATTGGTTTCGTTTTAGGCATTGTTTCTTTTCCAATGTCGCTAAATGCTGCAACATCTCTTAAAAAGGCCCTAAGCTCAACATATCAAACAAGCAATTCCCTTGCCGCCGCCAAGCACGAAAAATTAGCCGCTGAAGGCTTAAATATTCGAAACCTTGGTGAGTTTTTGCCTTCAGTACGATTTGACGCCACGAAATCATTTTCAGATGATAAAAGCTATGTCCAAGGAGTAACACAAACAAGCAACTCCAGCCGCGAAGCCTTTGTTCTATCGCAAAACCTCTTCAATGGCGGCCGTAGTTTAGCCACCATTAAAATCAATAATGCTAAGGTTGCGGCAAAATATGCTGAATATATTGAGGTCGAACAAAAAACCCTTTCAGACGGCATTAAAGCTTATCTGGATGTTTGGACAAAGCAAGCCAACCTAAGGGTCAGCGAAAAAGCTGAACGTGTTTACAAAGAAACATTAGACATTACACGAGAAAAAGAAAAATTTGGGGTTGCCTCACAAGCTGACGTTGAAAGAGCAACTGCTGAATACCAGAGGATCAATTCTCAGCTAGCCGCTAGTCGGGCGGAACTCGCTGGAGCCCTTGCCGCTTACCTTAACACAGTTGGTATCCCTGTTGATCAACTTGAAGACCCTGTCATGCTTATCAACATGCCGGCTTCTGAAGAAGAAGTCTTGAAAATAGCAATGACCAATAACCCCACTTTGGTTAAACAGGATAGAAATGTTGACGATGCAATGGGACAAGACCTTCTCTCAAAAGCCAATTTCCTACCCACCGTTGCCGTCGAGGCGAGTGTTGGACGCACACGTGTTATCAACAAGAGCTTAGATGAGAGGCTATCCAATCCTAAATCTTTCAATCGCGGATTAACCGCTACATTAAGCGTCCCCATTTTTCAAAAAGGTGCTGAATATGCGGCTTTAAAAGAGGCCTCAAATTCTCTTGCTGCAACCCAAAAAAGATTACGCGGCATTCAACAAGATATTGTGCAAGGCTGCCAATCAATTTGGGCTGGCTGGCAAAGCTCTATCGAGCAGGTGAATAATAATGCTGCGCGCGTCAAATCTGCAGAATTTTTGAAAGAAAGCGTTCGTCATGAGTACAATTTTGGCTTGAAGACTCTCTTTGATGTTTATCAGGCTGAAAAGGATTTGCTTGATGCTGAGTACGCTCTCATTGAAGCCAAAAGGCTTGAATTCTCCAATGCCTATCACATCATAAATTTGATGGGCAATCTTACGGCAAGAAATCTCAAACTAGAAGAAGACACCCTCACAGCCAGCAGTGATGAATCTTCCCCGCAGACACCACAATCTTCAAACACAAACAGCTAATTGGAGGCAACCCGTGAAACAAAACGAACCAAATCTTGAAAAGGCTGAAAGCACACAAGATTTATCCATGGAAGAAATTTTGGCGTCGATTCGCCGCATTGTTACAGATGAACCAACTTCTGAAACAGCCGCTGGAGCGCCTCAAATCTTAGAGTTGACACAAATGGTTTCTGAGGATGGCGCCGTGGTTGATATTCGCACCGCACAAGTTGCTCCAGATTATACGTCAGATGAAATACTAAAAACACAACAAATCATTAGAAAATCACCACTACAACAGGGCAGAGAAGACATGAATCGGTCACAAAAAGCTTCAGCGGACATTTTGATCTCAAACGATATTGCTGAAACCATCGCACAACAATTGTTCAAACTTAATCAAGCTAACCTTCAGGCACAGCAAACCTATGCCAATGGCCCAGGCGGAGCCACGCTCGAAAGCTTAACACGCGATATTATTCGCCCCTACTTGCATGAGTGGTTAGATAAAAATTTCGAAGATTTGGTTGCTCGTCTTTTGAAAAAATGGCTCGAGAAGAACTTACCTGAATTGGTTGAAAGAGTTGTTAACGATGAAATTCGCAAACTGACATTAACAGATGAGGAAATTTAACATTTTCACCCATGATAGATAAACATTTTACCCCCCATACCACACAAAAAGAATTATTGGAAAAATGGGAATCTCTTAAGGCTTTTGATTATGACTCTAAGAAGCCGGAAAGTTTCTACACGATAATTATGCCTCCTCCCAATGTAACGGGAAGCCTGCACATGGGGCATGCTCTCACCTTTACACTCCAAGATATTTTGATCCGATCTAAACGAAAACTTGGTAAAAATGTTCTATGGCAACCTGGGACAGATCATGCCGGTATTGCCACTCAAATTGTTGTCGAACGGCAACTAAGCCAGTCAGGACTCTCTCGCTTTTCAATGGGCAGAGAGGCATTCGTTCAGCGTATCTGGGAATGGAAGGATTTCTCAGGCGGGACTATCAACAATCAACTCCGCAAGTTAGGCGCTTCAGCCCCATGGCACCGAGATTGTTTCACAATGGACCCTGCCGTTAATGAAGCTGTTTATCAGGTCTTTAACCGACTTTACAAAGACAATCTTCTTTATAAATCAAAAAGACTTGTCAACTGGAATATACATCAGCAAACCGCTATTTCTGACATTGAAGTTACCCATAAAACATCCCAAGACCCATTTTATTTTATTCGCTATCCAGTTGTTGGCGATCCGACAAAACACATCACCATTGCGACAACCAGACCTGAGACAATGTTTGCGGACGTTGCCGTAGCAGTTCATCCAGAAGATGAGCGGTACCAAGATCTTATTGGGCAACATGTAACCCTCCCATTAACGGATCGCACCATCCCAATTATTGCTGATGAGTGGTGCAAAAGCGATGTTGGCACAGGAGCCGTTAAGATCACCCCTGGACACGATTTTAACGATTACGACATGGGTCTGCGTCATAATCTGCCTATGCTTGAAGTGATCGATGACGCAGGGAAAATGATTTTTCCTGCTCACCCAGATATCGTTGGGATGGATCGCCTTAAAGCCAGGGAAAAAATTAGCTCGATTCTTGAGGAACAAGGGTTTTTAGATCATATTGAAACAATCACTCATTCCGTTCCCTATGCCGAACGCTCTGACTGCGTGATTGAGCCACGATTAATGGATCAGTGGTATGTGGACGCCCCTCGATTAGCCCATAAAGCCATTGAAGCGGTTGTATCAGGTCAAACCAAATTTGTTCCCGAATACTGGTCACATACATATTTTGAATGGATGCGGAATATCCAGCCTTGGTGCGTCTCACGCCAGATTTGGTGGGGGCATCGCATTCCCGCTTGGTATGGTCCAGATGGCAAGGTTTTTGTAGCACAGAACGAGGATGAAGCTCAGGCCAATGCTGCAAAGCATTACGGCAAGCAAACACCACTTGTTCAAGATCCTGATGTCCTGGACACCTGGTTTTCATCCGCACTCTGGCCTTTTGTGACTTTGGGCTGGCCCAATAAGACCCCTGAACTTGCAAAACATTACCCTGGAGATGTCTTAGTAACCGGCCATGATATTATCTTTTTCTGGGTAGCTCGCATGATGATGATGGGTATCTATATAATGGGTGATGTCCCCTTCAAAGAAGTTTACATCCATGCGCTAGTCAAGGATGAAAAAGGCCAAAAAATGTCAAAGTCAAAGGGGAACATTGTTGATCCCCTTGATCTGATCGAAACATATGGCGCTGACGCCTTACGTCTTACTTTAGCCCTTCAAGCTGCTCCGGGACGAGATATTAAGTTCTCATCCAGCCGTATCGAAGGGGCTAAGCATTTCATCACAAAACTTTGGAACGCTGCGCGCTACAGCCTGATGAACCATTGTCATTATGACCCAACATTTGACCCACAATCTGTTGAACATAAGATCAATCAGTGGGTTGTCGGGAAGGTCGAAAAGCTCAAACGTTCAACCATAGAATCCCTAGATTCTTATGCATTTCATGAGCTTACCCATGATATCTACCATGCCGTTTGGGGCACTTTTTGTGACTGGTATCTGGAATTTACAAAGCCATTGCTGCTTGATGACAATTCCCCATACAAACTTGAAACACAAAAAACAACAGCTTGGGCTCTGGTTCAATTCCTGCACATCCTCAATCCCATTATCCCTTTTGTAACGGAAGAGCTTTGGGCGCATATTCATGATATATCTGGCCTGCCAAACCCTGCGCTTTTAAGCTTATCACCATTTCAGACGAATTCAGAAAAATCATCCGGCGAGATACCCTCTATTCAATGGGTTATCGGCTTTATTGAAGAAATTCGCTCCGCATGCACGATTCTTGGTATTCCCGCGGGGACCTCTTTGCGTGTGACCTATTATTCAAACGATTCAGCTGAAGCTGAATGGATAAATGAGTTTGCATCGATTATTCAAAAAATGGTACGCTTGAATTCTTTAGACTTTGTAAACACGCCAAATGCTCCTTTTGAAATGGGATCAGTTGTGAATCCGTATGGTTTAGGAAGTATTTTTATTCCGCTTCAGGAAGTATTGGATATCGAAAAAGAATCTGCCCGCCTTAAAAAGGAAATAGGCAAGCTGACGGGCGAAAAAGAGCAAATGTCCAAAAAATTAAACAACCAAGAGTTCCTAAACAAAGCTCCAGAAGAAGTTGTGGACGAGTTAAAGGTAAGGTTTAGCACCGCCACCCAAACCATTCAAAAACTCGAACAAACTGTTGCAAGATTTATAAGTTCATCTAAATGATCTACTTAGGATTGACGGGATCAATTGGAGCCGGCAAATCCACAGTCCTCCAGATGATCAAGAATACTGGCATACCCACATATAGCGCGGATGAAATTGTTCATCAATTATTCGAACATGACGCGGGACTGACCCAATCCATCCAGAATCTATTTCCGTCAGCCGTTGTTGATGGCCGCATTAACATCAAAAATTTGTCGGAAATTTTTGATTCAGAGGATTTAACTTTAATTCAAGAAATAGAATCCAAAATCCATCCCAAAGTTTATGAGCAAATCCACTCCATACTCCAACATCATAAAAAGTTACACACCCCACTCGTTTGCGTCGAAATCCCACTGCTGTTCGAAACACTCAAAAATTTTCACCGCCCGGATATCATTTGCGTTGTCCATACGACTGCCAGTGAACAACGAAGGCGCGTTTTAAGTCGACCAGGAATGACCCTGACGCGCTTACAAAAAGTGCTTCACAGACAAATGCCAGCCCATGAGAAGCTTAAAATGGCGGATTGGATTCTCTATTCTTGTGGAAATCTTGCAAACCTTGAACAGCGAGTTAATTTTATGCTAAAGACAATTTTAAGTGCATCAGCTATGCAGGCGAGGTCTTAATGCGTGAAATTGTATTGGATACCGAAACAACAGGTTTTGATCCAGAAGCTTCGCATAAAATTGTCGAAGTTGCCTGTGTAGAGCTCTTCAACCATATGCGTACAGGCGAGTATTTTCATGCCTACATTAATCCTGAACGAGATGTTCCAGATGAGGCCTTTCAAGTGCACGGCTTATCAACGGACTTTTTGAAAGATCATCGCATTTTTGGCCATATTGCCGGCGACATGCTAGATTTTATCAAAGGGTCACCACTTATTATTCATAATGCCGCTTTCGATCTCAAATTCTTAAATCATGAATTACGATTTGCCGGCTTCCCTTCCCTCGATGGCCACCCTTTCGTTGACACACTATTCATGGCTCGCAAAGCTTTTCCAGGAGCACAAGCTAGCTTAGATGCCCTTTGCAAACGCTTCAAGATTGACCTAAGCCGCCGCTCAAAACACGGCGCTTTATTGGACGCAGAACTATTAGCGGAAGTTTATCTAGAGCTTAAGGGCGGCAAGCAACATGGCTTGGGCTTTACTTCAATAGAAACACCCAACAAACAAGACGAATTTATCGCCCAAAGATCATCCATTGCTTTTCCACACCGCACCTTCCCTGTTACAGAAGAAGAATCTCAGCTGCATGAAAAGCTCGTGGCAACTCTGCCCAATTCTGTTTGGAATAAAGGCTAATTTTATTTTTATGTATTCCATTATACATACTAAAAAAATCTTAAGGCAAAAAACACTGAAAGTCAGCCCATAGCAGCAATTTCTCCCTGAGGACTCTAAGTTTTTGAGAGCAAAGAAAAATTGTCATTCAAAAATTTTCTTTAACAAAAATTTAATATTTTCAGTTCTAAATTGAAGGTGCTCCATCTAAACACACAAAAAAAATTAAGGAGAGGTTTTAACACCTCTCCTCTTTTTTAGTATCAATGGAAGCAATGATTAATAATCAAAATCATCCATGCCTGGCATGCCACCTGCACCTGGAGCTGCTGGTGACTTCTTCTCTGGCCTTTCAGCAATCATGGCTTCTGTTGTGATCAACAAGCCTGAAACTGAGGCTGCATCTTGAAGTGCCGCACGAACAACTTTGGTTGGATCGATGATGCCAACCTTAACCATGTCGGTATACTCGCCGCCTTGGGCATCAAAACCGAAGTTAGTATCTTTGCTCTCAAGCAGCTTACCAGCAATAACGGCACCATCAAAGCCAGCATTCTCAGCAATTTGACGAACTGGAGCTTGAATAGCGCGACGAACGATTTCAACGCCTGTGCGTTGATCAGCGTTCTCTGGCTTGACAGACTCAAGGGCTTTTGTCGCATAAAGAAGAGCGACACCACCACCGGCAACCACACCCTCTTCAACAGCAGCGCGGGTTGCGTTCATCGCATCTTCAACGCGATCTTTACGCTCTTTCACTTCAACCTCAGTTGCACCGCCAACACGCAAGACAGCGACACCACCAGCCAACTTCGCCAAACGCTCTTGGAGCTTCTCACGATCATAGTCAGATGTTGTCTCTTCCATTTGCGCACGAATTTGAGCACAGCGAGCTTCAATTTCTTGCTTCTTGCCAGCACCATCAATGATGGTTGTATTTTCTTTGTTGATGATAACACGCTTGGATGTACCGAGCATATCCATGGTCACATTCTCAAGCTTAATACCCAACTCTTCGCTGATCACCTGGCCACCTGTGAGAATAGCCATATCCTCAAGCATTGCCTTACGACGATCACCAAATCCTGGAGCTTTAACGGCAGCAACTTTAAGACCACCACGCAGCTTGTTAACAACGAGGGTAGCCAAAGCTTCGCCTTCTACGTCTTCAGCAATCACCAAGAGTGGCCGACCTGTTTGAACGATCTTTTCCAAAACAGGCAACATAGCTTGCAAACCAGAAAGTTTCTTCTCGTGGAACAAGATGAATGGGCTATCTAGCTCACAAAGCATTTTCTCTGAATTGGTGACGAAATAAGGAGAAAGGTAACCGCGATCAAACTGCATACCTTCAACAACTTCAAGCTCGCTCTCGAGAGATTTAGCTTCTTCAACGGTGATAACACCCTCTTTGCCAACTTTTTCCATGGCACGAGCGATCATATCACCAATTTCACGCTCACTGTTGGCAGAAATGGTAGCAACCTGAGCAATTTCAGCATTGGTGCTGACTGGCTTTGAACGCTTCTTAACATCCGCAACAACAGCCTCAACAGCCAAATCGATACCGCGCTTCAAATCCATTGGATTCATACCAGCTGCTACAGCTTTTGAGCCTTCGCGGACAATAGCCTGAGCCAAAACGGTCGCCGTTGTTGTGCCATCGCCAGCTAAGTCATTAGTCTTGGAAGCGACTTCACGGACCATCTGAGCGCCCATGTTTTCAAACTTATCAGCCAGTGTAATTTCTTTAGCAACAGTAACACCATCTTTAGTAATGCGTGGAGCACCAAAGCTTTTATCAATAACAACGTTACGGCCTTTTGGACCTAATGTTACTTTCACCGCGTTTGCCAACAGGTCAACACCACGCAACATGCGTGAACGTGCTTCCGATGAAAATTTAACTTCTTTCGTAGACATATAAAAATTCTCCCACTTAAAAATTGGTTATGCGGCTTTTTTGCCAGAACTAGCACCCTCAAGGATGCCGAGGATATCAGCTTCTTTAAGAATGAGGAGCTCTTCACCATCCAACTTGATTTCAGTACCTGACCACTTTGCAAAAAGGACGATATCGCCCTCTTTAATGGCTATTGGAATCAACTTCCCAGCTTCATCAATAGCCCCTGGGCCAACAGCTATAACTTCAGCCTCGATTGGCTTTTCCTTTGCTGTGTCAGGAATAATAATGCCGCCAGCGGTTTTCTCGTCCTTTTCAACACGACGAACCAAAACCCGATCACGCAGTGGTTTAAATTTCATGCATAAGTCTCCATGTTTTATACGTTTAGCACTAAGTGCCTCTGAGTGCTAAGTAGCATCAAATGACCCAGAATGTCAAGAATTTGTTAACATCTGTGAGCGACTTAAATAATGCTAGACTTTCTTGCAAAGACGAAAAATTCTCCTAGCTTTATGCGCTCAAATCTCATAGAACTAGTTGGTTATAATCGTGATCATGATGGATGAGAAGCAATGTTTTCGAAAATTCTTAACTTACTTTCTGCCGATATGGCTATTGACTTGGGTACCGCGAATACACTCGTATACGTGAAATCTAAGGGCATTGTTTTGAATGAACCTTCCGTCGTCGCCATCACGACTGTTAAAGGCAAAAAGCAAGTTTTAGCTGTTGGCGATGAAGCCAAACAAATGGTCGGACGTACGCCGGGCAACATTTCAGCCATCCGTCCTTTGAGAGATGGCGTGATCGCTGACTTTGAAGTCGCAGAAGAGATGATCAAGCACTTCATCCGCAAAGTCCATAACCGTCGCAGCTTTGCAAGCCCCCAAATCATCATTTGCGTTCCATCCGGCTCCACGGCCGTTGAGCGTCGCGCCATTCAAGAGTCAGCTGAAAGCGCTGGCGCAAGCCGCGTATTTTTGATTGAAGAGCCAATGGCCGCAGCTATTGGCGCGGGCCTACCTGTTACAGAACCCACAGGATCTATGGTCGTTGACATTGGTGGAGGCACCACTGAAGTTGCCGTACTCTCCTTAGGTGGCATTGTCTATGCTAGGTCTGTCAGGGTCGGTGGCGACAAAATGGATGAAGCCATCATTGCTTACATCCGCCGCACACATAACCTGTTAATTGGCGATGCCAGCGCCGAGCGAATCAAAAAAGAAATTGGGTCAGCCCATGTGACACCAAATAGCGATAAAATCGTCATACGCATCAAGGGCCGCGATCTCATCAATGGCGTTCCTAAAGAGGTCGAAATCACTCAACGACAAATTGCCGAGAGCCTTGTGGAACCTGTATCTGCCATTATCGAGGCCGTTAAAGATGCTCTCGAACACACAGCGCCCGAATTGTCTGCAGATATCGTGGACAAAGGCATTGTTTTAACTGGTGGCGGGGCCTTGCTCAAAAACTTGGATGTTATCTTAAGACAAGCAACAGGTCTGCCTGTATCAATTGCAGATGATCCTCTTTCATGTGTAGCCTTGGGTACGGGTAGAGCGCTTGAGCAGATTAAGACATTAAATAACATCCTTGTTAGTATGTACTAATCACTCCCTCTAAGCCATAGGGGGCATGATACATATGCGGGATATCGCTTTTTTAGCACCCACATTATGATGAGGTAGGTTCTAATATGGTGAATTTACCACAAATTTTACGATTGATTTCTCAAATTTGGCGCAAGCCATCGAGCGATCGATTATTCTCTCCACGGCTAAAAAAGATCTATCGATTTGTCAGCCTCTTACCTTTGCTCATAGTTATTACCATTCTGGTTGTTTTAAACCACCTATCCCCTCAGATCACCCAAAGCTTTAAGCTCACCATTACCTCCGTAATAGCACCTGTCGTTAAAACGTTTAACCGCATAAATGAATTTATTTTTGATGATATCGGCGCCAATCTAAAACGAGTACAGTTTGCCTTTTCACACGACTTCCCTGAAACCGAAACGCTTATGCGCCGTATCCAAAGATTGGAAGCGCAACTCCAAGTGAATCAGAGCCAATATCAGGAATTGCGTCAATTCCTACATCTGCCCTTTGAAAATGAGAAACCCATCGCTCTTGCGGATATTATTGGGTGGACAACCGATGGCTTTCGCAACCACATTTACCTTAACGTCTCCCATTTTCAAGCAACAGAAAACATGGTGGTAACACATCCGCTAGGGTTGATTGGTAAAATTTCTGCCGCCAACACTAAGATTGCCATTGTTATAACAATCTTAGATCCTAGCTTAAGAATCCCATTCAAAATTGCTGGCACAGACACCCATGGCATCGTCACGGGAGATGGAACAAATGGGATGAAGGTTCTTTATTTTGAAAAACCGTCCCACGTAACAGCTGGTCAAATTCTCATAACGTCAGGAGAAGGAGGAATTTTCCCACCTAATATACCGATAGGGACAATTCAATCCATCGCACCTGAAGTTGAAGTGAAGCCTTTCGTAAAGCTTTCAAATATGCAGTTTGCAAATGTTTTTGCTCCTGCCGTTCACTGCATACAGGGAACAGATAAACTATGCGAACCATAAGTTTGAGCTTAAATCACAATACCTCAATCCCCACAAAGCTATTGATCATTAGCACAATAGCCCTTAGTACATGCGCCAGCTTCATTCATTGGGGTTATTATTATGGTTATAGCATCCAATTTCCTTATGCTGTCATTTTTGCATGGACAATATACCGCCCAGATCAAACGCGAATCTTACCCTTGCTCCTAATGGGTATTCTGAAAGATGCCTTAATGGGTGGGCAACTAGGATTAACCAGCGGTGCATTTTGGATCACTTGGTGGCTTGCAATAGGGCAAAGATGGTTTTTGATCAAACGAAACTTTAGCATTGCATGGATGAGTTTCATTGTAGTTGCTGGTTTTGTTGAGTCATTGAGATTTTTCGTCTTAAGTCTAACAAATCTGGAAAGCCCGTTTATCGGTGCATTTTTTTATGATTTATTAATGCTGGGAGCGTTCTTTCCCTTGATTGCTCGCATTATCTATTGGTTAAGCAAGAAACACAGGCCTTAAATGGATCAACCACAACTTGAAAATATTATTACCCGTCGCATTTTCATGTTGGGCTTAGGTAAAGGGGCGCTCTTAAGTTTGATCTTGGGTCGCATGTACTATCTGCAAATTGTTGAAGGGAAAAAATACGAACTCCTCGCTGATAAAAACCGCATCTCATGGCGCTTCAAATCAAAGCCGCGCGGACGAATACTTGATTGCCAAGGCCATGAAATGAGTTCCAACAAAGGTGTTTTTAACCTTGTTGCTGACCATGATGCCCTCAAAAACATTCACCCACTTTTAGAGACGATTGGAAAATATATTCCTATTGATGAGGATCATAAAAAATGGGTAATCCGTGAATTAAAACGCAACCCTCCTTATATTCCTACTATTGTCAAAAGCAACTTAAGTTGGGAAGAGGTCACCAGCATCGAGCTAAATGCTAGTGAACTTCAAGGCGCTTACATTGAAAACAGCTATCAGCGAGATTATCTTAATGGTTCGGCATTCGCAGCTATAACAGGGTATGTCTCAACACCCACCCCAAATGATGTAGAAGCTGAGCCCCTTCTAAAACTTCCTGGTTTACGCGTTGGCCGTCAAGGGCTTGAAAAAACATATGATCATCACCTACAGGGCGAACCTGCACACGAACAGCTGGAAGTCAATGCTCGCAATCGCATCGTACGCAAGCTGTCACAATACCCAGGGCGTGTTGGTGGTGACATCAATCTCACTATCCACAATGATCTTCATCTTAAGTGTCTTGAGCTTATGAATCCCCATCAAGCTGGCAGCTGCTTGCTTATGGATATTCATACTGGCGAGATCTTAACTTACATTTCTCACCCTTCTTATAATCCAAATTTATTTGCCAATGGCATTCAAAAGCAAGATTGGCAAGCGCTTCAAAATGACCCTTTGCGCCCATTAATCAATAGGCCCATTAGCGGCCTATATCCGCCAGGATCAACGTTCAAAATGCTGGTTATCTTAGCTGCGCTGGAAGAAGGATTGATTGATTCCAACACACAGTTTTTTTGCAATGGCGCCCTAGAAATGGGATCGCATATCTTTCATTGCTGGCATACCCATGGGCAAGTTGACCTGGTGAAAGCTATCGCAGCTTCTTGCGATATTTATATATACCAGATTGCCCTTAGGCTAGGCGCAGACAAAATTTCTGCCATCGCTCGCCGATTTGGGTTCGGATCTTTAACAGGCATTGAGCTCGAGGATGAAAAATCTGGCCTTGTGCCAGATAAATCCTGGAAGAAAAAAACCAAAAAGGCATCATGGTACCCAGGAGACACCCTCAATTTTTCTATTGGACAAGGATTTTTCACCGCCACCCCCATCCAGATAGCTCGCATGATAGCAGCCCTTGCCAACGGTGGCCGCTTGGTAACGCCACACTTATGTAAACTACATGAAGGCCATGAATACCAAGAAATCATCAATATTAACCCAGCCCACTTGGATCTGATTCACCTTGGTATGATGCACGCCATTCACGAACCTTACGGCACAAGCCATAGCGCTGCCCCTGCTACAGGCGGCATCCTGATGGCCGGGAAAACCGGCTCATCACAAGTCAAACGCATTCATATGGAAGACAGACTAAGAGGCCTTCACAAATCTGCCTCAAGGGCATGGGCTGACCTCGAGCACGCTATCTTTTCCGGCTTTGCTCCTTATGATAACCCTCGCTATGGAGTGTGCGTGGTGATTGAGCATGGCGGCGGCGGCGGACGTGTAGCCGGCCCCATTGGCGTTGGAGCGCTTAGGCTTTGCTTAGAGCACTTCCAAAACAAAAACTAACCTCCCAATCTTCTGGCAAACAACCCCTATTCCATTTTGTCACATCCAATATGATTACTTAATAGCCAAACTATACTTGTTAATCCATTTGGTGATTCCTACCTGTAGCGAGGGACCATAAAACATAACTCATTATCAGGATTAATATTATGAACAAATTAACATTTCTCGCAACTGTAGCAACTCTTGCTTTGAGCTCAACAGCTGTTTTAGCTCAAGGAGGCATTGGAAGTCAAAACCATAGCGCCTTCCATAAGCCTTATGTGTACACACCTGCCGCACAAGCCGATGTTAAAGTTACAACACCAGAAAACGAAAGCGGCAACGGTATTGCTCAACAGGAAACAGCTGAGATCAACATCAGTGCCACAGTGCCACAATTAGTTTATATTGAAGCACCAACCACAAAGCTTGATTTCACCTTCACAAAACTTTTTGAGACCCGTACCACTCAGACACCTTTTAAGGTTTTGGCAAACACACCTCACACCGTGACTTTGTCCACCAATCATACCATTCAAAATTCCGACAAATCCTTCCTTCCTTTTGATGTGAATATTGATGGAACCACATATGCTTCAGGGCATGATCGCAGTGTAGAGTTAGGCAAAAATCTTGGGGATAAAGATCATGAAATTCTCAGCAAAGATGGTGTCACGAACTACAAGGGCGAAGAGCATGTTCTTTCCGTTAGCATCAACAACGCAGCAGCTCTGCATGGCCAATATTCCGGCAAAGTAACGCTCACCATCAAAGCCACTAACTAATCACCTTCAAGACCCTTTGCTGTTGGCAAGGGGTCTTTTTAGATCTGATAGGAATAATTTTAGTAAAATCCAAATTAAACTTTAAATAAATTCAACCGTATTCTTAGAAGAAATTTACCTCCCCTTTATAAGATGTGCTCATACAGGGGATAAAAAATGAATAAAATCAGCCGAGTACTTATTTACACAAGTCTGTTCTTTGCATGCACGGCTCAAGCTCAAAAAAGCACGCTGCACATCCAGATTTCTGCTTATGTCCCACCACGTTGTGAAATTACCCTTCAAGATTCCAAGGTTATCGATGGACAACTGGTTGTTAAAACCGTAGAGCGCTGCAACACGCAAAAAGACTTAAAAATCACGGAAAATAGAACACCTATAAAGTACGAGCGCCAATACAATTCAAGCTCAGACCAAACAACATATGTTGCTGATGCAAGTCGTTCGGCTAACTCCCCCTATTTTCTTGTTGTGCAGGCTAAATAACTGGTATAAGTTCAAAAAAACGATGGAAATGATTAATGAATAGCAGAATTATCAGTGTTGTTACTCTCTTCACATTACTAAGCGTAAGCCTTTGTTCTGCTCAGCCCACCAATGATGGAGTCCTCCGTTCCGCCAGTGCAACTGGCAAAATCAAGCTTAAAGGAAAAATATCACCTTCTTGCCACATCAAGCTTAACAATTCTCAGACTCTCGACCTTATATTCACAAACAACGAAACTGAGTCTCGGCCAATTGCGCTCACTTCTTACTGCAACCATGAGTCTCAGCATAAAATCAAGGTTAGCTATGACGGTTTGTTGAAATACAACACAAACACTATCCCATACTCCGTTGTTATGGATGGTATGGAACTGCCAGCCGGCACAGCTGCAGGCCACACTGTCTCTTCCAATGGCCTCAGCTATGAGGGTAATGTTAAACTGAAATTTGCACCTAATGAAGCTGCCCCTGCTGGGGACTATAAGGGCAAAGTTGTATTCACCATTACCCACGGCGTTTAATCATAAGAACCTTTACGAGTGACGTTATGCACATGAAAACCCATTAGGGGATTTTTGCGGCATTCTTTAGGCTTATTTTACTTTTTTATACCATTATAATCTAAAGAAAGCCAAAAGCGTTTAATGCGAGGACTATCATGGCTAAGAATCTCGATCTTCCCCATGTTTGCCTACCCAATTATCGACTGCTCACCGCTGAAATCACATATCATCTGCCCGATCATCCACACCTGCTGCAGGTCTACTTGTGGCAAGAATACGATCTACTGCCAAATTATCCTGAGCTAACCAAATTCTTAATTTTTTGGGAAACAAACCTAGATGGCAAACTTCATAGCGTTATAGTCAGTTCAACTGAAGCCTTTGAAAGGCAAGAATTCACCTTTGCCGATGGGCATTTTGTCCTACATTAATAGCGCCTCTAGACATATTCTAAGCGCCAGCTCATTCTTATTTCCCGCTTGGTTTTATGCCCGCAGTTGCTTAAAGTATACCTATCAACAATCTATAGATATCACAAATGTCCTCGCAAAAAACCATTCAAACATTCTTACCCTACCTTTGGTGCAAAAAGGAGAAATCCTTCCGATGGCGCGTCATTGGAGCTATAATCTTTCTCATTATCGCCAAGGTAACTAACCCACTTGTCCCAGTGTTTTTAAAAAAAATTGTGGATGCACTAAGCACTCCCCAAACAGCTTTTGTGGTCGTCCCTACCGCTTTGATCCTTGCCTATGGATTGTTTCGAGTTCTGGCCCAGGGATTTCTAGAACTGCAAAACATATTATTCGCCAAGATTGGCCAGCATGCTATTCGGCGCATCGCCAATGAGGTCTTTATCAATCTTCACAATCTAAGCCTCAATTTCCATCTTTCGCGAAAAACAGGTGGCTTGAGCCGCTCTATTGAAAGAGGCACTAAATCGATTGAAACATTGCTTCGCATGTCACTGCTATCATTAGTTCCTTCGTTTTTTGAGATACTGGTTGTATCCATCATGCTTGCCCTAATTTTCGACTGGCGCTTCGCAGCACTCATCGTTGCAACCATGGCCTTATACATATATGTCACTATGCTTACCACCCATTGGCGCGCCCAATATCTCAAACGCATGAACCAAAGCGACGATAAGGCCAACACCAAAGCCATCGACAGCCTACTCAATTATGAGACCGTAAAATACTTCAACAACGAATCCATGGAAGTTAAGCGGTTTGATGATGCTTTTGCCAAATACGAAGAAGATGCCGTCAAAAACCATCTTTCCCTATCAGCACTAAACGTTTACCAAGCGATCATTATTTCACTTGGGCTCATCGCCTTTATGGCGTTAGCTGGGCATGAAGTCGTTCACGGGAAAATGACAGTGGGTGATTTTGTTATGGTGATCACATTTCTCCTTCAGCTGTATATCCCCCTTAACTTTCTTGGTTTCGCCTATCGAGAAACAAAGCAATCCTTGATCAACATGAGTGAAATTTTTGCCCTCAAAGATGAGGAAGCAGAGGTTAAAAATAAACCGAATGCAAAACCTCTTATGTTCAAAAATGGCTCTGTAAGGTTTGATAAGGTCAGCTTCTCATATATACCAGAAAGGCCTATTTTAAAGGATGTCAGCTTTACCCTTGCTGGCGGAAAGACTGTTGCCATTGTCGGACCAAGTGGTGCCGGCAAATCCACCATCGCCCGCCTGCTCTATCGATTTTACATAGAAAGCAAGGGCAGCATTTTTATCGACAATCAAAACCTAGCCGACTGCACCTTAGACAGCATCCGCAAAATCATTGGGGTCATCCCCCAAGATACTGTGTTATTCAACGACTCACTTTACTACAACATTCTTTATGGCCGGCCAGATGCGACCTATGATGAAGTCGTAGCAGCCTCCAAGCAAGCCCAGCTGGATGCATTTATCTCAAGGCTACCGGAGGGGTATGACACACAAGTTGGGGAGCGTGGGCTTAAGCTATCAGGCGGAGAGAAACAGCGGGTAGCTATTGCGCGGACCATTCTCAAAAATCCCAAGATATTTATTTTTGATGAAGCGACATCAGCACTAGATACCCATACAGAAAAAGCCATCCAGGAAAGCTTGAGGATTGTCTCTTGGAACCGAACCACCCTTATCATCGCTCACCGTCTTTCCACCATCACTCATGCCGATCTCATTGTGGTCCTGGAAAAAGGTGAAGTTGTTGAACAAGGCACTCACGATGAGCTTCTCAAGCTGAATAGTGCCTATGCCTCCTTATGGAACAAACAGAATAAGCGTACGCCGACTAAACAGGGTAAAGCATAAAGGCATTACTTTCACAGATTTTAACTTCAAATGATATTGCCTCTTGATCAATAGCCTTTTGCAGGTTAGCTTGTTGCTGGTTGCCCGCTTGGTGGAATCGGTAGACACAACAGACTTAAAATCTGTCGATCCTAAAGGTCATGCCAGTTCGAGTCTGGCAGCGGGCACCACTTCAAGATACAAACTTTGTTAATCTGACTTCATTAACCTTTAAACCAACTGAAGGCAATACGCTGATCACATTTGATTCTTCTAAGTAACACTACGGGGCTTAAAAATGCTTGATGCTTACACAAATCCAATAAAATATTAAAGCGAGGACTTATGACTAATACAATACTATGGACTGCTAGCGTCACCCCTTTTACTAAAGATGGCAAAGAGATTGACTACACCAGCTTTGAAAAAATTTTACACAAACAAGATCAATCAGGAAACGGTATCCTACTTTTAGGCAGCACGGGAGAAGGACTGCTCATCTGCGACCAAGAGAAACTCGCCATCTTGAATTTTGCTTTCTCTTTGAACCTCAACTCACCAATAATGGTCAATGTGCCCAGCATAGAGATATCTGGAACTCTTTCGTTTATTGAGTCTTGTAAGAACTATCCTATTTCTGCCTTCCTCATGACCGTGCCCGTTTATACCAAACCAGGTATTATGGGGCAAACCAAGTGGTTTGAAACTCTTCTGAACGCTTCTAATACGCCAGCGATGCTCTATAATATCCCTTCTCGTTCAGGAATCAGGTTGCACCCTGAATGCATCAAAAATTTATCCAGCCATCCAAATCTTTGGGCTATCAAAGACTCTGGTGGTGGCGTTGATTCGGTCGTCCAGTATCAATTAGCGGCACCAAAGATAAGTGTCTATTGCGGGGATGATAATATGATGCCTGCCATGGCTGCCTATGGGGCAAAGGGTCTCGTCTCAGTCGCATCCAATATCTGGCCTACACTTACACACAAATACACACAACAAAGCTTGCGCGGAAAATGTTCTCAGACTGAAATTTGGTTTCAGGCTTGCCAACAATTATTTAGCGCCAGCAACCCTATTGGAGCCAAAGCCCTCATGCACGCGCTTGGTCAGATCAGCCATAATACAACGCGTCCACCTTTATCTATGGAAGATTTACCAAGCGTGGATGCGCTTTTGAAGGCTGATCAACTCATTCAAACCTGGGGCAAGACACATGGATCATGAGCATTCTTGATAAGTGAAGAAAGGGTGACACGCTTAGGGAATCGATACCAGCAATGCATCAAATATGTATTGACCCAGCATTGACATGCATTATGATATTCTCGAATCGTACACTAGGAGGCGTTATTGTGTTTGATATGCCGCCAGCCTGAAGGGAGTGGCAATTGAGGTATAAAAGATAGTTAAGCCCCCTGTTAAAGCCTACACGTAAGCTACAATGCTTTTTGTAACGCAAGAAGCAACAGAACGCAGAATGAGGACATTATGAAAAACTCAGCTCCATTTGATTTAGTTCGTATTACATATCGTTTAACTATAAAGTAAGCTTATGCATCCTTCTTAATGCAAATTTTAATAAATGTTATTTGAGGCCATTCCTATGCGGCATTCGACTTAATCATTATGAATAGGCTAGCCAACTTTCATTGACGTCTTCTTTGCATTTTTGGAATATAAATTCCTTCCATGCTTTTATCTTCGCGTTATTTTTTCCATGTTCTGGATATACTAAGTAAATTGGAACATTTAATCCATCATGCGGATTGTACTCGTTTACCAATATCCGAACAAAATTTGTATTTCTTGCCTGATATCTAGGTAAAACACCAATACCTAATCCACTTTCTATAAGAGCCCGACATTGAAGGGTATCATCTGTTAAAGTAGATGGAAGCCTAGGATCTCCCAATTGTCTACCCAAATAAAGCAGTTGGTTATTCTGAAAATCATCAGCATATGATGAAATATATGCATTATTCCATTTGTACCCAATAATATGGTGGCTATCCAAATCTTGTATAGACTTTAGCTCACCATGCTCTTCTAAATAGTCTGGGCTTGCATAAGGATATTGTTCTACAATACCAATACGTCTCCATACAAATGCAGAGTTCTTAGGTGGCGAAAAACTTGTTACCCCAACGAACGAGCCACTTAAATGACCGGAATATAGGAGGGCTTTGTATTCTTCAGTACGAATATTCAATGTAATGTTAGGATAAAGAGCATTAAATTCTTTTGCATAGGCCGCAACCCATGTCCGCCCAAAATTTTCGACTATGAGTTGCAGCTCCCCACTTAAACCTTCGTTGATGTTGATGGTTTCGGTAGCGATACGTTCAATATCTTCATAAATTGAGGCCGCATGCTTAGCCAGATATTCCCCAGCTTCTGTGAGCACAACCCCATAGGGGTTCGCTTGCATGAGAACCGTTCCTTGTAACTGTTTTTCAAGAGCGCGGATCCGTCGGCTCACAGTCGGCTGCTCAACACCCATCCGCTCAGCTGCTTCTGTGTAAGTTTTACACTGAATTGTTGCCAAAAAGGTTCTCAATAAATCTAGATCTATCATTGCCAAATTGTTCCCATTTTTTGGACTTTCCTCTATCCTACATCACAGCCGCTTAACAAATCCTTGGTTATACAAAAGCCCCACAAGATCTCTCTCGTAGGGCTTTATCTGCGGCATACGCTTTTATTATGTGTGACCACTTTTACAGGGAGTCTTCACGTCAAGCCATGTATGACCAATTATATAGCACAGCATAATTTCATGATGCCAGAGTAACCATTCCATAACGATCATACCTACCCTGCAGACCTCTATATGTCCCCTAACAGAAAATACACTCAAGTTCTGCTTGACTTTTTAACCGAAGAAACGGCATCTTGGCTGTGGATGTTGGGCCTGTAGTTCAGTTGGTTAGAACTCGCCGCTCATAACGGCGCTGTCGCAGGTTCGAGTCCTGCCGGGCCCACCATCCAAATTTAAACAAATGAACATAATGGGTTCTTACAAAATGGCTTCCTACCAATATGCATATGTGATGAAAGGCCTTTCCAAAACCTATCCGGGCGGGCGGGAGGTATTTAAAGACATCTGGCTCTCTTTTTACCCTGGCGCACGCATTGGCATCATCGGCATTAATGGCGCAGGCAAGTCAACCCTCATGCGCATCATGGCTGGTATGGATAAAGAATTTTCAGGAGAAGCCTGGGCTGCCGATGGTGTTACTGTCGGCTACTTGAGCCAGGAACCTGAACTTGACCCAACGCTTAATGTTGAAGAAAACATCCTTGCGGGATTGAAAAATACCAAGGCCCTACTAGACCGTTTTGATGCCGTTAATGCCCGTTTTGCGGAAGAACTTTCACCCGATGAAATGGATGCTTTAATTGCCGAACAGGGCGAGCTACAAGAAAAAATTGACGCAGCTGATGCCTGGGACTTGAAGCGTAAAATTGAAATTGCCATGGACGCCCTTCGTTGTCCCGCTGGAGATGCCGATGTTACCCAACTTTCAGGTGGTGAGCGCAGGCGCGTGGCTTTATGTCGCCTCCTTATGCAAAAGCCTGACCTCCTTTTGTTGGACGAGCCTACCAACCATTTAGATGCAGAATCCGTTGCTTGGCTGGAAAAGCACCTTAAGGATTATTCTGGCACCATCATCCTCGTAACCCACGATCGTTACTTTCTCGATAATGTTGTAAGCTGGATCTTGGAGCTCGATCGCGGCAAAGGCATTCCCTTTGAAGGTAACTACTCTTCCTGGCTTGAACAAAAGCAAAAGCGGATGGAATTAGAAAGCAAAGGTGAGTCTTCTCGCCAAAAGACCTTAGCTCGCGAACTGGAATGGATCCGCCAATCCCCCCGCGCACGCCAAGCTAAAAGCAAAGCCAGAATTCAAGCTTATGAGGATATGCTCAACCAAACGGGACAGGGCGCGGATGATACAGCGCAGATCACTATCCCAGCCGGACCACGCCTTGGCTCTGTTGTCATTGAAGCTGAACACCTTATTAAGGGATATGGCGATCGATTACTCATTGATGATCTGGACTTTAAGCTCCCACCAGGCGGCATTGTCGGCGTCATAGGGTCCAACGGAGCCGGTAAAACCACACTCTTTCGCATGATCACAGGGCAAGAACAACCGAGTGCTGGCCAAATGCGCATCGGAGAGACCGTCAAACTGGGCTATGTGGATCAGTCCCGCGATAGCCTGGATGACAACAAAACGGTCTGGGAAGAAATTTCAGGTGGCATGGATGAAATTGAGTTAGGCAAACGCAAGATTCAAAGCCGCGCCTATTGCTCTTGGTTCAATTTTAAAGGTTCTGATCAACAAAAAAAGGTTGGAGTCCTATCAGGCGGAGAACGCAACAGGGTCCATTTAGCCAAGATACTGCGCTCAGGCGCCAACGTTCTTCTTTTAGACGAGCCCACCAATGACTTGGATGTAGACACCTTGCGCGCACTGGAGGAAGCACTCCTCGAGTTTGCTGGGTGCGCGGTAATCATCAGCCACGATCGCTGGTTCCTTGATCGCATTGCCACCCATATCTTAGCCTTTGAAGGTGACAGCCAAGTGATTTGGTTTGAAGGTAACTACCAAGCTTACGAAGAAGACAAACGTCGCAGGCTTGGTGATGTCGCCATCAAACCAATCCGCTACAAGCCACTCATGCGCGCTTCATAACAGCCCTGTTATTTTGCTTGGCCTTTTCTTAAATACCCCTTCGCAAATGGGCTGCCTGGTTTCCCTGCCATCCTCGTGCTTTTCCCTGCCATCCTCGTGTTTTTCCCTGTCACCCTCGTGCTTTTCCCTGCCATCCTCGTGAAAGCGGGGGGCCAGTGTTCGTTTTTAGCGGCAAGAGCTTATTTGTGGAGAAGATTTATGGATCCCGGATCTCAAGTGGCCTTGTTGCATGGATGAGGGAGGGTATTGGCAAGAGAGAAGAGTTGCGCTACTAAGCGA
>MKSY01000015.1 GCA_001897475.1 Alphaproteobacteria bacterium 43-37
CCTCTTCTCTAATCTTTATTAAAGGTAGCACTCACCTTTCCAATTTAGCGAAACTTATCGTACGTTATCGGTATTAGATAAACTCTTATGATTTTATATTGTTACTATGTCGCAAGCGATAGCGCCTGTGGGTGAAGAAGCCTGCAAAAACAACAGCTAACGTAACGGTCAAAATAATCAAGGTGGACAGTGCATTGATAACAGGGCTCACCCCAAGTCGCACGCTTGAGAAAATAATCATTGGTAATGTGGTCGCACCGGGGCCAGATAGGAAGCTTGCAAGGACAACATCATCCAATGAAAGAGTAAAGGCCAAAAGCCATCCAGAAATAAGCGCAGGCGCTACAATCGGAAGGGTAATGAGAAAAAATATTTTAATCGGCTTGGCACCTAAATCCATTGCTGCTTCTTCCAATGATCGATCAAAATCAATCAAGCGCGTGCGGACAACCACAGTTACATAAGCTAAGGCAAGGGTGATATGAGCAATGGAAACTGTTGTAATACCTCTACCATTAGGCCATCCAAAATTACGCTCTAACATAATGAATAAAAATAGCAATGCCAAACCTGTGATCACATCTGGCATCACCAACGGTGCTGTGACCATGCCACTTAACATTGTTCGTCCTCTAAATTGCTGGAAGCGCACCAAAACAATAGCCGCAAGGGTCCCAAGAATAACGGCCATTGTTGCTGAAATAGCTGCAATTTTAAAACTCACAAAAGCAGCATCTAATATTTCATTCTGATCCCAAAGAGCCTGATACCATCGGAAAGAAAATTTTGACCATACTGTGACACGCTTCGATTCGTTAAATGAAAAGATAATCAAAGACACAATGGGTGCATACAAGAATGCATACCCAAAAACAAGAAACCCAAGGAGGGCTGTTTTTCTACGTTGCTTCATGCTTCACCTCTGCTTGAACGAAATTTTTGAAAGAGCATGAAAGGCACAACCAATATGACAATAAGCGAAATGGCCAATGCTGATGCAACAGGCCAATCTCGATTGGTAAAGAACTCGTTCCAAATCACGCGTCCTATCATTAAGGAATCTGGCCCACCCAACAGTTCAGGGATTACAAACTCTCCCACTGCAGGGATAAACACAAGAACACTGCCTGCCACAATACCTGAAAGCGTGAGAGGCAACGTAACCGTCAAAAACGATCGAAATGGCCGACAACCTAAATCAAATGCGGCCTCAAGTAGCGATGAATCCACTTTAACAATTGAAGCGTATAATGGGAGGATCATGAAAGGTAAATATGAATACACAATACCAAGACAAACAGCAAAATCCGTATTGAGTATTTTAAGAGGCTCATGGATAAGGCCTATACTCATTAAGAAGTTGTTGACCACCCCCTGCTTACCCAGCATGCCTATCCAAGCATACACCCTGATCAGGAACGATGTCCAAAAAGGCAACATAACCATCATGAGCAAAGCCATACGCATAGCTGGAGAAGCGCGACAAATAGCATAAGCCATTGGATAACCGAACAACAAACACAAAAATGTCGAAATAAGAGCAATTTTGACCGAATTCAAAAGCGCCACAACATAGATACTATCCGCGAATAGGTAAACGTAATTATTGATATTCAGGCGGATGGATAAGATATTTCCATCCAACCATTGGTATAACGATTTGAATGGCGGCGCTCCAACAACAATCTCTGCAAAGCTAATGTTCAGAATGATAAAAAATGGTGCTAGAAAAAAGAGTAGAAGCCAGAAAAATGGAAACGAAATAAGGAGGCCATTTCCTCTTTTTGAAAGGAAGCTCTCAAAAAAATCTCGCAGAATATCACTCACATTCTTTAGCATTTTTTCCATGCCTACCCCCTATGATGTGAGAACGATACCATTTTCGGGGCGCCAGCAAAGGTACACCTCATCTTCCCATGTTACAGGCCTTTCCGCGACACGAACTAAGTTTGGCACAGTTGCGAGCACGATTTTACCAGACTTCAAAACAATGTGGAAAATGGAAACATCCCCTAAATAACCTATGTCTCTTACTTTTCCTTTTGCCCAATTATAATCTTGTTCCAAAGGCGTTTTGGAAATAGCAATTTTTTCAGGCCGTATAGCCACATGCACATGAGCACCCACTGGCGCTGCAGAAGAATGGTTTATAAGCAAATCACATCCAAGATCGCTTGAGCGAATCAAGACATGATCAGCCTGATCTTCTGTAACAAAGCCCTCAAAAATGTTAATTGATCCAATAAAATTGGCTACCATCATAGAGTTAGGATACTCATAAATTTCATTGGGAGTACCTACTTGCCGAAGACGACCAGCCTCCATAACACCAATACGCGTAGCCATTGTCATCGCTTCTTCTTGATCATGGGTTACCATAATAAAGGTAATTCCAACTCGCTCTTGAATGTTTACAAGTTCGAATTGTGTTCGTTCTCTCAAGGTCTTATCTAAAGCAGCCAAAGGCTCGTCCAATAAAAGCAACTTAGGTTGCTTTACCAAGCTTCTGGCTAGAGCCACACGCTGTCTTTGCCCACCTGATAATTGATGCGGTTTACGTTTTGCATAAGATTGCATTTGGACGAGTTCAAGAACACTTTCAACGCGGGATTTCCTTTCCGCCTTACTAACAGGTTCTTGTTTAAGGCCAAAAGCGACATTTTGTTCAACCGACATATGAGGAAACAAAGCATATGATTGAAACATCATATTAACGGGTCGCTCATAAGGAGCCTTATCTTCCATGTTAATACCATCAATCCAAACATGGCCTGAAGTCGGCGTTTCAAACCCTGCCAGAACACGCAGCAATGTCGTCTTTCCACAGCCTGAACCTCCCAACAAACAGAAGAATTCTTTCTTATAAATCGACAATGAAAAGTTATTTAAAGCCGGGAACCCTTCATAGCTTTTTGAAACATGATCAATTTGAATGTATGGCCTAGCTTTGGGGTCTTGCCATGGTTCGAGGCGTGATAATGGAGTTGATGGAGGCATACTCACTCCTTTCCTTTGGTGTTCTGATTTTGTCTACGGCCAGCTTTAATATCAAGCCAAACACGCGATCTCTGGCGAATAAATTCTTGCGGCATCACTTTATCCACATATAAACGTTGCCTAACATTATCAGGCACATATATAGCAGAATCTTTGCGCAATTTTGCATCCACTAGCCGAATAGCGCTTCGGTTTGCTGTAGCTGATGCAATTTCATTACTGGCCCTAGCTGCAATCTCGGGTCTCATTATAAAATCAATAAACTTATGAGCATTCTCAGGATGAGGAGCGCTCTTCGGGATAGCAAAAACATCAACCCACATGCTTGTCCCCTCTTTTGGAACAATAAAACCGATTTCAACACCATTGTGCATATCAGCAGCGATTTGTATAGCCTTGAGTACTTCTGTTGACCATCCAAGAACAACACATAGATCTCCGGCACCTAAATCATAGGATGATTGATAAATGCCAAAACGGGTAACATACGGCTGTAAACGTCCAAGTAAATCAGCAGCTCTTGCCAAATCTTTAGGATCCTGGCTATTTGGATCCAGCCCCAAATAAAGAAGGACAAGCGGGATAACGTCAACCGCTTCATCCAACAATGATATTCCGCATTTGGAAAGCCGTTTAGCATGCTCTTCATCAAACAGAACTGCCAAGCTATCGCTTTTAGCTTCAGGGTAACATTTTTTTACGGCTTGTTTATTATAACCAATGCCTGTAACGCCCCACATATAAGGCACCACATATTGATTGCTCGGATCAATTTCTTTAAGTTTTTCTATTAAGAATGGATCCATATGCTTGAGATTTGGAAGCAGCGTTTTATTCAATGGTTGATAAATGCCTGCTTGGATCTGAGGGCCAACATATGGCCAAGCGGATGGGCACACAACATCATATCCAGAAGTTCCCGTAAGCAGCTTTGCTTCGAGAACATCGTTACTGTCATACACATCTATGATAACGTCAATCCCGGTTTCTTGCTCAAATTCTTTGATAATCTCAACAGGGATATAGCTCGACCAAACGTACAAATGAAGTTTTTGAGGCACTAAACTCGCATTAACAATGGTTGAGAAAAAACACATCACCCAAAAAGAAAAAAACGCGAGTTTTTTGCCCAATTGAAACTTCACCTTTTAAAAAATATTATGTTATCCATAAACGAAAGTTTCTTTTGGTACAATAAAAAATATCTTTGGTATTATTAAGATATTTTATAGACTTACCAAGAAAAATTAAGCCACACTTCGATTTTTACTGATGCCTTGGAACCCAAGGAGGCGCTTGATCGTATCAAGATCTTTCTCATCTGATATAATCTCTTGATACAACTCATGTAAAGGCATGGATCCCCACACAACAGCTCTTTTAACCAAGTAAGGTGTTGGGCTATGTGGCTCAGTCCGAAGTAAGTAATCCGCAGCCTGCGTCAATTTTGCATAAGCTTCAGCGCGGCTTGTGATAGGTGAAAGCTGCAAAGACTCGCTTGTCAGAACATTCAACTCTAAAGATTGCCCTTCGTCAAGGTCATCAGACGCTGGCAACAAGGGCTGACGATCATCAAAATACCCTTTCGCATACCGTTGAATCTCAAAGAGTACATTCCGAATTTTATAAAAGGAGGGTATATGCTCTGGGCAAAGAGATAGTAACGAGGCCTCCAGTTTTTCAATAGCCAATAAGACTTGCCTTGTATCAGCTACAATCTTTTTGAAAAATTGCGTAGGGGTTTGGCTAATACTCAAAGAAATTTTAGCCAAACTTGCCTTCCCCTCACTCTCGGCCTGCTGGACTAACTTTACACCATCTTTATGACGGCGCGCTTGCGCCTCGAGCGTGTTAGCATCATGAACATCCGCCCAAGTAAATGTGGGAATTGCTTGATCACTTGGCCCTGAAATATTCGTAAAACGGCATTGTTCCGACAAACGATCATTCATCCATTCCAAGGGAGCCATACGGAACTCGTAATCGTTATTCTCGATTTGAGGATGTATATTCTTCCAATACCTTTGACAAAGCTCCTGGACTAGATAAAACCCACGAGATAATCCTTTCAGACCTTCCATATTAAGCCAGGCTTCAGTCAACCAAGCAGCCACCTGCAGATCTTTTGATTCTTTCATAAGAGCGTCAGAGCAAGCGTCAGCCACCTTCGACCATTCAGCTTTTTTAAGATCAATTTCCCAGATCCCCCTGGGTAAATTTTCATCCTCTCTTCTGGCCTCTTTAATGTTGTCATAGGTAGGTTCATATCGGATTGATGCCCCCACAGGATCTTCTTCAGCTATTGGCTTTGTCAGCTGATCAATTATAGGATCGAGTAACTGTTCTTCTTTTTCACTCATGTCATCCTCCCTTGTCTTTATTAAGCATCATCATCTGAAGAGTCTTGGGTTGAAGAGCTATCCTGATCATTTGATTGATCCTTCGAAGCATCGTCAGAGTCTTGATCAGGTAACGCTAAGTTCATGTCATCGTCATCTTTTTTCTCATCATCCGAAGAGCTGGTATTTAACTTATCCGCCTCATTATCCTCATCGTTAACATCCAACGACGGTGCAAAAATGGGGAATGAGCTGACTTTGACTTCTTTGTTTCCCGACTGATCTGGAACCGCTACCGTTAGGCGGATGAAAAGTCGTGTAGCCTTAGTTGCCGTTGACGTTGGAAAACTACCATCTTGTGTGTTTTCTGTAACTGGAATATCAAACCTCAAGACATGGGGAGCAGTGTCACCATTGCTGTCAAAGTCTCCCTGTTGTGCTGCATGACTAAACAGAGCCATAAATAGTGCCCACTGATTGCTAAAATAGAAATTTGCGGCATATCCATGGGTGCTTAAAACAGGCTGCTTTGGATCGCTAGCAGGCAAGGAGCTACCACTTTCTGCCCATTTCATGGTGATAGTAATCGGAGTGCCATACTTCCAATTAACAGTCTTTCCTGTGTCATTCAGGGTAATAACCTGGCCATCTGAGAACTCTGCATCATATTCGATGATTTGATTAGCCCCAACTTCCTTTTCTTGGTTAATACGAAACTCCGCACCCACGACAAATGTTGGGACATCCTGCCCTGGATCACCTTTTAAAAATGGCCCGAACAATTCTTTCATGTTCGCAACCTTTTTGAGGAAATTAATCGCACGCGTCTTTGAGTGAGCGAATCGCTTATCATTCTTAAGAGCATAAATCATGCTTGGCGTCAGATCTTGTGCCAATGTCAGGAAATCACGAATATCTTGTGGGTCAGCTTCCTCCGCAGAGCTACCTGATTGCCTGACGGACTGAGGAGATACAAACGGAAACTTTCCTGCAAGCTTGCTATTAAAAGCTTCAGCTAGCTTCCCATATAACTTAGTCGTGGCCTCAAAGCTTGTTTTTTGACACTTAGCATAAGCAGCTTTTTTAATATCCAACTTCTTCTGTTCAAAATAATCACCCGTGTGTTCAGCGATATCAGTTTCTTTGATTTTGTCAAAGCAAGTGCTAAAATTGAGTTGGTTCAAATCTTCGTGTATATAATTTTCAAGGGTAATAATAGTATTGTCTGGCTTCTTCTTATCATAGCTTAACAGCTGAGCTGCTATACGATTCCACTTACTAATGAGCGTTAAATTCTGATCTGCACTTTTTAGAATATTCAACTGCAAGAACCCAGTTAGAACCTCAGCAAAATCTTTGCTTAACATGGCCACTCTGGCCCGCTGAACATCAAAATATTTCGCTAAGTCTTCATCATCTTTAGCGCTGTATGCTTGGTATGCAGCACCAGCCTTACCATCCCACCAATCAAAGTTTCCATCCGAGAACGTATATAGCTTTTCTTCTTCCAGCAATTTATCAGTTGTCGCAAGAAGCATAGTTCCCTCATTAACACAAAGATCACGCAGCTTAATAAATGTTTCCGCAGCCGATGATTTGGAAAGATTTTCCAGCAGCTTGGTTAAAAATGGAATAGCCGCTTTCAAATTTGGTACAACGGTACGAAGCTCTTCTTCCTTGGCCGCAATACCCACAATATGAGGAGCATTGATAAACGATTGAGCCTGCTTGAGCTGGTAGTTCACATGGCGTTCCACATGCTCAGCCCCCATAATTCTTAAAGTTTCTCTGAGTTCTTTAGGATATTTTTGTAGCTTTTCATTTAAAAACATGTCAAAGGATTCTGCAATAGTAACGGCTCTGGATAGAGAATTAGTATCCCAGATAAGCCGTTTATCCTCTTCAAATGTAGTAGCAAAAGTACCTTCGCCCACCATACCCATAAATGGTTGACCGAAAAATTCGGAAAGGATTGTTTTAAGAGAATTAAGGCCTTCAGAAGGAAGAGATTGAAGTTGACCATTCGCAGTAGCAAAGAATGGCCCACTCACTGGGCTCGACATCAAGACAGCTTGCTTTTTGAATAAGTCAAAAAATGCTGACGCATCTTTCATAAGATCACCAGCCGCTTGAGGGCCAAGCAAGGTGGAATGATCAAAAATACGCATAATCAACGCCGTGTAAAATTCGCCAGGGTTAAAGATATTGGCTTCAATCCAATCCAACGTTGGCAAGTTAATAAATTCAACAGCACTGGATATGCTATTAGAAACATTACGATATAGATTCGCGAGCTGGAGATTATCTAAATTCTCATGAGACTCAGTTGTAAATTTCCTAAGATCATCTGCTAACGAAAGTAAAGGCGCATAATTTGGGCCAAACTCCAGAACAGCCTTAAAATATTTTTGGTATTTTTTCTTAAAGACCCTTCGAGCCTCTTGAGCATACGTCATAACATCAATTTGTCTATGCCCAGAGAAATGCTTAGATGTCTTAAATTTTCTTAAATATTCCAAAGATTCCTTTGGCAAAGAAAAACCAAAAAGATACTCCGTTACTTCTGAAAGCTTTGACTGATCCGCCGAATTGATTAAAGCATTGTACTTTGTCAAAAACTTCTCAAATTCTATAACTTGATCGACAAATGTTTGTAGCTCTTGAAATTCAGAAACTTGGATAGGGTCGAACTTTGGTTTTTGGTCCGTCAGCGTTGACAAAAGCTTGCTAGCGCCCCCACCATCTCCACTACCCTTTGCCGGCACAGCCGGTGATTGAGATGCCCCTAATACAGAATGAGCATCGCTGGGTTTGGTCGCGTTACTAGCTTGGCCCTCGTGAGCAGGCAATTTGCCTTCAACAATTTTATGGAAATGACTTGAAAACTGATCTTGGACTGATTTTGCGATGATTTGCTCATACCCAACAGCCAAAGTCTTGCCAATTATATCATTCAGGTTGCTAAACCAAGAAGGCGGTAAAAAGAGCTTAAAAAAGCTGGTATCATGCATCTGGCTCATAAACTTCAAAAGAAGTTCCGTTTGCAAAGCTATTTTTTCACCATGTTCTTTTGGATTTTTTATCTCTTCACTTTCAACCACAAGAATTTGCTGGATTTGATAAAGAACAGGTAGCAATTCCTTCTGTAGCTTAGAAAGACGGGTGTGATCATGCGCAGACCCAAGACCACATAACAATATCACGGTCAAAATAGCTGCTCTTGAAACCAACATAGATCGATAGTCCGATCTTTGCCTGGATGGAATAAGCTCGGCCAACCCATACTCTCGAAAAGCCTTTTGGTTTAATAGATCACGGACGAAATACAGAGGATTTTCATCGTTATCATGCAACCTTTCAGCTTTGAGCTGGCTCATTTTAGGGAACGGATTTGTTTCTTTAGATGCAATGGATTCTTGGACCTCTGATAGAGCATCCCCTTCACCAACAAAATAGATACCTCTTAAAAGGAATGGATCTCTATACGATGAAAACTTAAAAATATTTTGAATATAGATGGATAAAAGCTCTTTGGTCTTTAATAGTTCAGCGCCAAACCCAAATGCCTTCTCTTTGGCTTGATCCTCAACCGAGGCAGTGAAGATTTCCATTCTAATGCGATGGGCAGCTTGTGAAAGCGTTTGGTAACATTGATCAATCCAACTATCCTCAAACGGGTCCCTCACCCCATGCTCATTCGACCAACCAAGCATCTGCTGCTTATGTGCAAGTGGAATACAATTAGTAAATTCCTTAAAGCCTTCAATTTTATCAGACTTGGTAATAATGATATAAACGGGAACACGCATACCAAGGGTATCTTGAGCACTGGCAAGCTTCTCATACAATTGCTTTGCGCGCCCCAAAATTTCATTATGCTCAAGCTTAGAATCGCCATAGAGCTCTTCAGCTGAAATGGCTATAAAAATTCCATCCACAGGCCTTTTTGTGCGGTACCTTTCCAACAGAAGCAATAATAAGCGCCACTTTTTTTCATCAGAGGATAGACCGCTTTTATGAAGGACAAATTCACCGCTTATATCCAAAACCACGCTTCGATCAAAGAACCACCACCCACAATGGCTTAAATCTTGCATACCCTCAAAATCAGGGCGCCCGACAGGAAGATTTAGTGTTGAGCGGCGCAAAAGAGAGGTTTTACCAGCCCCTGATGCCCCAAGCATCAGATACCAGGGGAATAAATACTGCGCATCCCTCCCACCCAGCTGCTCTTTTAAGTAAGTCACAGCTTTCAAAAAGGCCGTGCTAAATTCTCCCGCTTTGTAAACACCCTTAAGTGTCAGCTTATCAGAAAAAGGGCCACGTACTGGGAGCTTTTCACCAAACCTATAATCCTCATTAATCATGCCAGCTAAACGTGTTTGCTCTTTCAACTCTGGCTGCTTATCAACACGTGTACGTGTGATCGAACGAGCAATAAAAAAAACCATCAGGCCGATGGTGAAAAGCCCAAGGATAATCATGACAAAAACAAGCGAAGGAAAACTTGCCGCCATTTTTGCAATTAAAGCTTTTGTGGCCATCATGATTTCTCAATCCCTGAAATTTGGATAATTTTTTGAGCTACCGCATGAATCTCATTGGTCGCACTAAACCAAAAACTATAGCTAAGCAATAGAGCTCCAAAAATCACGATAAATAAGACACCGTGCCACACTCGAGGGTTAGGTAATTGCCTTACTTCACCATTTTCTAACAATGCTTCATATGTTTGTGGGAACAGAACATAATCAGGGCTAAGAATTCTTTGCTGTGAATGGTTTATAAATAAAAATAGCCGCTTCTTGAGAGCATCAATTTGCTCTGGATCATCCGCATACTTGCCCTTAAATCCTAGCCCCAAAACATACAAGTAAACAACCGCAATATCAGCTCTTTCAGGATCCTTATTTCGCAAGGCTTGCTCTATTTTTTCAAAGATTATTTCACCCGCAACATGGGAATTGAAAATCCTCTGCTCAAGGATGTTAACCTCCCATAATTTCTGGCCTGACCATGGCACTGACAAAAACAATTCATCAGCCAAGGCAACCATGGCATACTGAACTTCTCGATAGAGCGTCAGTGCATAATCACCACCATGACGCAAAACATCTGCATGTTGCGCATCTAAGACAGCCTTTAAATCATCCGCAATGCTCTCAACCAAGCTAAATGTGGCATCCCCCTCTTCTGATTGAGAAATATCTGGCCGATGCCGTGCAATGAGGGCGCGTTGCCTCTGCCTACAGGTTTCATCATAAAACGCTTCAAAGAATTTAATGAGAAAGGATTGATCAGCCACCTAATTCCCTACTCATTATGCAACACTTTCAAGTTCATTTTGTTTAGCTAAGTATAAGACCACCTCTAGCGGACGCTTTGCTTCAAAATCCGATAAATTAAAAAGAACCAATGATTCATCCATTCTCATGAACGACGGATCATATGTAACGGCAATCAATGTTATTCCCTTCATGGGCATTAACCTCATTGATTCTTCAGAATAAATAATTTTGCGCTTCAGCCCCAAAATCCTTCGATCTTGGGCCATTTTAACATAAGATTCCGTCACAATCACCACATCTGAAACCCATGATTCCATATCAGCATCAGTGGCTCCAGAGGGCGCTTTCAAGCCTAACACCATTATTGGAGAAACCAACTCATGTGATAGTTTGAGTGAAAATAACCTGTCTGTTTTTGCAAAAGGGACAACGGTATATCCATCTTGGATCGTATCAACAATGGATGAAACAAATTGAATGGCCTTTTTAAAGGAAGCACTCAAATTATTATGCTGATAAAAATCAAAAACTGGAGGGATCACCCCCAACTTCAGTGTTGATAAAGCGCCAGATACATGCGCTAGGCATGCGAAAATTGTATGCGGATGCGATTGCCCGCTATAAATAAGCGCCTCCAAGGGGGGCAAACTGTGAACAAAGACCCTTAAAGCATCTTTAATGTCACTTACAACTAACTTTTGACTATTGACACCTTGAACCTGTCCGATCAAAAAAGCCACCTTCCGCCGAATACGACTGATCATCTCAGCGCATATTTGAGACAATGGCGATTCCATCTTAACCTTTAACAAGGGAGGAACATAGTCACTCAATGCATAAGCATTATCATGCAAGCTGACTTCTGCAATTTGCAAGCTTACGAAATGAGCCGGCGGATCGCCGACAAAAACAGCTAACTTGGGAATAATTCGTGGTAACGAAAGTGCGTTATCACCTGTATTTTCATCAACAACAGGATCACCTGTGACGGAGTCATATCGTGCCAAGGGGCCAACCGCGTTTCCATCGCCTGGGCGATAAGCATGCATAACCACATGTACTGCAGCAGGATCATCTTCAAGTGTCGGCACATTCTTTTTGATATCAAACTCTAATGCACCATGAACTTTAGCATCATAGTCGACGTAATAGCCATCTGGCATAATCGCTTTTAGCCGATTAATCCTTATGAGACCACCGACCAAAACAATTGGATCCATTTCGATGTCTTCCACACCCCAACCAAATGGCGAAACAGATTTATAAATTTGCGCTAAGAGCTGCCCATACCGCAAATCATTCTGTTGAAAATGATGCGGCTCCAACAACATTCCTTCATGCCATTGAATGGCAGGCGTGACTTTATTGTTTACAGACATTAAGCCCCCGTTTTCTTATAGGATTAACCGAAAGCGTGATAGGGATCAAGAGGGCGTCGTGGAATACTTAAATTTATTTTTGTGTTAAATCATTCTTTGAGGTAACGGTTAACTTTTTAAACACCAACAATATCCCCACAATCAGAAGAATGACAGCCGGCAACCACCACAACATCTCGGCCCCAAATTCCTTAACAGAATCCCATAATTTCACTCCCCCTTTGCCAAGGGCATAACCTGCTATGCAGCTTAAGACCGACCATACGGCCGCAGCAATAACATTTAAAATTGAAAACCGCTTAATGCTCACACCACTCATACCAATAATGACAGGGCTGATAACTCGTATCCCATAAATGAATCGGAAAGAGAGGATATAAAGAGTGTTGTACTTGTGGAGTAAATTTAGAGCCCTGTTCGCTTTTGCCTCAAGCGAAGGCCATTTTGCCAGCAATTTATTGCCATGAAGGCGCCCAATATGAAAAAGGAACTGGTCCGCCAACAATGTACCCATAAATGAAACAACAATGATGCCCCATAAACTTAAGTATCCCTGCTGGGCCAATACACCAGCCGTTAAGATAACCGACTCTCCCTCAATGAGAGACCCTAAAAATACTGCGAAATAACCATATTTTGCAATAAATTCCACGACATTCAATCCTTTGCTAAAGCTTCTCAAACTGGCTTTTTATGCCGCCTTCTCTCCTTGTAACCCAAAGATATGAAGCAGGCACGCCCTTATCAGCCGACAGGAGTTTGAGCTCTTTTCTCTTTCTGCAAGAAGCATATGCCCAAAACAGCAAAAACAATAATACATCCGCTCGCCATAAATGCCGAATTTGGACCATATTGGTTCATGCAGAAACCAGCCAGCAAGTTTGCAATAAATAGGGCAACTCCATTCGATAAATAGAAGATACCGAATGCGGTTCCTCTTAAGCCTTTTGGCGCCTCATCAGCCACCATTGCCATAGGAATACTTTGCGTGATACCAAACTGTACCCCCCAAAAGACGACACCCAGCAGCATCATTTGAACTGATGTTGCAAAGTATAAGATAACATCGGCAACAATGATCATTAGAAAGCCGATGAGAAGAGCAAATTTACGATCAATACGATCCGACAAGGCCCCCAATGGATAAGCAGAAATTGTACTAAAAATGTTAAATATAATCATAACCGTAGGAGCTAAATGCTCAGGCAATCCTGAATGCTTGGCAAACGTAATGAGAAAAGCACCGCTGAAACGTCCCATTAAAAATATGACAGTAACAACAAGGATAACCCAAAATGACCATGGAAAGCTTGCCAATGCCCGCCAATCAATAGGCGAAAACTTTTTCTTCATAGATTTAACGGGGCTTTGAGTTTCCGCTGTAAATCTTGGGTCTTCAATCATAAAGACCAACAATGCCACAGCTAAAATAGCCGGAATCGTTGCCACCCAAAAAACCAACTGATAATTACCACCGCTGATCTTCATAATAACGACACCTAAAAAGGCTCCCACCGCAGATCCCGCCGTTCCCAAAGCTTGACGCAGCCCAAAACAGGCTCCTTTCAAACCAGGTGGAGCCAAATCCGCAATCAATGCCTCCCGTGGCGTAGCTTGCAAACCATTAGCTACGCGATCCACCATACGGCCTATAAAAATCCACGTTGCTGAAGTGGCTAATGGAAAGATAGGACGAGCTAATGCTGCTAAGGAATAGCTAATCAAAACGAACACTTTTCTTTTACGGAAATAGTCGCTCAAGATACCCGAGATAATACGCATAACCCATGACGTACTCTCAACAACCGCTTCAATGATACCAATTCCCAAAGCATTAATGCTAAAACTCGCCATGAGAAAAAGAGGCGAAAAGCTAAAAATAATGATTGTTGAAGCATTCATTAGAAAAGTTGCAATGCCAAGACACCAAATTGTCTTTGGGATGTGACGTAACGAGGCCATAAGACCACGTTCAAGAGCAGAAGCTTTTTTCACATCCTCAGTCACACACGTTCCATTAATGCATGGCGAACCGAGTTCATTCTTTACCCAAATGACAAAGCGAATGCAACCAAAAAGAGTAGGCAGAACAACAAAAAATTTGCTAGATTTATTATTGACACTAGCCTAGAATGCGAAATTAACATATCAACCAACCGAAAAGTTTCTTGACAGCCCTGCTGTTCTGAAATACAGGGTGGTTTTTCAATTTATTGGTGAAATATGGCCGCCTTAAAAGCTTACAAGCAAGTCCCAAAAGAAATATGGGTCTTGAGCCTTGGAAACTTACTCATAAACGTCTCGGCAATCATTTCGTTTAGCTTCACGCCATTTTTTCTCATCGCAGTGTTTGGTGTTTCAAGACTTAACTTTGGCATCATTGAAGGCATTGTGGAAGGTACTTCCTGGGTTATACGCATTGTCTCCGGGGCCTTGAGCGACATCTTTCGGCGCCGCAAAATCCTTATCTTGATCGGCTACACATTACTAACACTATCCAGGCCGTTATTTGTTTTCGCCTCATCCGTCTTATGGGTATTTTCAGGACGCATGATCGACCGCATTGCCAATGGTCTCCAAGCTCCACCACGAGAAGCCTTAACAGCTGACTATGCGCCACCAAATATTCGTGGACTTTGCTTTGGCATTCGCCAAGCATGCGGCTGGATCGGCTCCGTCATTGGTGCGTTCGTTGGGATCATCGCCATGAAACTCACGGGCGATAATTATAGGCTTGTGTTTTTGATTAGCGCCATTCCCGCTATATTGGCAGTCTTGATCGTCGCCTTATTCGTGAAAGATTCATTTCATGCCCACAATCAAGAAGGTAAATTGTCCTTTGAACACCAGTTTCATATTTTTGAACTCAAGAAACTTCCACAATCCTATTGGATCCTTACGGCAGTCAGCTCCATCTATATGTTGGCACGATTTAGTGAAAGCTTCATAACTTTGCGGGCAGAAAGCCTTGGCCTAGAAAAAGCATATATCCCTATCGTCATTGCCATTATTAATTTAGCTAGCGCGTTTGCTGCTTATCCTGCCGGCTTCTTCTCGGACAAAATTGACCGCCGTCTGTTTGTAGGGCTAGGGTTATTTATGGTCATCGTTTCAGATATTATTCTCGCCTTGTCTTCAAGCGTTACAGGCGTACTGATCGGCTCTCTAACTTGGGGCCTCCAAGTTGGCTTAACCCAAAGCTTGTTCGTAACTATGGTTGCTGATCGAGCTCCCAAAAACCTTCGTGGCACAGCTTTTGGTATTTATTTCCTGATGAGTGGACTTTCTATGTTTGCAGCATCCGCTATCGCAGGCTGGTGCTCGCATTATGTTGGCCATCATGCCCCCTTTTACTGCGGATTTATATTTAGTTGCCTTGCAGCTTTCGGCCTATTCTTTGTCTCATCGAGCAGAAAAGGTTCCAAGCAGTCAAAAACTTAGACGGTTAACGCATTAGACCGATAAAACTTATCAGAACACCTAACAATTTATATTGAATAAAATCCTCTTAGGTGTATAGAATGTGTGCATCGTGGAGACAAAAAATATGAATTTAAACCATTTTCGCACATTTGCACTTGTTGGCACACATCTAAATTTATCTCGCGTAGCCGACATACTCAACACAACACAAGCAACCATTACACGGCAAGTCCAAAGCATTGAAACCAATCTCGGCGTTAAACTTGTAACGACCACGCCCAGAGGAGCGCGGCTGACTGAAGAAGGAGCAAAATTCTTAGTTTTTGCTAAAAAAATCATCAGCCAAATTGACGATATACAACAAGAGATTTCCGAAAACAAAGATACTTTGAGCGGAGAGTTGCGTGTTATCACCACGCGTTTTGGATCTTATTTCCTAGCAAGACATCTCGAAGAATTCCGCGAAAGATACCCTAGCATCCATCTTTACATTGATAGTGACACCGTCGCTCAATTGCCTCGTGGCAGTGAAATTGCAGGCACGTTTTTAGGCCTCACAACATCCCCCCCTCCTTTAAACACTCCTCTTATTTGGCAAAAGCTTGATGACTATTCTTATTTTCCTTTTGCTGGGAGGAAGTATATTGAAAAAGTTGGTTTACCTAAAAGCTATGAAGAGCTGGATCAGCATCGCTTTATTGGATATAAATGGAGTGCTGACTTTTCTCACATTGACCACAAAGGAAGCAATCCCCTCCTTCATCAAGCACGCCTAGAAAGCGACCCACGCGAGTCCTACGTAATTGTCAATGACATTGAGGTTTGCAGAGCCATGATCGAAGAAGGAGTTGGCATTGGTATGCTCCCTAAATTCTTAGCCAACAATGATTCTTTTGTGCCTGTTTTGCCTGATGTATTTTCCCCTGAGTTAAGTGTTACTCGAACTATTTATTATGTCATCAAAGAAAATTTGAAATCAAACGCGCGCGTTCGTGCTCTGATTAATTTCTTTAAAGAAAAAGTGGCACAAGACGATCATTCCTGCGCACCTATTTTGAGAAAGCCAGCCGGCTAATTGCTTACAAAAACAACCGTTAACGCTTTCATTTTCCACATATTTTGACCTATGATTACTACTCAAGGTTTATATTAGAAATGTGCATTTGTATCGTGGAAAACTGTGTTTAGGATGTGCGATATCGAGTGGTAGCGGAGGAGGGACTTGAACCCCCGACACGCGGATTATGATTCCGCTGCTCTAACCAACTGAGCTACTCCGCCGCTGTTCGAGACAAGAAAGCCTTAGACAAGCAGACTTGTCAAGAAAAATTAGTAATTTGAAGCGATCCCTCTTTAAATTAAGAGGGATACTGCCTCAGAAGACCTAATCATGGATCATGGATCATGGAGAATATTTTTATGAATAGAACGTTGGCTTTAGGTAGCTACATATTTTTTATTGCATCACTCATGCTCTCTTTAGCTTTGCCAACATTCTCTCTAGAACTAACACCTGAGCAAAAGGAACGGGCTAAAGTTCTAAAAGCGGAGTATTTGAAGAAAAAAGCGGAAAGAGACGCAAAGGGAGCAAGCTCGACGAATCCTGGCGGAACAAAAACACCCTCCGGAACAAAAATACCCTCCAAAACAAAAATACCCCCTACAGACCAAGAGATCCAAGAAGCCTTAAATATAATTAAAGCAGAGAATCCAGAACGAGCGGCTAAGGCAGAAGAAACCCTAAAAACCCACCCGTTCGTAGTAAATAATCCCGAGAGGCAGTTACAATACTTAAATAAGGTGCGTGAAGAGATTAAAGAAGACAAATACCTTGAAGATATCGTGGCTAAAAGAAAAGAACGAAATCGGGAAAAATGGGAAAAAAGAACTCCCGAGGAACAACAGGAATTTATTCGAATATATGGCCAAAAAGAAGTCGACGAGTATCTTAATCCAAAAGTCATTAAACCCGGTACTCAAAGGCTACAGGCAGCCATCCAAGAGTTCCTTAACCAGCAAAGTACAGCGACTCAGCAAAAAGATGGAGCCACTCCCACCGCTCCTCCATCAGCTAATGATGGTAAGGCAAAAATCGATCCTGAAGATCATCTCAACGTAGGATATGAAGCCAAACCAACGACAGCAGAACTGGGTATAACGTATCGCATTGAACCATACTCATCCATATCAGCCTTATCTAGCGAGACTATTCATTTTAACCTAAAGGACTTGAAGCCAAATCTTGCGCAAACACTGACTATCTCCACAAACGCAAATAGCGGCGATAGCAAGATTTTTGTCAGCGATAGCAATAGTGGTAACCTCGTTAAGTCCACCCGAGACGGAGAAGCACATCGGATTCGCTTCAATGTTTCCACCGAAGGAAGCAGGCAATTTACCCCCACTCCAGATGGCACTCAAATTATCGACAAGATCCCCCTCGGCACACAAAAACATACTTTTACATTTAATCTAATAAGTGAAGATGTGGAAAAGGCACCTCCTGGAGCCTACTCTGGGCACGTAACATTTACCATCGTAAGCCAATAGGATAAGACATACAAACGGGTTGTAACGACGTTAATCTCGCAGTCTATTTTGACGCAAGGCCAATTCATCCATAATTTTTTGTTCGGCAGCTGATTGTTTTCGTTGATCTTCTGCATCAATTTTGTGAATCACTTGCTCCAATTTTTTCTTCTTTGAATAAATTTCTTGCAGCTTCTCCCAAATTTCACTTCTTTCTCTTTCAATTTCCTGCCTTCTTTTATCAATGATCTGCTTTCGTAGCGTAATGTTCTTCAAGAACTGAGGAACGATGGGATGCAACTCTATAGTCTTATCAAAAATTTTCATTTCCCTTTGAGCAAACGATTCCAACTCTTCTGCTGCATGGTTCAATTGCATTTCTTCAAAATTGAGTTTCTGGATGATCAAGCTAGCTTCATCAAGTCGCCAGCTATTAAGCTTCATTAGCCGGCGTAAGGTTTTCTTCATGGTTCATCCCAATTAACTGAATCAAATTCGCAAGGTCAACGCGCACATCCCCTTTCTCATCTTTACCCTGGTTTAAAAAATCAAAGATTGCTGGGACCTTTTCCATAACTATATCCACACTAGGGTCTGTCCCCTGCTTATATGCTCCAAGCCGAATCATATCCACCATATCTTCGTATATCGAAAACATTTGTTTGGCCTCTGACACAGCCTGTGTGTGCTCGGCAGCATTGCAATCCGGCATGGTGCGAGAAACACTTCTAAGAAGATTCATCGCCGGGAAACGTCCACGCTCAGCAATTTGCCTTTCCAAAACAATGTGCCCATCCAAGATCCCTCTCACCGCATCAGCCACAGGCTCATTGTGATCGTCACCCTCAACCAACACGGTAAACAAGCCTGTGATATGAGCCCGATTTCGTGTACCAGGCCCTGCCCGTTCCAACAATCTTGGAAGCTCAGCAAAAACCGTTGGCGTATATCCTTTACTGGCAGGAGGCTCACCAAGGGATAGGCCTATTTCTCGCATGCTCATAGCAAAACGCGTGACACTATCCATCATACACAAAACTTCCATGCCTTGATCTGCAAAGTATTCCGCCACAGTCAACGTTGCATAGGCCGCCTGTTTACGCATAAGTGGCGCCTCATCTGACGTAGCAACAATCAAAACAGATCTGGCCAAACCTTCGTCGCCCAAATAGGATTGGATGAACTCTTGAACCTCACGGCCTCGCTCACCAATGAGCCCAATAACAATCACGTCAGCTTTTGAAAACCTGGCAATCATCGACATTAAGACGGACTTCCCAACGCCAGAACCAGCGAAAATCCCCATCCTCTGCCCTTTGCAACATGTGGTAAATAAATCAATCGCTCGAACACCCACCTCAAAGGTTTCCGTTAACAATTTACGCGAATGCGCAGGAGGAGGTTTATGTGATAGGGAATACCCTTTATGCCCTAATGGCAAGACGCCTTTTTGATCAATGGGCTGCCCCAAAGCGTTAATGACTCTACCCAACCATGCTTGGCATGGAAACAGCTGCGCTTTGGAATGCTCATAAATAACAGCACATCCTGGACCAATACCCTCTGTTGACTGAAATGGCATAACCTGAGCGATATACCCTCTAAAGCCCACAACTTCAGCCTCAACCATCTTTCCAAATCGGTTCTCAAGCAGACAACGGCTGCCTACAACGCACCAAGCCTCCAACCCCTCTACCTCAACCATCAACCCCATGATTGAAACCACCCGCCCCCTTTTTTCATAAGGCGAGATAAAATTTATTGGTTGGATCAAATCACGAAGCGGCATAATCAATATCTTCCCCAGATAATATTGATTAGACAATCCAGCTCGTTAAGGATTGGTTAAGGGAGAGGGAGGTGATTTATGCAACATTACTTTCTTAATTCTTACGCCTTCATAGCGTTTCCCTATAACTCATCCTTTTCTGAAGCGCTAGTTGGAGCATTTTCTCAAACTTCATCATATGAAAGCACATACCTGTGACACAAAAATCCTCAACTCTATGAAATGACCCATAGGGTGTTTCAAGCAAAACCTCATCTGCAACCATTTGGAATCCAAGTGTCATCCGCGTCGAAGGCGCTGTTACAGAAACATTTCCTTCATAAAGTGTTCCCAACACTATACCAGCGCTCTGATTTGAGTGAATCAAGTTTCCATACAAGTTTACCAAAACTATGTTTACATAAGAGCCCGTCCCCAACAAACCACCTGTCACCCCTCGAGCGGTAATGGTAGAATTAATCACTGAAACCCTTTGTATATCCGCTCGATGCCCTTCCCCGATTAAGCCACCAACATAGTGATCCCCAGCAACCGTTGCATTCACAATTGTTAAATCGGAAAACTGAGCTCTTTTAATAGTTGATCCAGATACTGAGCCAAACAATCCAACATCTTCTTCCTCAGGTCGATTGATCATTAAGCCAGAGACTATATAGCCATTGCCATCAAAAAACCCACTAAATGGCTGCTTACCAAACTTGTCTACAACACGAAGAGGCCTAAAGCCTTTCCCATGATCCCAATCTTGCGTTTCAGTCGCATCAATATTTTGGGATAAAGCATAGTTAGCGTACAATGCATCCTCAATATCTTGTAAATCACGCACATGATTAACTAACATATAGGCTACATGGTCTTTCCGCCAGTCAGAATGCTCCTTTATCCTTTGGCTATATTTCTGATCGCGACGATTCCAATACTTATTTTGATCCCCCCAATTCCCTTCAGGAGCCTTTTGGGGATTGTAATATAAACGCACACTGCTCCCATTCACCATAATTGGATAGTCTGGGGTTTCTCCAAATTCAATAGCCCCACCTGCATCATGATGGTAGTCCCGATTATAGGCGTTTTCCATTCCCGCTTTTACATAAACAGCGCCACTTCCCTCACTACGGATTTGGACACCATCTGCAAAGATCACATCCCATTTTGAAACCAATTGCAGCCTTGCAGGAGTATTCCAACGTATGGAGTGCGTTAGTTCTAATGCTTCACGATCACCATATTTTCGCCAACCTTTAGGATACTCACAAACTGTATGCGCATTTCCAGATCCAAGGCACTCTTCAATTTCTTGCACCAAGCTTGCATCAATAATGGTAGCTTGGGCTGACCAGGCACTACCGACAAAGAATAACACACCCAACCATGCATTTTGGATACTTGTCATCTCCACACTCCTTTTGGCATTCAGAACACTCACATTTTTGTTTAATCTATCACCAAATAAATATGCCTGTCAAAATTTTAACATCCATATAATCCCAGAATATTCTCAAAATTTAGGCAAAACTCCGAGTCGTTAAAAGATTAACATAGAAAAATTCTGCTTTAAAAAACCAACAGATCCCTAAAATTTTAGATAACTTATTTATTTTATTGAATTATTTTCCCAATCCGTTAATCATTGATTAAGATATTTCAGAAAAAATGATGGTAAGCATACCAGGGATTTTTATTGATCATGGCATGTTGATGAAAAAAATGTTAGGGTAAATGAAGGTTTATCGGGAGGATGTTGTGCGCGTTTTACTGATTGAAGATGATCCATCAACAGCTCAGGCTGTGGAAATGGCACTCAAGTCCGAAGGGTCTATTTGTGACCGTACCGATCTTGGGGAAGACGGCCTTGAGATTGGCAAATTATACGACTACGACATCATCATCCTCGATTTGATGTTGCCAGACATGGATGGATTTGAAGTTTTAAGAAGACTTCGCTCTTCCAACGTACCCACGCCTATTTTGATTTTGTCTGGCCTTAATGACACAGAAGATAAAGTAAAAGGCCTTGGATTTGGAGCGGATGATTATCTCACCAAACCATTTAACCGTATCGAATTAATGGCACGTGTCAACGCTATCGTTCGCCGCTCTAAAGGCCACGCTGATTCCATCATCCAAACGGGCCGACTGATTGTTAATCTTCAAACGCATACCGCCACAATTGATAGCGCGCCCCTTCACTTAACGGGCAAGGAATATGCCATTCTTGAGCTACTTTCCTTACGCAAAGGATCAACTTTAACCAAAGAAATGTTCCTTAACCATTTATACGGTGGAATGGATGAGCCTGAATTGAAAATTATTGACGTTTTCATTTGCAAACTTCGCAAGAAGTTAGCTGACGCCTCTAATGGCGCTAATTACATCGAAACTGTCTGGGGCCGAGGTTATGTTTTAAGAGATCCTGAGGCTCAGGACGCGACCGCCAACAAAAGCCTAGGTGCAGCCTAGGTTTTTTCCAAATGTAAATTGCTCTAGTGCCACCAGGTCAATTATTTGGTCTGAAGACAGGCCATGCATCACGATTAAAAGCCGTTGAATTTTTGTTAACCTGTCTACCCTAGCAGCATTCTAAGCGGCTTGTGAATGATGTCCTTAAATGCACTAAGGAAATTGGCACCAATGGCACCATCCACGACTCTATGATCCGCAGATAAGGTTGCCTTCATGACCGTCGCAATCTTAATCTGATCATCTTTCACCACTGGCTTTCTGACCGAAGCTCCCACCGCTAAAATGCAAGCTTGAGGCGGATTAATAATCGCTTCAAACTGGTCAATACCATACATACCTAGATTCGATAATGTGATCGTACCGCCTTGCCAATCTTCAGGCTTAAGCTTGCCAGAACGGGCAGCATCCGCAAGCCGCTTCATTTCAGACGAAACATCTAACAATGATTTTGTATCTGCCTCACGGAGTACCGGCGTTACTAAACCACCTTCAATAGCCACAGCAACACTCACATCTGCAGTTTCATAATAATGCAACTGGTGACCAGCCCAAGCAGCATTGGCTTCAGGAACCTGACGGAGGGCCAAAGCCAAGGCTTTAATCAACATATCATTGACAGAAACCTTTACCTTATCTTGAGAACGATTGATTTGCTCACGAACCTGCAAGAGAGCATCCATTTCAAGCTCAATGGTTAAATAGAAATGCGGAATCGTTTGCTTGGAAAGGGATAGGCGCTCTGCTATTACCTTACGCATACCACTAACAGGCACAGCTTTGTAGGCTGGGAACCCACCTTGTGAAGCAGATAACACGGCAGAGCTTGAAGCACCCGCTGAAGCTGCCATATTTTCAAGATCCGCCTTAATAATACGCCCATGAGGGCCTGTACCCTTAACCGAAGCCAGATTAATTCCCTTTTGTTCCGCAATCCTTTTTGCCAAAGGCGAAGCAAGCACACGACCACCCTGTGAAGTGTTAGCGGCGGCCACAACAGACTTTGAGGGAGCCACTGCTGAGGAGTGCTCAACAGATGATGGTGTAGCTGGCTGTGATTGTAAGCTTGCTTCACTCATTAAAGATTGCACAAACGGCTCCACCGCATCTTTTGACTCGCCTTCTTCCAACAAAACAGCAATAGGTGCATTGACCTTCACACCACTGGTCCCGGCCTCCACAAGAATCTTAGCGATGATACCTTCATCCACAACCTCCACTTCCATGGTTGCTTTATCCGTTTCAATCTCGGCCATTACTTCGCCTGATTTAACAGCATCACCAACTTTCTTAAGCCATTTGGCTAATGCGCCTTCCGTCATGGTTGGGCTCAAAGCTGGCATCAAAATTGCAATTGGCATCTTATCCCCTCTACCTGTAACAAACAGCTTTCACGCCATCGATGATATTCTGCGCCTGCGGCAAAGCAAGCTTTTCAAGATTCATAGCATATGGCAGCGGAACATCCACAGCAGTTACACGATAAACCGGAGCATCTAAATAATCAAAAGCATCTTCCATCATAACCGCCGCTAATTCCGAACCAATGCCCGCAAATGGCCAGCTCTCTTCCACGCTCACAAGGCGATTTGTTTTCATAACTGACTGAACAATGGTTTCACGATCCAACGGTCGGATTGTCATTAGATCAACCACCTCCGCTTCAATACCTTCTGCCGCTAAAACTTCAGCGGCCTCCAATGCTACCCCAACCTGCAATGAATAGGCTGTGATTGTAACATCTTTACCTGAACGAACAATTCTGGCCCGCCCAATGGGCAATACGAAATCTTCGTCAGTAGGAACCTCAAAAGAACGACCATACATAAGCTCGTTTTCTAGAAACACCACAGGATTTGGATCGCGAATCGCAGCTTTTAACAGCCCCTTTGCTGAAGCACCATCATACGGGGCAACAACTTTAAGACCTGGGCAATGCGCATACCATGACGCAAAGCATTGAGAATGTTGCGCTCCCACCCGTGTGGCCGCACCATTTGGTCCGCGGAAAACAATGGGGCACCCCATTTGCCCGCCAGACATGTACAACGTCTTAGCTGCTGAGTTGATGATCTGATCAATAGCCTGCATGGAGAAGTTAAATGTCATAAACTCCACAATTGGCTTAAGCCCAAGGAATGCGGAACCAACGCCTATACCTGCAAAGCCATGCTCAGTGATAGGCGTATCCATCACACGCTTGGGGCCAAACTCGCCCAACAATCCCTGGCTAACCTTATAAGCACCTTGGTATTGCGCAACTTCTTCACCCATGAGAAAAACATTGGGATCCTTACGCATCTCTTCAGCCATAGCGTCTCTCAACGCCTCACGAACTGTCATGGTTGCACGTGGCCCATTATAGTCTGGCAGAGAAGCAACCGTCACCGTAAGAGGCTTTGCATCAGCGAAACCTGAGGCATGCGGCGCTGTCTCGCTGCTAGGAGCCACACCTGACTGAATTGCAGCCGAGGCAATTGACGCACTAGCACCGGCAACGGATAGGACATCTTCCCCTTCTTCCGCCAATACAGCTACCACAGCGTTCACCTTGACACCTTCTGTGCCAGCTAGAACAAGAATTTTGGCCAGAGTCCCTTCGTCCACAGCCTCCACTTCCATCGTCGCCTTATCGGTTTCAATTTCCGCTAAAACATCACCAGCCTTAACGGCATCACCTTCATTTTTTAACCAACGAGCCAACTTACCTTCGGTCATGGTTGGGCTCAATGCAGGCATTAAGATATTGACACTCATGCTACACCCACCTAAATCAACACGTCAGTATAAAGTTCGCTTGGATCTGGTAAAGGCGAGCTCAATGAAAACTCAGCAGCATCATTGACTATCAATTTGATTTCCTTTTCAATTTCCTTAAGGCGATCTTCTGAACCATTACCACTCAAAATTTGAGCCTTTACACGATCAATGGGGTCTGAGTTCTCACGCATATCGTCTACTTCCTTTTTATCACGGTATTTAGCCGGATCTGACATAGAATGTCCACGATAGCGGTATGTTTTCATTTCAAGAATTATGGGGCCTTTGCCTGAGCGAGCATGCTCTAAAGCAGAAAGAGCAGCTTCTCGAACCGCCCATACATCCATTCCGTCTACTTCATACCCAGGGATACCATAACCAACACCGCGAAGGTAAAGACCCGGCCCAGCGCATGCTCTGGCAACAGATGTACCCATCCCATATTGGTTGTTTTCAATCACATAAACGACAGGTAAATTCCAAAGCGCAGCGATATTAAATGCTTCATATACTTGCCCTTGGTTGGCGGCTCCATCACCCATATAGGTTAAACACACACCATCATCTTTTTTGTATTGGTGAGCTAAAGCCATGCCTGTTCCAATAGAAACCTGCGCACCAACAATTCCATGACCACCAAAAAAGCCTTTTTCACGACTGAACATATGCATTGAGCCACCCTTGCCTTTCGAGTAGCCGCCTATGCGCCCTGTCAATTCCGCCATAACACCACGAGATTCCATTCCACAGACCAACATATGCCCATGATCTCGATAGGAGGTTACAACTGTGTCTTGGAGCTTCATTGCCGATTGCACACCAACAACAACGGCTTCTTGCCCTATGTATAAATGGCAGAACCCTGCTATATGCCCCATCCCATATAATTGCCCAGCTTTTTCTTCAAAGCGCCGGATAAGCAACATATCTTTGTAGAAGCCAAACAGCTGATCAAGCGAACCAGCTACTTTAGGCTTACCCTTAATGTTAGCCACAATTGCCTCACATTGTATAGTTAACCATAACGTTCAAAACGCCTATAACTACCTAACGTGATTTCAAAAAAATGGCAACCTGGATATGACATTTTTTTTAAAAATCCAACATAAAAACACCCTAACCCATCTTTAATGGGTCTTGGCATTCATCCTTTGTTGGAGAGGTTTACCCATCCTAAAAAAGGGAACATGCTTCTGGCCTACCTCAACTTGTGCACCTGTACGTGGATTTCGCCCCACACGAGAATCCCGTCTACGAACGGAAAACGCCCCAAACCCTCTTAGCTCAACACGCTTACCTTTTGACATTGCATCGGCAAGTTGTTGAACAAAAATATTAACAAATTTTTCAATAACCTCATTCGAAACTTGAGTATAGGCCCTCGCTAAGTTCGAAATAATATCTGATTTATTCATTATGTACCTCCACATTAACCACAGAAAACTTATTCAGTCTTTTACAATAAGTTATCAGTCATTTTAATATGAGAAGACAATTAATCAAGAGAATATATTATTCGAAATTAATATTTGCTGAGAAGTGCTCTCATTTGCAATTTAAGTATTTCATTTAGAACAAAAAAAATATTACATTTAAAACAACAAAATACAAAAAACTGTTAACTCTCTATACATCCATTTAGGGTCATTTTTGAAAAACAACATTAATATTGAATTCTCACAGCTGATAATTTTATGCCACCCCCATAAAACCATCGTTGCACCCCTATCACCCTTGACCGCGATATTGTTTTAACTTAGCTATGGAACAAATAAAGTACATTTAGGAATCATATTTTGTTTAAGCTTTTTTCTGACTACATTCCTGCTGGAGACCAACCAGGCGCCATTGCAAGCTTGCTAACAGGCCTAACAACAGGTGAACGCGATCAAGTTTTACTCGGCGTAACAGGCTCCGGAAAAACCTTTACCATTGCGCACGTCATTCAACAGATACAAAAACCCACACTTATATTAGCCCATAATAAAACCCTAGCAGCCCAGCTTTATGGAGAAATGAAGAGCTTTTTTCCTGACAACGCTGTTGAGTATTTTGTTTCATACTATGACTATTATCAACCTGAAGCTTACGTTCCACGAACAGACACTTTTATTGAAAAAGAATCCTCCATAAACGAACAAATTGATCGCCTTCGTCACTCTGCCACGCGCTCCCTCATGGAACGCAAAGATACCATCATTGTTGCCAGCGTATCATGCATCTATGGCATCGGATCGGTTGAGACCTACCGTGAAATGACCTTGGATATCACGCTTGGCCAGAACTTAAACAGAGATGACTTTTTACGATCACTGATTAGCCTTCAATACAAACGCAATGACATAGATTTTGCAAGAGGAACATTTCGTGTTCAAGGAGACATCATAGAAATTTTTCCAGCTCACTACGAAGATCGCGCATGGCGCTTGAGTCTTTTTGGCGATGAAGTGGATTCCATTACCGAAACCGACTCATTGACCGGCGAAAAGCTGCAAAACCTAGAACGAATTAGGGTGTTTGCCAATAGTCACTATGTGACCCCCGGCCCAACCATCAACCAGGCCATCGATCAAATAAAACACGACCTCAAAATTCAACTTACAAACTTAGAATCTCAAGGCAAACTTTTGGAAAGACAACGCCTAGAGCAACGCACTATTTTTGACATTGAGATGATGGCAGCCACAGGCACCTGCGCTGGGATCGAAAACTACTCACGCTATCTTTCCGGCAGGAAGCCTGGGGAGCCACCACCCACCCTATTTGAGTACTTCCCCAAAGATTCTCTTTTGGTTATCGATGAAAGCCACGTCACTGTTCCGCAAATCGGCGCAATGTATAAAGGCGATGCATCTCGAAAAGCCACTCTTATTGAGCATGGGTTTCGCTTACCCGCAGCAGCCGATAATCGCCCACTTAAATTTGAAGAATGGGAATCTTTACGCCCTCAAACCATTTTCGTTTCAGCCACCCCAGGCCCCTGGGAGCTTGCCCGGACTCAGGGCGTATTTATTGAACAAGTGGTCCGCCCAACTGGCCTGATAGACCCCGTGTGCACCATCAAACCCACCACACACCAGGCTGATGATCTTCTGCACGAAGCGCACGAAACAGTGGCAAAAGGATACCGTACCCTTGCAACCACACTAACAAAAAAGATGGCCGAAGCATTAACAGAATACATGAGTGAAGCAGGAGTAAAAGTTCGCTATCTGCACTCTGACATCGATGCCATCGAACGCATCGAGATCATCCGTGATTTGAGAGGCGGCGTTTTTGATGTATTGGTTGGCATTAACCTGCTCAGAGAAGGGCTAGATATTCCAGAATGCGGACTTGTTGCTATCCTTGACGCCGACAAAGAAGGCTTTTTGCGCTCCAAGACATCGCTGATTCAAACCATAGGCAGAGCCGCCAGAAATGCTGACGGACGCGTGATCCTTTATGCAGACAATATCACAAGGTCCATGAAAGAAGCGCTCGATGAAACAGAGCGTCGGCGAGAGCGCCAGCAAGCTTACAACACCCAACACGGCATTATCCCTAAAACAATATCCAAAGGGATCATGTCTTCTCTTAGCCTAACAACTGAAGCTAAACCACTCAATGACTCAGAGCCTTTCTTTTCACTTTCTCATAAAAAAAGACAGCTCCATCTAGCTGAGTTACGACAAAAAATGTTGAAGCTTGCTGCCGACCTTGAATTTGAAGAAGCAGCCAGAATGCGAGACGAAATTCATAGATTAGAAACTATTGAACTAGCCACCGATTAAAAAAATCTGGAAAGTTCATTTTCTATTTTACACAAAGATTGTGTAATAATTAATAAACCCAATTGAAAAACAATTTGTTGATGGAGGATAATATGACAATCAAAATTGGCGACACTCTACCAAATACCACCCTCAAAATTATGGTTAACAACACCCCAAAGGATATCTCAACAAAAGAATTCTTTGCTAATCGCACCGTAGCCCTGTTCGCCGTCCCAGGTGCCTATACACCAACATGCACAGCCAAGCATTTGCCTGGTTATGTTGATGCCTTTTCGACCCTTAAAGGCAAGGGTGTTGAAGAAGTTGCCTGCGTTGCCGTTAATGATATTTTTGTGATGGACGCCTGGGGCAAAAGCTGCAGCGCTGAAAATGTTACCATGCTTTCCGATGGTAACGCAGAATTCACCAAATCCCTTGGACTGGAAATGGAAGCACAAGGTTATGGCATGGGAACCCGCTCACAGCGCTATTCTATGCTTGTTAAAAATGGCGTTGTCGAAAAATTATTTGTAGAAAATCCAGGCACCTTTGAAGTCAGCAGCGCCGAGTACCTGTTAGACCAGATTTCTTAACCCAATACACACAAGGAATAAAAATCTTACGAACAAACAGATTATCCTTGAAGTGCTTGGGGTTATTTGTTAAGAGGGATTGTAGTTGAGCCTCTCAATCAGGGGTAAATTTTTTCCTTGGTTTTCGGCTCTATATTGATGCGGTCGTGGCGGAATTGGTAGACGCGCAGCGTTGAGGTCGCTGTGAAAGAGATTTCGTGGAAGTTCGAGTCTTCTCGACCGCACCAATTTCATTCAAAGCGGCGTATTATCGTCATCATCAAGGCGTCAAAATGACAAAAGACATTTTTGAGAAAGCTCTCCATTACCACCGCTTTCCTAGACCAGGCAAGATAAGTATATCACCCACCAAATCTTTAAACAAAAAGCAGGACCTTTCTTTAGCTTATTCACCTGGGGTAGCAGCTGCTTGCGAAGCAATTGCTCAATCTCCCCTAACCGCCATGGATTACACAACCAGGGGCAACCTAGTTGCGGTGATTAGCAATGGCACTGCCGTCCTTGGCCTTGGGAACATCGGCCCTTTAGCCTCCAAACCTGTTATGGAGGGAAAAGCAGTTTTATTTAAGAAATTTGCGGGACTGGATGTCTTTGATATCGAGATCCAAGAAAATGACCCACAAAAACTTGTGGATATCATTGCTAGCTTGGAGCCAACTTTTGGTGGCATTAACCTTGAAGATATTAAAGCACCCGAATGTTTTTTTATTGAACACGCTTTACAAAAACGCATGGGCATCCCTGTCTTTCACGATGACCAGCATGGAACATCAATTGTTGTTGCCGCAGCTATACTTAACTCACTTAAGCTTGTTAATAAACGGATTGAAGACGTTAGACTGATAACATCAGGAGCCGGAGCGGCGGCTATTGCCTGTATTGAGCTACTAATCAAATTAGGCATGCGGAAAGAAAATATGATCCTCACAGACTTAGAGGGAGTCATTTATCACGGTCGCCCAAACCTAAATGATCCGACCAAGCTAAATTTTGCTGTCGAAACTCAAGCTCGCACATTGCGTGATATTACCCAGGATGCCGACATTTTCTTAGGCCTTTCTGCTGGCAATGTTTTGAAAGAAGATATGATTGTAGGCATGGCGCCCAACCCCATTATATTGGCTCTGGCAAACCCTACTCCTGAGATTTTACCTGAGATTGCACACCAAATCCGCCCCGATGCCATTATCGCAACTGGACGCTCTGATTATCCTAACCAAATAAATAACGTGTTATGCTTCCCTTTTATTTTTAGAGGCGCATTGGATGTGGGCGCAACAGGCATCAATGATGAAATGAAGCTTGCTTGCGTACACGCTCTTGCTGAGCTTGCTCATCAACCAGCTCCAGCGCAAGTGCATGAAGCATACCCAGATGAAAGCTTGCTGTTTGGATCAGATTATATCATCCCCAAACCTTTTGATCCGCGCCTGCTAACGCACCTTGCGCCGCCAGTAGCTGTTGCCGCGATGAATTCAGGCATTGCAACCAAAAGCATTGAGGACATCCAGCTATACAAAAACACGCTTATTCAGCTAATCAACCCTGAAATTGGTGCCTTTGCTCGCAGCAACCAGACTCATCAAACGGGCAATCAGATTATCCTTATCAGTGATGATCAAGCTTTAGCCAACCAGATAAATGACATTGACTTAAGCACCCTCAAATGTACTCATAGCTATTATGACCATGATGCCTTGGATTTGCATAAGGCAAACCCCAATGCCATATTGGCTTATCATCCCTTGGAAAACATATCAAAGGATGCTTCCATTATTCCAGCCCCCAACCAACGCACATTTGAGATGCATTTTTTTGAGTGCAACAACCAACCTCGTTTTATCGTCGTTGCCAATCCAAACAATTTGGATGGATGGATGGATTTCATCCATAAAGTTATTGCCCCCTTTGACCCATCTGTTGTAACGTGCACACAAAATGCGCAATTACTGAAAAACCTGAAGAATTGCAACAGCAATGCCATCAATGCTTCGCTACCACTCAATAGTGTCGATGCTCCATTTCAAAGCTCTATAACACTTCTTGTCACAAGCTCAGAAGAAGCCGAAACATTTTCAAATATGATAACATTATTTGAGCTTGGACTTCGCAAAGCCATTTTCTTGGCTACCCCCGGAGAAAAATGGTTACTATTGTCAAAAAACGTGACGAGTACAGAAATTTTCGATATAACGTCATTAATCACTATTTAAGTATGTAGGTTCAAATTGGCCGTTATGGGTTAATCACTAATTGGAGAGGGATATGACTGTCGAAGTCGATGAAAATGAAACAAACTCCCTCTATGGCGCCTCAGCTGACTTTGTTAAAACAATTACTGAAGCCATTGACTCTGATCAACTCAATCAAGCCTCAACCTTACTCACCCCTTTGCACGCTGCTGACGTTGCAGACGTCTTGCAAAACGTCTCAACAGAACATCGTCGTAAGCTCGTTGAGCTGCTAAAAGCAGATTTTGACCCAGAAATTTTAGGGCACTTGGATGACTCTGTAAAAGATGAAGTCATCGAGATGATTGGCTCCAAAGAGCTGGCTGCAGCTCTTTCAGACCTTGAAAGCGATGATGCTCTTTCTGTTATTGAGGATCTTGATCAAAACCTCCAAAGAGAAATCCTGCGCGCCATTTCAGCCGAAGAAAGAGCTATCTTAGAAGAAGTCTTAACCTACCCTGAAGATAGTGCCGGCCGCTTGATGCAACGAGAAGTAGCCGCCGTTCCATCCTTTTGGACTGTTGGTGAAGTTGTCAAATATCTTGGGCAATCTAAAGAAGTACCTGAAACATTTTACTCCGTCTTTGTAGTTAACCCCAAACATCAGCCACTTGGTTTTGTCCCTGTATCACGCCTGTTCAAAGAAGAAAAAAGCACCAGCATTGACCAAGTCATGGAAAGCGAGCTGCACAAAATCCCTGTGACCATGGATAAAGAAGAAGTTGCCCGGTTATTCTATCACTACGGCCTCGTTTCAGCCCCAGTGATTGACACAGGCAGTCGCCTTGTCGGCATGGTTACAGTTGACGATGTCGTTGACGTTATCGAGGAAGAAGCCACAGAAGACATCATGCATTTGGCTGGTATCAGTGATTCTGACTTCCATGCACCTGTCGCTGCCACTTTCATCATGCGCTTCCGCTGGCTATTCGTCACTCTTATCAACACCGTTCTGGCGTCATTGGTTATCTCCCAATTTCAAGCAACCATTGAAAAGCTTGTCGCCTTGGCCGTTCTTATGCCAATTGCCACAGCTATGGCTGGGAATTCTGGCATGCAGGTTGTCACGGTCACAGTCCGCGCGATTGCCACACGTGATTTAAGACCGGGCAATATGTTTCGTAGTTTTAGCAAAGAACTTTCCGTTGGCTTCTTAAACGGGTGCTTATTCGCTTTAATTTTAGGAGTCGTTAGCGCCATTTTGTTCAAAAACTGGGGTATATCAATGGTATTAGCTAGCGCTTTAATTTTTAACATGGCTTGGGCCGCATTTGCAGGGATTCTTCTACCCATCACCATTCATAAGATGGGCATGGACCCAGCTTTAAGTGCCGGGCCTATCCTTACGACAACGACTGACGTTATTGGCTTTGCCGTCTTTCTCGGCCTTGCCTCTATGTTTTTGGTTTAAAACCAGTAAACACTCTCTAGCCACGTGGCCCTACGTATAATCTGCCTAAGACCAAACCATCCCTTAAAAGAGTCAGCTGTCCATTGCAAGTGCAATGAGCTGCCCACCACACGTTGGCACACTAACTCCCGTTGTGCTTGGGAAAGAAGTTGGCAAACCATTCAAATGCCTCATGGCAAGGTAGGCAAACGCCTCGGCCTCAATGAAATCGCCACGCAAGCCCATTTGCTCAGCTGTCTTGACCAGCACTTCAGGCCCAGCCAGAGTTGTCAGCCGCGTTTGTAGAGCCCTCACAATCGCCAGGTTATGCCGCCCGCCCCCCATAAGCACCCAAGTTTTGGGTATATTGGGAACGTACTTTGCTGCTGAAACAATGCCTTCCACAGTCAGTTGTGTGAGGGTAGCCGCGCCATCTTCAGCACTTAAACTCGAAGCCGCACTTATACTAAAATTCAACCGATCAAATGATTTGGGTGGTGGTTGATCAAAATTAGACTGTGCGATCAAAAGCTCCAGAATAGGAGCATCCACACTTCCTTTCATGGCCAATGCACCACCCTTGTCACAAGGCTGCGATAACTTGCTCATAATCCATTGATCAATCAGTGTATTCCCCGGCCCCACATCAAAAGCCATCATGTCACGATGGCCACCCTCCATCATGTCAGCCCCAATCCAGGTGATATTCGCAATGCCACCAATGTTGATACACATTACTGGTTCAGGATGTTTTTCCATAAGCGTCTGATGGTAGATGGGGACAAGTGGAGCGCCCTCCCCTCCCGCAGCAATATCAGCCAGACGAAACTGGTGCACAACATTAACTCCCGTTGTACGAGCGAGGTAAGATGCATCACCCACTTGGCATGTATCACCAACGCCATAGACGCGCCTCGACTTGTGCCAAAGAGCTTGCCCATGAAACCCTATTATGGTGATGTCGCCAGGCTTAAGGCCGCTTGTAGCCAACAAAGTTTGCACTACCTCAATGTTCGCTTGTGTGTATTCGCGGACAATTGGAATAACATGAGGATCATCCGGCATAGCACCTAAGATCGACAACAAATTTTCCCTAAGCATTGGATCAAATGGCTTAAAATAAGTTGGACCAAGTTCTAGAACACGAGCTCCATCCGTTCGAATCAATGCCGCATCAATGCCGTCCAAAGACATACCGCTCATTAGCCCCAAAGCCCAACCGCAATATTTTGCACTCACCTTAGGCTCAATCATCATTTTTGGATCCCTAGCATATTGCATCTTCCATTTGCACGAGTTTTTTAGCATATTCATTTAATCGTTGTTTGTCACCAAGAGTAAGCCTATGGCACAGTTTAAATCTGAATTTCTCCATACCCTTCATGGGCGCGGGTTCATTCATCAAGGTACTGATCTGGAAGGATTAGATGATTTGATGCGCAGAACGCCTATTGCAGCTTATATTGGGTTTGATGCAACAGCCACCAGCCTTCATGCGGGAAGCCTCATTCAAATTATGATGCTAACCCACTTACAACGTTGTGGACACAAACCCATCGTTTTGATGGGCGGCGGCACCACCAAAGTGGGAGACCCAACTGGCAAGGATACGGCTAGACAGCTCCTCACAGATGACGATATTGCTACTAACATTGCAGGCATTCAGTCCATTTTTAATAAATTCATTACATTTGGTCATAAGCCATCAGATGCCATTTTGCTAAATAATGCGGACTGGCTTGATCATCTCAATTATATGAATTTTTTAAGAGATTATGGCCGCTTCTTTTCTGTTAATCGCATGCTGACATTTGATAGCGTGAAATTGCGCTTAGAGCGCGAGCAGCCACTCAGCTTTCTTGAGTTTAACTACATGATTTTGCAGGCCTTTGATTTTGCTTATCTAGCACAAAATTTTGAGTGCCGGCTACAGATGGGCGGGTCCGATCAATGGGGTAACGTTGTGAACGGCATCGACCTAGGCCGAAGGCTTGGTTTGCCGCAACTCTATGGCCTCTCCTCCCCCTTGCTTGAAACATCCTCTGGGATGAAAATGGGGAAAACAGCCTCAGGAGCTATTTGGCTAAATCCAGACAAATTATCAGCATTCGACTATTGGCAATTTTGGCGCAACACTTCAGACGCAGATGTTGCTCGCTTCCTCAAGCTTTATACATTTCTTCCTTTAGAGGAGATTGAAAAGCTCGGAGCCCTTCAAGGCGCTGAAATAAATGACGCTAAAAAAGTCCTAGCCGATGAAGCAACCAAATGGATCCACTCAGAGGCTGCCCTCGACCAAATTCATCGCGATGCCAGCTCACTTTTCACTAAGGGAACAGCAAATGCCTTAGGTGCAGTCGAAACAATTGTGCTCACGGAGCAGGATTTCCTGCAAGGCGAAATACCTCTCATTCATCTGCTACAAAAACTATCCCTTACCTCCAGCAATAGTGATGGCAGACGGCTTATTCGAAGCCGTGCCGTACGCATCGATGACACGCTCATTGAAGATGAGATGTTTAAGGTTCATAAAGATATGCTGTTACGCGAAAAGACGCTTGTGATCAGTTCTGGCAAAAAGAACTTTAAAGGGGTAAAGTTATCAGACAATTAGTTGTTATTGCAGGAGAGTTTTTATGACAAGCAAAAAGGCCTCATTGTTATCGATTCAGATGATTGTTTTTGCCTTTATCGCTTCGATGATTGGCATCGGATATTTGCTCAAGGACCCTCTGATTGCTTCGTTCCAAAACAACACCCCATTGAATGCTCTCATTAGTCTATCATTTATTGTCGGCCTTGCTCTTGGCTTTATAACGCTATGGCGGCTCAGTCATGATATGGCTTGGGTTCAAAAACTATCCACGGATGACTACAATATAGAAGACAAACCTCACTATCTCACAAAGCTTTCTGGATGGCGCATACGTAATAGTGATATGGATTTAGCCGTACTTTTACCCACAGACCGACAAGACATCTTGCAGGACACTGAAGCCCGCCTTATGGCTTCAAGAGAATCCACACGTTATTTGATTGGACTTTTGATATTTTTAGGATTGCTTGGTACCTTTTGGGGGCTATCCATTACCATTCGCTCCGTTGCCGGAGTCATTGCAAATATGTCTTCCGCCGGAGCCGAAGGACTAACAGCATTTAATATTTTGAAAGATGGCCTGAAAGAACCACTAAGTGGGATGGGAACAGCCTTTAGCTGCTCTATGTTTGGTTTGGCAGGATCATTGATTTTAGGCTTCTTGGACCTTCAACTTGGCCGCGCCCAGAGCAAGATTTATTTTGCCACAGAACAAACTATCAGTCATTTTGAGAAGCCTGAGCCATCTTTCTTATCCAGCTTTATGAATGTTTCACCAACTCACCCCGATTATTTGATCAAGATTTTAGAGTTTATGGCAGAAAATATTGAGCAGATGAACACTCAAGACAAAACTCATCTTGAACGTACATCAGCGTTAGAGAGACGATTCGAAGCGCTTGTGAGTACGCTGAATGATTTAGCTTCAGCTCTAAAAGCTCAGCAACAAATAAAACACTCAGAACCAGAGCGAATGGTAGCTATTTTCGATAAAATTTTTTCTGGTTTTTCTGAAACGATTTCAACTCTATCAAAGGAACAAAAAGATAGAGACGAAAGATTTTTCGATGAGCTTAAAAAGGAACTTAGACTCCTTGGGAAAATCCTTCATCCCGTTTCAACGCAAAAAACAAGCACCGCTACCATCAAAGCCGTTTAGCATAGGTAAGACATGTCAGGAATTTTTGGAATTCAGCTACTTTCTACTAACCTCGAAAAGGTCGTTCCTTTTTATGAGCAAGTTTTTGGATGGAAAGTCGAAAAGCATCCCATGGGCTTCTCCCATTTTACATTCCCTTCTCCCACTCCTCCACATCCATCCGGAGGGGTAATCATGCAGCATCCAATGCCAGGCATGCCATCGGCATGGCTTACCTATATCACGGTTACAGACATCGCTAAAGTTATGCTTGTCACGCCTTCATTAGGAGGGCAGATTATCCAACTTCCCCTTCCTTCGCCTCTTGGTGGCCTTTTCGGCACCATTGCTGATCCGACAGGCGCAATTATAGGCGTTTTTCAACATATTACAGCCCAAGACACACAATCTTTTAATTTATAAAATTTTGTTAACGAAAAATTAACCTTTTGCCCTTAACAATGAAATTAAGAAAAAAAAGCCAGGTCTTTCAACCCGGCCTAAGTTTAACAGGGAGGCTTCACGTCTGGGAGACGTAGGATCTATAAAGACCCTTCGGGCACTAAGCCCATGAAAGCTGGGCATTGCACCCAACGAACAATTCCTTAGTAGCGCATCCGCTTATATTATGCTATCCAAAAAATTGCAATACCCTGTTGCGTTTTTTAAATGCCACACTCATATTTGCCTTTATGGCAATGCAATACCGCTTAAAAAGCAACCATTTTCATCCAAAAGACTAAAATTTTTCAAAAATTGCAACAACTGCATCGAAACTTTTTTACAAAAAAAGAGTATGGATTGCATGTTGGTTTGAATTTTGGTAATCGTTGAACACAATAAAATTTGTCAAGAGAACACAATGCTGAGTTCAAAAGCTGTTTTAGCAATAAGAAGTTGGTTTTTCGGCGTGAAAATTGGCGAGGACGAATTTGGGAACGCATACTATGAAAGCAAGCGGCTCAAAGACAGTTTTGGACGTGCCAAAAGATGGGTAAAAATGAAAGGGTATGTTGACGCGTCAAAGGTCCCAGCCCATTGGCATGGATGGCTTCATTATACTATCCAAAACCCTACCAATAAACCTACCTATACGTGGAGCAAAGAACATCTGCCAAACTTAACTGGCACCCCTTTTGCTTACCACCCTCAAAGTAACACGACGACTTCCCATAAAGCCACCACAACTAATACAAGCTATAACGCTTGGAAGCCATAAAAGGGTATTTTCATGAGAGTAAACGTTATTGAAGTAATTGTCGGTGCTTTGGTTTTGTTGGTAACAGGGTTGTTTTTAATGTTTGCTTATAAAACAAGCCAATGGCACGGCTCTGGAAGCTATGTGATCTACGCAAACTTTGATCGCATTGATGGGCTTTCTATTGGCAGCGACGTTCGGGTCAGTGGCGTGAAAGTAGGAAACATCGCAGCAATTGAATTGAACCCTAAAAATTTCATGGCACAAGTTAGCATTTCATTGGACGAAGTCGTTAAAGTACCAAAAGATTCTATCGCTGAAATTGCTGGTGATGGCTTGTTAGGCCCCAAATATCTTTCTATTTCACCTGGCAATGATGAAGAAAATTTACCCTCTAATGGTATTATCGGCAGAACTCAATCAGCGGTTAGCCTTGAGTCCCTAATCGGTAAATTTTTGTTTAACAAAGACAAAGATGACGAGAAAAAAACACCGGCAAAATAATGACCATGAAATGCTTCCAACGATCCATTTTTTTATTCATTGCAGGCTTTCTGGCTGCCAGCGCCTTGAAAGCGCAAACCGACTCAACTCAAACAGCCACACACGCGTCACCAACAGACCAAGCCATTTCCAGCACCATTGAGGATCCACAATGGGGACACACACCTCCCATAAAGGGTGACGCCACCATTTTGCATGGGCTAGACAAGATTACAGCGAGAGTCTTTTCCCTTGAAGCCAAACATGGTCAAACCATTAAATTTGGCACCCTACGGATTGTTGTGAGAGGATGCAAAAAAAACCCACCAGAAGAGCAACCTGAAGCTGCTGCATTCATTGAAATTGCAGAGCAAAAGGTAGATGATCAGCCTCGTAAGATTTTCTCCGGCTGGATGTTTGCCTCAAGCCCGGCCATATCTGCCCTTGATCACCCTGTTTATGATGTGTGGGTCACTGATTGCATTAAAAACTCTTCTTTTGCTTCCGCTGATTCAGTTGACAAAAAAGAACATAATAAAGAACATAATGAAGTAGACATAAGCGTTGAAGATCTTATAAATGAGCAGATGTAAGCGCTTATCATAAAAAGGGGTTAGCCTTTTTCAATTTTTTTTGCCAAGATATCGTAGTTACAAATAAAAAAATGTATTGAGGAAAGCAAAAGGCTTTCATAATGTTCAATAATAATCAGCAGGATAAATAACAAGCGTGTTCTCTGGTATCCGTGGAAAATTGGTAGTATTGGTCCTTCTCATATTCGGCCCAGCTCTATGTTTGAATATTTATTTCACTTGGGCTTTACGTGATGCAGGCAAATCTGAAGCTATGGCACAAGCCCTAAGAAGCGCACGCATGGCTACGGAAAACCAGAGTGAAGAAATAGAGGGCACACGGCAACTTCTCATCACTTTATCCAAAATTTCGCGGATTCGCCAAGGAGACCACCACCGCTGTGAACGTCTTCTCGGGGAAATCATGAATGACACAGATCAGCGCTATATTAACCTCATGCTCATTGACCGCATGGGGCAAATTATTTGTAAGGGCAAATCTGTTTCCTACGATAATGCATTTGCCTATCATTCACTCGTTGGTAAAGTAAGCCAAATCAAAAACCTTGTCGTACGAAAATTCCCATTAGACAGGGATGCACAACGTGTTGGTATTATTTTTGCGTATCCCATTGTGAATTTCTCAGGAAAGATTTCAGGCGCTCTTGCAGCTGTTGTCGATGAAGGATGGATCGAGCGACTCGAAAATGACATTCCTTTGCCTGCAGGCGCCATGCTTACAATTTTGGATGAATACGGCACACCGCTACCAAATAGAGAAACAAGGAGTGGCAATCGCTCCTTCCTCCCCGCGCCAGATGTGATGGTACCAATCCTCACTAAAGGGCAAAATGTGTTCGAAGGCTTTGGTCGCGACGGTATCAAGAGGATCTATGCTCTCTCCCCCGTTGCAAAAGCCAATCATCGATTGTTTTGGTGCGTCGCGTTATCATCTGAGGCTCTGTTTTCAAAAGCGGAGCGCCTATTCGTTACAACACTCGCTGTTCTGCTGCTTTCAGGCCTCTTGGTCCTTTTAGGTGCCTGGGGCATTTCAAATCGTATGATCTTAAGGCCCCTCAAATGGCTTGTAGAAGCAACGCGACATCTAGCTGAAGGCCGGCTTAACTTACGCATTGGTCAAATTGCCAAATCGGGTGAGCTTGCTGAACTGGCCTCAGCATTTGACCGTATGGCGGCGTCACTTGAGCAGCGAGAACAAGCCCTCGAACGCTCACGCAAAAGACTTGCAGATATTCTTGCGATTGCCCACGAACCCATCATCTCACTGGACGATCAATTTCGCATCCGTTTTTTCAATCCTGCAGCCCAAAAAACATTTTGCTACAATGTAGAACACATTATTGGCGAATCTTTGCTAAAACTTTTTCCTGAAACCCACCAACAAATTATTCTTCGGAATATTAAAGACTTTGCTTTCTCCCAAGAAATAAGCCTCACATTAGAAAGTGATATTTTATGCATTAAGCAAACTGGCGAAGAATTTCCTGTTGAGATCAGTCTATCTAAACTTAAAATCGGCCAAGAAATTTTGTACACCCTCATTTTAAGGGACATCACAGAACGTAAGCGCGCAGCCGAAGCTAGAGCTAGATGGAATGCTGAATTGGAAAGATCAAACGCCGAATTGGAGCACTTTGCCTACAATGTTTCTCATGATTTGCAAGAACCTTTGCGCATGCTCGCTTCTTATACCAGGCTTATCCAAAATGAATACGGCGAGCAACTTGATGATCGCGGCAATGAATTTTTGAAATACGCGGTTGATGGGGCTACTCGTTTACAAAAGATGATCCGAGATCTTCTAACGTATGCTCGAGTTGGGAGGCCTGGCATTCAATTTGTCGCAGTGAATTGCCAGCAGCTTGTGGATCAAATTAAGCAAGATTTATTAGGATTGATTAAAGCCTCAGGCGCAGAGTTGAGCATTGGTCAACTTCCCACTATTACAGGCAACGAAACGGAACTTAGACAAATCTTCCAAAATCTGCTCGTAAACGCCCTCAAGTTTCATGGCGATAGTCAGCCCATTATTGAGATAGCTTGTCACGAGGAAACAGATTATTGGGAGTTTTATGTTAAAGACAATGGCATTGGTATCGACCCGCGCTTTAAAGAGCGCATTTTTGGACTCTTTCAACGACTAAACTCTCAAGAGTCGTTTGAAGGCACAGGCATTGGCCTTGCCCTATGTCGAAAAATCATTGATAATTTGGGAGGAAAAATTTGGGTTGAGTCAACACTTGGGCAAGGCGCAACTTTTTATTTTCGTATTCCCAAGAATCAAGAAGGCTATGAAATGGTAGGAGATAGAATTGAAGCTATTTCTTATTGAAGATAATCCTGGAGATATTCGGCTCATTATGGAAATTTTTGGGCGGCAGGACAGCGATCATTTCATGGTTGCCCATAGCATTGATGAGGGTTTATCGCGGATTCAAGAATCAGAACCTGATATTTTACTCCTTGACCTTTCTCTTCCTGATGGCCACGGCGTTGAAAATGTTTCTCGTATCAAAGAGCATTTTCCTGATTTACCTGTTATCGTGCTAACAGGGCTTGATGATGAGAAAATTGCATTACGAGCCTTACGAGAAGGCGCACAAGATTATATTGTTAAAGGCGATCTCAATTTTTCCGGCGTACGCCGCAGCGTCTTTTATGCCATTGAGCGCATGCGGGTTGAAAAGCAGCTGCGAACAGCACTTGAGCGAGCCGAAGTAGCCAACCACTCTAAAACCGCTTTCCTTGCTAACATGAGCCATGAATTGCGAACACCTCTTAATGCCATCATGGGGTTTGCGGAACTTATGGAACGGGAAATTTTTGGTCCCCTTGGGAACAAACGTTACTTGGAATACGCGCACGATATTCATAAAAGTGGCTCCTACCTCCTTGAACTCATTAACGACCTGCTTGACCTTGCTAAAGCCGAAGCCGGGAAGCTTGAGCTATCGGAAACCGTTGTAAACATCCAACGAGTCCTAGAAGAAAGCGTAGAACTTCTGGGCCCCCAGACAAAAGAAGCGAATGTCCTTATTCAAGTTCAAATCGAGGCACGACTCCCGTTTCTTTTCGGCGATGCGCGATTTTTGAAACAAATTCTGATCAACATTATCTCAAACGCCATCAAGTTTACTCCCCCAGGGGGTGTGGTTACCATTTTTGCCACAACGAATAAGCTACGCGGCATCATGGTCACTATTTCTGATACCGGCATAGGCATGGTGAGCGAGGATATCCCAAAAGCTTTATCCAGTTTTGGGCAGATTGCTTCCCCACACAATAAGTCTCATCGTGGAACAGGTCTTGGCCTCCCGCTCTCAAAGCGACTCGTCGAGCTCCACGGGGGCGTTTTAAGCTTGAATAGTCAGATTGGAGTTGGTACGACTGTAACCATACAATTCCCCGCATGGCGCTCGCGCAGTGAAAATGGTCAACAAGTGGTACACTAAATGAAATATGCTGTTGTTATAATGAATCTCGGCGGGCCGGATTCCCTAGATTCTGTTAAGCCATTTTTATTCAACTTGTTTGCCGATCGTGCCATTATTAATCTTCCCACTCCTTTTCGTTTATTGCTCGCATGGCTGATTTCAACCCGCAGAACTAAAGAAGCAGCTGAAATTTATCATAGCGTTGGAGGGAAGTCGCCCCTACTCACCAATACACTCCACCAGCAAAATGCTTTGGAGTTGGCATTAAAAAAATTGAACCCCAAAAAAGAAGTTAAAGTCTTTGTGAGCATGCGTTATTGGCATCCAATGGCCGAAGAAACAGCACGGCAGGTCAAAGATTTTGATCCAGATCAAATTATCCTCTTACCGCTTTACCCTCATTTTTCCACCACAACCACCCTATCTTCTTTTGATGCATGGGATGCAGCGGCTACCACAATCAGCTTACATAAACCAACACGCAAAGTTTGTTGTTACCCAACCCTTCCAGGTTTCATTGATCAGAACATTGCCAATATTAATGAGGCGATTCAGGACATTAACCAAAATAACATGCGAATTTTATTTTCGGCCCATGGGCTGCCACAGCGTGTCGTGAATGCTGGCGATCCCTATGCCGAACAAGTTCAATCAACGGTTGTGCCTATCGTTGTTAAACTTGGACTTGCTCCTGAACAATGGGAGATTTGTTATCAAAGTCGTGTTGGCCCACTCAAATGGCTTGAACCTTCAACAGCAGATGCGATTTCACGAGCCGCTAGAGAAAAACGTGGCATCGTTATTGTCCCTATTTCTTTTGTTTCAGAACATTCGGAAACACTTTATGAACTCGACCAGCAATATGCCGAGTTAGCCGAAGACCTTGGCGCACCTTTTTTTAGGCGCGCCCTAACTGTGCAAGATAAGCCTATTTTTATTAAATCTTTAGCAGCCCTTGCATCGGATGTTATCAAGCAAATTTCAGAGGATGATTTATTTTCCAACGCTGAAAAATGCACAAATCATTGCGTCAAATGTCCCCGTCTTAAAAAGACATCAAAATAAAGGTGTTCAGTTCAATGCTAGAATGGCTTACCCCTTACTATTTGTGGATTAAAGCGGCACATATCATTTCGGCAATATCATGGATGGCGGGGCTTCTTTATCTTCCACGCCTTTTTGTTTACCATACACAAGTTGATAACGAATCATCTCAGTATCAGCTGTTTCTAACAATGGAACGTAGACTACTCACCTTCATCATGAAACCCGCCGCAATTGCAAGCTATACCTTTGGAATCATGCTCATTTTAACACCTGGTGTTTGGCAAAAAGGAGTTTATTGGCTCCATACAAAAATTTTTCTTGTCATTTTACTCACAATTGGGCATGTTCTTATGCATCTATGGTATAAAAATTTTCTGCATAAAAAATCAACAAAATCAGGACTATTCTTTCGAGTTATCAATGAAATACCTACCCTCCTTATGATTGGTATTGTCACCTTAGCTGTCACAAAACCCTTTTAATGAAACCCAACAAAATAAGCTGAATATCTATGAATCTCTATGATCTAAAATGTAAAACACCTACGGAGTTAATTGCTATTGCTGAAGAGCACGAGGTTGAAAACGCCAGCGTCCTTCGCAAACAAGATATCCTTTTTGCTATCCTTAAAAAGCTTGCTGAAAAAGATGTTCCCATTTTTGGCGATGGAGTCCTTGAAATTTTGCAAGACGGCTTTGGCTTCTTAAGGTCACCTCAAGCCAACTATCTTCCAGGCCCAGACGATATTTATATCTCACCAAGCCAAGTTCGCAAATTTAGCTTGCGCAGTGGTGATACCGTTGAAGGCCAGATTAGAGCGCCCAAAGATGGTGAACGCTACTTTGCTCTTCTAAAAGTCAACTCTATTAACTTTGAAGAACCAGAAAAAGCAAGGCATCGTATTAACTTTGATAACCTTACACCGCTTTATCCAGATAGAAGGCTGATTTTAGAAGCTGACGACGCGACCACGAAGGATCTCACCACACGTGTTATAGAGTTGGTTGCACCGCTTGGGTTTGGACAGCGCGCTTTGATTGTAGCACCACCGCGCACCGGTAAAACCGTGATGCTCCAAAATATTGCGCATGCAATTTCTGTTAACCATCCATCAGCCTATTTGATCGTTCTTCTCATTGATGAACGGCCGGAAGAAGTGACGGATATGGCACGATCCGTGCGAGGGGAGGTCATTAGCTCCACATTTGACGAGCCAGCTTCACGTCACGTTCAAGTGGCTGAAATGGTTATTGAAAAAGCCAAACGTTTGGTTGAGCATAAAAAAGATGTGGTAATCTTGCTTGACTCAATCACCCGCCTTGCACGAGCTTACAATACTGTTGTTCCTTCATCAGGCAAAGTTTTAACCGGCGGTGTTGATGCCAACGCATTGCAAAGACCGAAACGCTTTTTTGGCGCAGCACGCAACATCGAAGAAGGTGGATCACTAACCATCATTGCCACGGCCTTGATTGATACAGGCTCGCGTATGGATGAAGTCATTTTCGAAGAGTTTAAAGGGACAGGTAACGCTGAAATTATTCTGGATCGTAAACTATCTGATAAGAGAACATTCCCAGCTATCGATATCACCAAGTCCGGCACTCGTAAGGAAGAGTTACTTGTAGAGCGAGGCATTCTGTCCAAAATGTGGGTCTTACGACGTGTTTTAATGCCCATGGGAATGGTTGATGGTATGGAGTTTTTGGTCGAAAAATTAAAAACGACGAAAAATAATAATGATTTCTTTACCACAATGAATCAATAATAGCTCTGACGTTACTTAAGATTCACTGGATTAATGCATGAAAACGGCAGTAGCTTTGCTCTTGGTAAATTTATTATGCTTCATCGAAGCTGGAGCAAGGCCATTGCCAGACTCATTCGACAAAAAGGCTATCCTTACTGAAGCTCAGGTGGGCGAAAGACAAGGACTAAGAGATCCTTTTGAACCTGTTAACCGCAGCATTCTTTATTTCAACAGACTTGCAGACGGACTTGTTATCAAACCACTCGGGCTTTTTTATCGAAACGCCGTTCCATCACCCATCCGACAAGGCGTTGGGAATTTTCTAGGCAACTTAACAACCCCTATTGAAGCCCTCAATCACACACTTCAAGGCCAAGGCAAAAAAGCTGGCAAACAATTCTTCCGTTTCATTTTGAACACTGTCATTGGTATTTGCGGAATTTTTGACCCCGCCACACATATGGGATTCAAAAAGGACGAAACAGATTTTGACACAACATTTGCCAAAGCAGGCATTCCTTCTGGGCCATATTTAATGTTGCCACTGCTTGGACCTTCCACACCACGACACGCTTTAGGACGCGTGCTTAGCCTGGTGCTTGATCCATTTAACCGAATCGCCATTTACAATGATCAGAGGAACTTCGTATATTATAGGTCAGGTATACAAATCGTTCATACCCGCAGCGAACATCATAAACTACTTGAGACCTTAGAAGCCGATCCAACTTATATGTACGAGACCATGCGCAGCGTATACAGCGAGATGGTTCGCGCCAAAGAAAACCGCGGCGACAAGCCATATTCAGGCCCCAAGCCGTCTGATAGCTGGCAGTAACAAGGAGCTACCATGAGATTTCTCAAAAAATGGCTTTTCAATTTATGTCTTTTGGTAGCCAGCATCACGATCTCAACACTGCATTACTCCAACGCGCATTGCTCTAGCATAGAAGCCTCGGAGCCAAAGATATTTATCGAAAATCTTCTTAAAACAGGCGTGAACCTACTCACTGATAAATCAAAATCTTCACCTGAAAAAGAAACCGACTTTCGCAAGCTCTTGAAGGAAAACTTTCATTTAAAAAGCGTTGCAGGCTCGGCTCTCCGCCCCGGTGAAACGCGTTCAGAACCCAAAGAAAAATTGGATCAATATCTCGTTCTGTTTGAGTCCATGATTTTTAGGGTTTATATGAAGCAAATTGAGCAACTTTCACTTCATGGCTTTTCTATCACGAACATTAATGATTTACCTGATGGGGCGAAGATTATCAAATCATCGATTGAACGTGTTGATAACCCTGAACCATTCAAGGTTGATTGGGTTTTATATTTTAAAGAAAACCGCTACTGGGTTTTTGATGTGATTGTAGATGGCGTTTCGTTAGGTCAAGTGCAAAAGCAAAAAATTCAAGATATTCGTCAAGGCGGCAATTTGGATGCATTAATCGATATTATGCAAAAAGAATACGGGCAATAGAACTCACCCCCACTGCCCAAGACTCGCTCTCAGGTTGTATTTTTCCTTTTGATACAATTATGTGTTGTATTTTTTTTATTCTAGGATAATTATTAATTTGTACAGTAGGTTAGGTCATGGTTTAATTTATAGGATTTACTGATGCGCTAAGATGTTGGAACTCCAGTATTGAATTTTCAACTTTTTTGGTTCTAAATGCATTAGTGGTTTGTATTTCCATTACGTAATCATTATTGGTCATGGAATTCATTAAGGAAAATACAATGAAAAAAACAACGTCAAGTAAAGCTACGAAAGACATGGACGCCGCTTCACCCGAACAAGGCATAGAAGTGAGAGCACAATATCTTAAAGATCTTTCGTTTGAAAATCCTCGTTCACTATCCATTAATCCAGATGGCCCACAACCAAATATCAGTGTCAACGTTGAAGCAAAAGCCTCACATCTTTCTGAGAACACCTATGAGGTTGTTCTTAACGTGAATGTTGAGGCCACTCAATCAGATAAAGTAATCTTTATCCTGGAAATGATTTATGGAGGCATATTTGTTTTAAATAATATTGCACCCGAGATGACTGAGGTTGTTATCCTTATAGAATGCCCTCGCCTACTCTTCCCATTCGCGAGAAATGTTGTTGCAGATTTAGTCAGAGAAGGTGGATTCCCGCCACTCCTTCTTAATCCTATTGACTTTGCTGCGCTTTATTATTCTCAAAAGAAGTAAATTTCTGATGGTATTTCTATGGCTACATAAATAAAGCTATCTGTAGCCATAGAAAGAAATCAGCCAGAAATTATTTTACCAGAACATCCATTTTTGCATGACATACTCAAAAGCACATCAATGGTTTAAAAAGCACAAGAAGCTTAAAGGGATATCATTTAAGAGCTTGGGCAATGATCAAAACCTTCTTAAGCAAACATGTTTGCCAAAACAAAATCTGCCCCATTTAAATCCACGCCATGCGCTGATATGGTCATTTGTCACAAAACATAAACTTTCTACCTCCCATTCATTTACCACCCGCCCTTTTTCAAACAATGTAGAGCCTCACCGTCAATTCTCTGTTGCAGAACCGACTCGAACTCTACACAATCGCCCAATAGATGATTACCCATCAACCCCGAAATCCCCGACCAATTCACCCTCTATGAGCGGCCTTGATAATATTGCATCTTTGGACGAGTTGCGGCAGGTTATTGAAAATTTTGACGACTGCCCTCTCAAGGCGCTAGCCCGGAAAACCGTTTTTAGTGACGGCAACCCTAAATCACCTGTCATGTTCATTGGCGAAGCACCTGGAGCAGAAGAGGATGCGCAAGGATTGCCATTTGTGGGCCTAAGCGGACAGCTTTTGGATAGAATGATGAATGCCATCGGCTTGGATCGCACAAAAGCATACATAAGCAATATTGTCCCATGGCGCCCACCCGGAAATCGCACTCCCTCACCCATTGAAATTGCGCAATGCTTGCCATTTATCCAAAGGCACATTGAGATTGTGAAACCTAGGATTATTGTCTTAGTTGGAGCAACGGCTGTCAAAGCTCTCCTGCAACGTCAAGACGGCATAATGAAGCTGCGTGGCCAGTGGTTTTCATATGCCACGCCGAAACTAGAATCCCCTATAGCCGCTTTAGCAACTTTCCACCCTGCGTACCTACTCCGCTCCCCTGGACAAAAGCGAGAAGCCTGGAAAGATATGTTGATGATCCAGAAGAAGCTTAATTCATTTGAAGAAGAGACCTCTAGCCATGCCTAATCTCTCTTTTCCCAGCTTAGCTTTTGACAAAAAACATGGATCCAAGATCATAGGAATTGATGAGGTGGGGTATGGACCTTGGGCAGGCCCCGTCGTCACAGCTGCAGTGATGATCTTGGACTCGCGCCCTTTCGAGAATCTGACAATCAATGATTCCAAAAAACTCACAGCGCGACAACGTGAAGAGATATTTGCTATTTTGTGCTCTCACCCATCTGTTGTTTATCAAGTTGGTATTTCGCAAGTTGCTGAAATTGATACAATCAATATTCGTGAGGCCACACTCTTAGCTATGTCCAGGTCGTTAGAGCATCCAGATTTTGCCGAGGCTGAAGCCATTATTGTGGATGGAATTTTACCATTAAAATCCAAGAATTGTGAAGTCACCACCATCATCAGTGGTGATACAAAAAGCTATCACATTGCAGCCGCATCTATTATTGCAAAAGTCACCCGCGATCGCATCATGCAAGATTTACACAAACAATTTCCTGCTTACATGTGGTCAACGAATGTTGGTTATGGAACCAGAGCTCATGCTGAGGCTCTGGGTAATTTTGGCGTAACCATTCACCACCGCAAGAGCTACGCACCTATCCGAAAACTTCTCGGGAAATAAATTTTTCCGCTCTCACTGTATCCTTCTAAAACCTACTACAGGATTTTTGAAGCGTCTTACGGACTATTTTTCTCGTGGAGGGCGCATACTGGTAAAAACTTTTTTCATAAGGGAAGCCATAGGTCGACGCACATAGCCATCCGGATCCACCCACTCACCATTGTCAGGATCCATCAACTCCATAGCATCACAGGCCTTCTTCTCTACGATAGCCATATTCAAGGTAAAATGCGAGAAAACATGTTGAATGTGCTTTCTGGGCCGCTCTTTGGCCACAGAATCTAACGATGCAACCTGCTGTCGCGCCAGAGCGACACTAAACCCTGTGTGAGGCAACTCCCACAAATTTGCCAACATTCCGCCTTGCGAGCGCTTTTGTATCCATACTTTGCCCTCAGAGTTTTGAATCCAAAAAGCCGTGGATAAACAAACAGGCCTAACAGGTTTTGCGGCACGCATTGGAAAAAGATGTACCTGCCCTTGATGGTAAGCAAAGCAGCCTTCTTGCCAAGGGCATTCGTTGCATAATGGTTTAGACGATCGGCAGATGGTGGCCCCTAAATCCATGATCGCTGAGGCATAATCACCCGCCCTAACAGCTGGCGTAAGATCCTGAGCAATTTTCATAATTTCCTGTTTACCTGCGGGCATGGGTTTTGCAACACCAAACACGCGAGATAATACTCGAATGACATTCCCATCAACAATCGCTGCCGGTTCATCAAAAGCAATGCTCGCTACAGCAGCAGCTGTATATGGCCCAAAACCTGGAAGATTCTTGAGTTTTTCATAACAATTTGGGATTACACCATTTTGTTCTTTCATAATCATAAAAACGGCTTTTAGCAGGTTTTTTGCACGCGCATAATATCCCAAACCTTGCCAAATCGTTAGGAGCACTTCTTCTGAAGCAGAAGAAAACGCCTCCAATGTGGGCCATTTTTCCATAAAATTAATGAAATATGGAATCACAGTTTTAACAGTTGTTTGTTGCAACATAAACTCGCTGACCATAACTTTGTATGGGTCTTGCGGATTCAACCTCCATGGAAGCACGCGACCATTTTTATCGAACCACTTGAGTAGATGATTGGCATAATCAAATGCCTGTAGTACCTTAAGGTCGCGCATTGTTTTTCCCATGAACATATAAGTGATTTTGCATGATGAATAAGAATAAACAAAATCTCAAGAGAAACAAACAAACCAAGTCCATAGCAGCTTTGGTATCAGAAGTTTCAAAACCACTTTTAAAGAAAAAACAAGTTGAGGTCATGCGACTTTTACTTGAATGGCCGAATATTGTTGGAAGCGAATATTCACAAAACAGCGCCCCAGAAAAAATCTTTTTTAACACTAACAATGGTGGGCGCGGCAATGGCGTTTTGACACTTGCAATCAACGAGCGCTATGCTTTTGAATACCAACATTTGACACCCGTTATCATTGAAAGAGTTAACCAGTTCTTTGGGTTTAAAGCCATTGAACGTATTATTTTAAAAAAATCTTCCACCATCAATACGTCACCCCCAACATTTTCTCCTCCTGCCCAACCCCCTTCTAAAGAATGGATAGCGTCCATTGAGGAAACAATTCGCGATCTTCCCACTGACCTTAAAGATACTCTGCGGCAAATTGGCATCCATCTTAAACGGTAAAATGAATATCAATACTTACAGTTTCAAGTAGCCAATTTATTATTTATCAAATTGCACTTACGTGGTACAAAAGAATCAGAGAGTGAAGGGTTTTATGTTTTTCTATGATCGATTGAAAATTTCAGCTCGTCTGCCTTTTAAAAACCTGTACCGTCTGGGGTTTTGGCTCCTTCATTGTGCTACACATTGCTCTTTAAAAACGGATCCTAAAGAGTTACGATTTTTAGTGCGTTGTAGAGCTTAACATGCCTTTGCATTACTTACCTTGGCTTGTGGGAACTATCGTCGCAATAAGTGAGATGTCCACAGATCTTTTGATCCCCGGACTTCCATTAATCAGCAATTATTTTCAAACTAATGAAAGCGCCACATCACTTATTGTCAGCGCAAATCTTATAGGGCTTGCCACCTCAGGATTAATATATGGCCCCTTATCTGACTATTTTGGACGACGAAAAGTTATTCTGATTAGCTACACAATTTTCTGCATCGCCACAATTATCTGTAGCTTTTCCCTTACCTTTCATCAGCTTATTCTTTTTCGTCTTATCCAAGGTCTCGGCGCAGGCGCAGCTATGATAGTTGGCTTAGGAACAATTCGCGATTGCTATCAGGGCGCTGAGTGCGCCAGACGCATCACACAAATTGAAATGGTTATCACTTTTTCACCTGCCATAGCCCCTATCATTGGCAGCTTCCTGGTCGCTCTCATTTCATGGCGAGCGCCGTTTTGGTTTTTAACCGTTGCAGGATGCCTTGGCTTAACCTTGATACTTCGGTATTATCCCGAAACAAACGAGAAAATTCACCGCCGCACATTCGCATTTTCCTCGCTTCTCAAAGGCTACATTCACCTTTTAAAACGCCCAAAGTATATCGGCTATGGCCTCATAAATGTATTATGCACATCATGGCTTTGGTCTGAATATTCTATTATTCCCTTTGTGCTTATAGAAACATACCATATCTCAATTCAACACTTTGGCTACTTTGTCTTTATTAACCTGCTAGCCTATTTCTGCGGAACAATTGTTAGCCAGCTATTAGTTGACAGGCTTGGCATTAGCCGCCTACTCATTACCGGCATATACATAGTAACATTAGACACCCTGCTCTTTGGGCTTGTTATGTATTATTTTTCGCCGCCAGCCATCATTGTATCCTTAATTAAGCTACCGGCTCAATTTGGTGCCGCACTTATTGTGGGAAATGCCATGACCAAGGCCCTTGAAAATGCTGGCCATGAATCTGGCACAGGAGTTGCCTTGATCACTTGCTCACAATTTTTGTTTGGAGCGCTTTACATAAATCAATCTAGCCATTTTATGAATGGCACACTATGGCCGCTTATTTCCTGCATGGCCATTAGTAATATTCTTTCTATTATTTCTTATTATTTTATATGGTACGTATCATTTAAGCAAAAGGCTTAAATTTGCTTTTTAAGCAAATAAACAATTATCACAGATAAGCCGCCTCTTTACTAAAAAAACAAAGAAATATATTGACTAATTAATTTATCAATTAATAATGAGGAATGGATTATAAATAAATAAAATTTTGCCAATGATAATTAATTGGTCAATACTACTCAATGGAGGATCAAATGACAAATCAAACAATTACGAGAGCTTCAATTGTTAAAATCGCTTCTGACAAAACAGGCCTTTCAAAACATTTATCATCTCAGATGTTTGAAACAATGCTTGATATGATTATTAGCGAGCTATGCGATGAACAATCCGTTAAATTATCTACGTTTGGATCATTTATTGTTCGTCGGAAAAAACAACGTATGGGACGAAATCCTAAAACGGGGATTGATGCCGTTATCAACGCGCGGAAAGTAATTTCATTCCGCCCCTCTCATATTTTGCGGATGCATACAAATATCAGCACCGCCAACAGCTCAAACAACAAATCAAAAACCAGCAGAGAAAGAACAGTTCAAACACGCGCATAGCAAGGAATTTCCAACACTTTATTTAAAATTGATGATATTTTAAACTTTTCTTGTCTGCAATAAAATTATATGCTAACAATCTGCACAATAATTAAACGCAAAAATGCGGCCACGTATAAAAATATACGCATAGCAATATGCATATAGACACAGTTGTTCCCGAAACATCGGGCTGATTTGTATTAACCAAATGCAGCAAGGAATAACTATGGATAGTTGTAATTTTAACGAAACGATCAAAACCAAGACAGCCTTAGGCACAAAGACGAAGAGAGAAAAAAGGGATTGGAGACTCAAAGATATTGAAAAGTTAAAACTGCTGGCTCAAGAGCATCTTGGCATCAAAGAAATCGCCAAGAAAATGGGGCGCAGCATGTGCTCTATCAACAATGCATTAGATCGCTTTAATGCCCGCCAACCTAGGATTTCTCATGCAAAACCCCAAGGTTCGCCCAAACGCCATTACACCATAGATAAATCACGCCCACAAGCTCTATGGACGTTACCACGCATAGCAAAACTTAGCTCAGTCATATACTGGCTTCAGCAAAAAAAGTTTTGCATCATCCCAACCCATTTCACCCAATCAACAAGCCTTGGCCATCGCTTATTTTATATAAACAATCACTTGGTCCCCGCTTATCGTTTAGTGGCAATGGCAAATGAAATGCGAAGAGAAGCAAATGAGCCAATCTTTCACGTTGAAAACATAACCCAGGAGTGAAAAACATGAAAACATACTCTCACGGGAAATCCAGCCCTATAAACTTTTTAACTCAGACAATCAAATTAAGTCGCAAAGAGAAGAAAGCCATCGGTTTTGTCTTATCATTACCCAAACTGGCGCAAAAGATAATCGGAGCTCCCATGATAGCGCAGACCATTTGGAAGTCAAAAATTTGTATATCACATGAAAATGGACCAAACCCCATGGATCACCCAGAAAGTATTTGGATCACACAATGTTGGAAAAATGTTATTCCATTTTTCCCAGCTGAAGTAATCCAAGCCATAAAAAAGTCATCTCAAGTGGCTAACAATTTTTACAATGGAGGTGTTCACAGCACTATTGCTCATCATGCCCAAGCAATTGTGAACTTTTATAATTATGCACAAAAAATGAGGAAGGAAATGAACATGAATCACAAGAACCCATCATAAGGCTATTCAACCGTAACGGATTTAGCTAAGTTACGCGGCTGATCAACATCAGTACCTTTAAGCAAAGCCGTGTAATATGCCATCAATTGCATTGGAATCGCGCAAAGCAAAGGTGACGAGAATGTACCAGCAGTGGACACTTCAAAAAGTGTAAATTGCTGCTGCCCCATTCTCTCCACCGCGCTTTTCCCCTGCTTATCCGTCACGAGGATGACTTTTGCCCCTCGAGCCGCAACTTCAAATGCATTAGAAATGGTTTTATCAAAAAGCGGACCAAAGGGAGCCAACACAATCACTGGCACGTCTTGGTCAATCAAAGCAATGGGACCATGCTTGAGTTCGCCTGCTGGAAAGCCTTCGGCATGGATGTAGGATAGCTCTTTCAACTTGAGCGCCCCTTCCAAAGCAATTGGGTAATGAGCACCACGGCCAATATAAAGGATGTCACGCGCATGCACTAAGTATGCCTGAGCCAGTTGCTGTAGCTCTTCTTTGTGATGCAACTGATCTTGGATTTGACTGGGAATGTGGGTTAACTCTTCCACAAATTGCTGGCCCTGCTCTAAGGTGACTGAGCCATGTTGCAGCGCTATGAAAACGGTGAACGCCGCCAGAACGACAAGCTGGCAGGTAAACGCCTTTGTGGAAGCAACGCCGATTTCCGCCCCTGCATCTGTCAGAATAACAGCGTCAGCAAGTCGAGCCATAGAACTGGTAGCCACATTAACAACAGCGATGCAGAACTGGCCATTTTCTTTCGCGTGGGTCATCGCTGCGAGAGTATCGGCTGTTTCCCCTGATTGAGAGATGAACACAGCCACTCCCCCATTCACAAAGGGTGTACGCCGATAACGGAATTCAGAAGCAATGTCCACATTAACATGAATATCGGTTAACGATTCCAACCAATATTTAGCAACCATTGCAGCCAAATAGGAAGTGCCACATGCGATAATATTTAGCCTCTGGAAAGGCTCTATACGCGGTAAATTTAAGCCGCTAAAATCAGGCAATCTCGAATGCGGATCCAAGCAATTGGATAGCGTTTGACCAACAACCGATGGCTGTTCGAAAATTTCTTTTAACATAAAGTGGGCAAATCCATCTTTAGCTAAACTCATGTTGTTTGCCGCAATGAGTGTTTTTGCCCTCTCGACCGGTTCACTCTGTGCATTGAATATTTGGTATGAATTATCCCTTAGGATAACCCAGTCACCCTCCTCCAAATACACCATCTGATCAGTAAATGGCGCCAGACCAAGCGCATCGGAGCCAAGGTACATTTCAGTGTCGCCTAAGCCCACAGCTAAAGGGCTTCCTTTGCGCGCACCAATAATGAGCTCCTCTCCTTGAAACAGGACAGCAATCCCAAATGCACCTTCAAGATGGGCTAAAGTCTCCTTCATGGCTTGCTCAGGACGCATTCCCTGATCCAAAAAATCCGTAATAAGATGGACGATAGATTCCGTATCTGTCTGGCTTGAAAATACATGATCTTTTTGCTCAAGCTCCCGACGAAGCTCGGCAAAATTTTCGATAATCCCATTATGAACAACAGCAACCCTGCCATTAGAGTGAGGATGTGCATTATCTTCTACAGCCGCACCATGGGTTGCCCAACGAGTGTGGCCAATCCCAATTTTACCAGTTAGCGGCAATTGCTCCACTAAGGCCTGCAAGCTGGCTATTTTCCCCACGGCCCTTCTGACATCAATAGTGCCTTCAGGCGTAATGGTTGCCACACCAGAAGAATCGTAGCCCCTATATTCCAGTCGTTTGAGACCGCTAATAATGCGCTCACTGACCGGTTGATTTTGACTAATAATGGCAATAATTCCGCACATGATTTTACTCTTTCACTAATCCTAATTTCTTTTGGCGACGCTTTGATGCTCTACGCCGAAAAGTTGCCGCGTAACCTTCACGAACCATTTGACTCGAACGAGCAAAGGCCAATGCATCTTCTGGAACATCCCGCGTAATCACACTACCTGCGGCAACGATCGACTGAGCCCCAATTGTAACAGGTGCAACTAAGGTTGAGTGAGAACCTACAAATGCACCTTCACCGATGGTGGTTGGAAACTTTTCAAAACCGTTATAATTGCAGGTAATGGTCCCGGCTCCTATAGCAGCATTGACTCCAACAGTTGCATCCCCAATATAACTTAAGTGATCGACATGAGATCCACATGCCAGAACAGAATTTTTAATTTCAACGAAATTGCCCACACGGGATCCAGATTTCAGTGTCGCACCAGGCCTCAGGTGAGCACATGGGCCAATTTTTACATTATCTTCAACAACACACTGCTGCAAAAATGAGAATGAACGGATAAGCGCATTCTGGCCCACCTTCACCCCTGCTCCCAAAAACACATTCGGGTAAATCACCGTATCCTGCCCAATGACAGTGTCGAAACTAAGATAAACTGATTCAGGGGCTAACAACGTTACACCGGACAACATCAATGCTTTACGCCACCTGGTTTGTAAAACCCCCTCAGCCCAAGCCAGCTGTGTGCGATCATTAACCCCGACAAACTCTTCCTCGGCCCCCAGAATAAAGTGCGCAGGAGCACCACGCTGATGAACAAGCTCAACAACATCTGTCAAATACACCTCGCCAGATTGCGGGTTGGGCTTAACGGCATTCAGCAACCCTTTCAACAGCGGCATATTTGCTATTAAAACACCCGTATTACACAACGTAATGGTAAGCTCCTCAGGAGTAGCCACTGCCGCTTCTACAATTGCGGTAACTTCCTGACCACACACGACAAGCCGACCATAAGAAGCTGGGTTTTGCAGATCCATTGCATACAAAGCCAAGCCAGGCTGGGATATATTTTTATGAAACTCGCAAAGCTTACTCAAAGTCTTCCCAGTTAAAGCTGGTGTATCACCGCATAAAATGAGGACACTTTCAATGTTTTCACCAATGTGGTCTAACGATACCTTGACAGCATCACCAGTCCCTTTAGCCTGAGTTTGAATAGCAAGTTTCAAGTTAACCCCATTAGAGGCCATATCTTGAAGATAAGCTTCAATTTCAAGCGCCTCAGGAGGAATAACGACAACAATTTCTGACGGGTTCAAAGCAGTGGCAGCACTCAGGACATGCCCAATCATTGGTAGACCACCAATTGGGTGCAAAATCTTAGGCAAGGATGACTTCATCCTCGTCCCTTTACCAGCCGCCAAAATCACCACAGCCAATGTCATTGATGCACCCTTTTATCCTTCATCCTAAACGTTATACGTAAGTTTGCTATAAGAACAACTGCTTTTTCTTGTTTTTTTCAATAAGCCAAGTATAACTGCAACGTGAACTTCATTTATTTTGCAAAAAGGTGTGAGCATGTCCCAAGCGCCAACAAACACAGATGGTCTATTGGATCTTTCCAGTGAGTTGACAACGACTCGTCTAAAAAAGAAAGATACCTTGATTACCCTTGGAATGAACCCTTACCCTTATAGCTTTGACAAAACCCATGATGCCGCTGATTTGCATAAATTGTACGAGAGTTTAGCATCTGATGTTGAGACCGCCGACAAAGTCAAAGTTTGTGGACGCATTATGTCCATCCGCAACAGCGGCATGTTCATTGACCTTTTGGACTCATCTAGCAAAATCCAAATTTTCTGCCATGAAAAGAGACTTCACGAAACCTCTGCCGTCATTCTTGAACAGTTAGACATTGGCGATATTGTTGGCTTCGAAGGGATTGTCCGACGCACCAAAAGGGGCGAGCTCACTATTGATGCCATTCACATCACGATGCTCTGCAAAAGCCTACTCCCATTGCCTGAAAAATACCATGGCTTAACAGATATAGAGAAACGTTACCGCCAGCGGTATCTTGATCTGATCATGAACCAAGATACTCGCGACACTCTACGCAAGCGGAGTTTAATCATTGCCCATATGCGCAAGTTCCTCATTGAGCGAGGGTTTCTGGAAGTTGAAACGCCTATGCTGCACCCCATAGCAGGCGGAGCCGCTGCTAAGCCATTTGTGACACATCACAATACCTTAGACCTCGACCTATATCTGCGCATCGCACCTGAGTTATACTTGAAGCGCCTTGTGGTTGGCGGTCTCAGTGACAAAGTATTTGAGATCAATCGCTGTTTTAGAAACGAAGGGATATCCCCACGACATAATCCTGAGTTTACCTCAGTCGAGCTCTATCAAGCTTACGCAGATTACCATGATATGATGACATTAGCAGAAGAGCTAATCGCGTCTTTGTGTATCACTATACACAAGACGACGGATGTCACTTTCGGCGAGCACACATTAAATTTTGCCGCCCCGTGGCCACGCAAATCTATGATTGATCTTGTTAAGGAATCCACGGGGATTGATTTCATGCAACTTTCACAAACTGATGCCTTTGAAGCAGCCAAATCTCTTGGCGTTCATTCCAAAAAGACAGATCCTTGGGGCAAAATAATTGAGACAGTTTTTGGCGAGAAAGTTGAACCTACACTGATCCAGCCGATTCATGTGATTGATCTGCCTAAAGATATTTCGCCTCTTGCGAAAGTTCATCGCAGCAACCCATTGTTGAGCGAGCGGTTTGAAAGCTATGTAAACACCTGGGAGTTGGCTAACGCTTTCTCTGAGCTTACTGACCCCCTTGATCAGCAAGAACGGTTTGAAGAGCAGCTTAAAGCCAAAGAAAGCGGCGATGATGAAGCCCATGCTATGGACCATGATTTCATCACTGCTCTTGGGATTGGCCTACCTCCAACCGGTGGTCTAGGAATCGGCATTGACCGCCTCGTGATGCTCCTCACCAACAGCCCTTCTATCCGTGATGTCATTGCGTTTCCAACCTTAAGGCCACGGTGATCCGCCTTCGTCATCGCACCCCCCTCTTTGTCTTTCCCGCACCCCTCTCTTTGTCTTTCCCGCACCCCTCTCTTTGTCTTCCCGGGCGTTAGACCCGGGATCCAGGCTTTTTATGGCCCCCCGCTTTCGCGAGGGTGACAAGTAAAGGGGCAAGGATGATAATGAGTGGCCTGCGCAGTGATTTAAAAATCAACAATCGCAGGCCGTCTGTGGTATATTTTTGTGCGAAACAAGTACAGTAAGTTTCACAATTCGTTAAGTCCATGATACGAAGTAAGCCCTTAACTGCTATGTTTATAGGGGATTTGCCGAGACGTTAGAAGACAAAAGTACCATGAACTGATCGCACCATTTTTGGTTACCCTATCTTTACTTACCCTATCTACGGCTCAAATGAGTAATAGGGAATTGACCAGCCCAAAGAGGTGGAGTATTTTAAACCTGTTAAGTCAACCGTACAATTAAGAAAACAACAATACGTTGCTCAGGCTAAATTTTGAGGAAAAACAGATGCATAGCCCAGGTTAGATTATATTTTAATCTTTTAAAAGTTGGCCTTGTTCCTTGGCTTTTTCTTTAACAAAAGCATTAAAGGCCTGAACTCTAGAATTCTCTTTAAGCTCTTGCGGGTATATAAAATATAATTTTTGAACCAAGCTGTCATTATTAGGGAAAAAATTTTCTAGCACAGGAACTAACTCTGTACCGTGTTGGAAAAAAGGTGGTATTAAGCCTATTCCCATTTTCTGCCTAAGCATTAGCACACAGATAATGATATCATCCGTCTTAGCGATAGGTTTTCTCCTGTTATCTTTCTCACGTCCCAAATACAACAAACCATTAGTTTGACAGTCATTTAAGTAATTATGCTCGGGTGACCACTTATAAGCAATGATATCATGATGGTCCAAATCCTCAATGGTTTGAGGGGCGCCTCGTTCGTTTAGATATTCAGGATGAGCGAAAGGGACCCAACGATATTCCAACAAAGGAGACCAAATTAATGAGGTTTTCTTAGGTGGAGAGAACCCAGCCAAGCCAACTGTAATTCCTGACAATTGACTCGAAAAAAGTAGCGATCTTTCTTCATCTGCAACAAGATTGAGAGCAATGTTAGGATACTTCTCCTGAAACTCACGGATAAAGGGCGTAACCCAAATGGCACCGCTTTTGGTTGTAATCACCTTCAGCTCACCTTCAAGAGTATCGCGAACACCTTTCACATTCGTGATCACACGGTCATGATGAGCGATCAGCTCTTGCGCATCTAAAAGCAAGGCCTCTCCCTCGCCCGTCAGCTGCACACCTTGGGCATGCCCGATGAAGAGCTTGGTGTTGAGCAGCCCTTCCAGCTGCTTGATTTGAGCCTGGACGCCCGAGGGAGTGAGGCTTGCGAACTCGGAAGCCTTTGTCATGCTCCCAAATTGGCAAACGGCGCAGAAGGTTCTTAAAAGCTCAATTTCCATGCATATTCCCCTCTTAGATTAAGATTGCCACAAAGCATAGCTCCTCGTGGGTAAGGATGAAGAAACCGCCATGAACCCCTTTTCTTTTATGAATTAGGAACCATTCCAATGGCTGTTTTGTATACATCCAAAAGAGTCTCTTGTTCCTCAACTTCTTCCGTTTTCATCTTGCGGATTTTAAGCAACTGTCGCATGACTTTTGTGTCAAAGCCGGTGGCCTTAGCCTCTGCAAAGACATCCCGAATATCGGACTGAATAGCCGATTTTTCTTCCTCGAGTCGCTCAATCTTTTCAATATATGCCTTTAACCGTGCGCCCGAAACGCCCGCAACATCAGTAGTCATTTTTTGCTCCTTAAAGTCGATATGTTCTTATACCGTTTGATGGCATATTTTTTGATAAAAGTCCAAATAGGATTGCGCAACGATATCTTGCGTAAATTGAGACTGGAAGTCCTGCCATCCTTGTTCCACTATTTTTTCAATCAAGGGTTTGTTATGAATAGCCTTATGGATAGCCTCCGACAATGCCTCAACATTATCGATGGGGATGATTAAACCGTTTTCCTCATTGCGCACATGCGCCTTAGGGCCATCGCTCATAGCTGTTACCAACGGGACACGATATGCCCATGCTTCGACAACAACCGTTCCAAATGGCTCAACACGAGATGGAAACACACACACATCTGCTGTTTTAAGAAGAGCGCCACGATCGGTTCGCCACCCAAGGAAACGGACTCGATTCGCTACCCCCAAATCCTCCGCCATCTTTGGCAGCTCATCTCGCAAAACCCCATCACCCGCAATCCACAAATATGCCTCAGGCACAGCAACGAGAGCTTGCAACAATATGTCAAACGCCTTGTCTGAATGGAGCCTTCCTAGACCCAGCAGCAAAGGGGCGCTATCTGGCGTATTATACTCTGCACGATCCAATGGAATAGCATCTTCTTCAATTTTACAAAATGTGCGCATAAGCTGCGTCTTGTTCCCAGGCCACCCCTGGTCGATCATATGCCGGCAAATATCCTGTGTCACCGCCCCCACATAATCACAACCTTTGTAATATTTGGCCTTATAATATCCACCTAACCAACCAACACGGATATACGGACCATTGGGAGTTTTTTTTGAAGCTCTATCCATCCACGACTGTACAATATCAGGCTTAAAGGATTGAACCATTTGTTTAATGGCCCGTTTGGTTTCGAAATCAAAAAATTTTCGAAATGGAACTTGCGCAAATGGCACACCAATTTTTTCAAGCTGACCCGCACGCAATTGATGATGACGAATCACCGCAGCTTGTTCGACACCATAACCCTTTAGCGTTTCAATAAGATCAATAAAAGCTGTTTCTGCTCCCCCGAAATCAGCTCCAGCCATCACATGCAATACCCGAACACTCATGAGATACCTAAAAAATATATTTACCGATCAATTAGTTACACAATTGACGGCACGAAACATTAAAATGCAAAATAACCTTTTATAACTCAAAGCACAATATATACGTGAAAAAAGATAAACAGTATAAAATATAGACAAAATATACAAGCAGTGGCCTTATTATAAAAAAACCCAGATGCTATAAAACATCTGGGGAAGTTTAGAACCGTACAGTAGGAACACCTAATCGCTCTACCTATTGAGACGAGAGATCTAGGCCACTCACGACATCCTCCTTCATCATGAGCCCTAACAACTTGAGCTAATAGAATTTTGAGAAAACTTTCCATTGCAAAATCTGCAAACTATCTTGCAAGCAATGCAATCAACTTAAAACTGCTCTCTGGATCATACTTGCATCCTCTGATATAAACTTTATGAAGCACAGCCTACGGAGGAATATATGGACCGCCACCTAACTCTTGAATCCGTCCGCGTTACGAAAGCAGCTGCGTTAGCCGCCCATCAAGAGCCTGGCCGCGGATCCCAACTAATGCAAAAAATCGCCTGACACATGAGCAATCTTTTGACCATCACAAATAGTACACTCTCTCAGCTTAGCCCTTTTTCTGGAAGAAGCTGGCAATTTCGAGACTACGCTGAAAGGGACGCGCTCAGACTTTCCCAGCAGTTTGAAATCGATGATTTTCTCGCCAGGCTTCTGGTGAATCGCTCGGCAAACCTGGAAGAGATTGAGACCTTCTTAGAGCCCACCCTTAAAAAATCACTACCCGAACCTTACACACTCTTAGACATGGAAACAGCTGTTAAAAGGACCCTTTCCGCAATCCATAACAAAGAGCCAATGGCGGTGTTTGGTGACTATGATGTCGATGGAGCTACATCGGGTGCTATCCTGCTGCGATTTTTTAAAATACTCGGCATTAAGCTTGATTTTTGCATACCAGATCGCATTCTAGATGGGTATGGCCCCAATGAAGCCAGCTTGAAACTTCTTGCCAACAGAGGCGTCAGGCTTGTCCATATGGTAGACTGCGGAACCCTTGCCTTTGAGCCACTGAAACTAGCTCGAGAAATTGGCTTAGATATCATTATATTAGACCATCACAAAGCCGATGTTTCTCTCCCACCAGCCGTTGCTATTGTGAATCCTAATCGGCTTGATCAGGAGTACTCTCAGCTTAGCCATATTGCAGCAGTTGGCGTTACATTCTTATTTATTGTCGCTTTAAATCGCGCCCTTCGACAATCAAACTTCTTTCAAAATCGCCTTGAACCTAATCTTATGGATCTACTTGATTTAGTGGCCCTAGGAACAGTTTGCGATGTTATGCCATTGACAGGGCTCAATCGTGCCTTTGTCTTCCAAGGGCTTAACGTCATGAAGAAAAGACAAAATGTGGGGCTAAACGCCCTGTATGATTTGGCTGGCATACATGAAGAGCCTACCAGCTATCATTTAGGATTTGTACTAGGACCAAGGATTAATGCGGGTGGACGTGTCGGCCAATCAGACCTTGGGATGAAATTGCTCTCAACGGATGACGAATTTGAAGCACAAGCTTTAGCCAGAACTCTGGATGAATATAATACCCAAAGGCGAAATATTGAATCCACTGCCATTGAAGAAGCTATCCTCCAATCCAAGCAATACTCAAATTCGACGAGCTTGGTTTTGGACAGCCCCTCTTGGCACCAAGGTATCATTGGCATTGTCGCCAGCCGAATTAAAGATCAGTTCCATCGCCCTACCTTCATTCTTTCCCATACAGGTGGTATTGCCAAAGGCTCCGGCAGATCATTGCCTAGCATCGATATGGGAACATTTATCCACCAAAGCTTACATCAAGGCATTATTTTGAATGGTGGCGGGCATGCTATGGCTGCCGGATTTTCCATTGAAATTGATAACATTCCGCGGCTTCGTGATAGCTTCGAAGAATACTGCCAAGCGCGTTTGGGTGATATCGATTTAACCCCAAAAATCACCATTGACGCCGCTTTATCTATCGGCGCCGTTAATGCAGGCTTGATCGACAACATCGATAGACTTGCCCCATTCGGCATGAAGAACCCTCAGCCAAAATTTTTGTTTCCTTATGTAAAAATAAAGTCCATCAGGCAGCTGAATAACAATGGCAATCCTGACATCGTTCATTTAGGCTTGGATTTGGCGCATGACACGTCAACCACGAGGCTTCCTGCTGTGGCTTTCCGCGTTCAAGACACACCACTTCTTGAGGCTTTCATGAGTGGACGCGAGGGCTTATTTCACATCATTGGCACCCTCAAACGCGAGTGGTGGCAGGGCCGCGAACAAATTAAGCTTTACATTGAGGATGCTTGTTTGGCTGGGTGATGTTGGACCATGATAAGCTAACAGGACTCCATATTGACTGAAATTCTTTACAGAATATTTATATAACCTTGAATTGAACTAGAGCCAGTTTCAAGGTAAAGATAAAATTTTATGCTCTGACATTATCGACATTGCACATTCTTTAGCTTATACCGGTCACTGGAGTTGGTTTTAGGATCTGTAGAAATGCAATGAGCAAAAAATTTTTACTAGCCGTTATGTTATCTTTTGTATTTGCTCCAAGCTTTGTGCTCGCTGATTATGTCACCCCAGAAGATCTTATTGAAATCTCGCCCGGCGTTAAGGCCAGGTCGAGATCAGCTAAGCTTATTAAACAATATAACATTGCAGATGCAGTCTCTGATTTGTACAAAAATGACATTCCGAATATGCAAAATGGCATAACACTAGTCCAAAGCGCTGACGGCTGCCTTTCACTCTTCATCAACACAAGAAATGGGCAAAAGAATTTTATTAATCAAGCAGATGTTAACGATGAAAAGAAGTGCACTCAGTATTTTGGTAAGAGCTAGAGATGCTTACTAAAGCTTCCCATTTTTGTGGCACACAACATTGAAGCATTAGTTTAGTGATTACCAGTCGCTTTATTGAAATGAAGTGTTGTTTTCCATAAATATAATCAAGTATTTGCATTCATAAATCAATGAGAGAGATCACTCCCCCTCATGTATTCGTTACCGTTTATTGATTGGCACATAATCCCTTAAAGGTGAACCTGTATACAACTGACGTGGACGGCCAATCTTTTGAGAAGGATCCTCGATCATCTCTCGCCATTGCGCTATCCATCCAACTGTCCTAGCGACAGCGAAAATCACCGTAAACATCGATGTCGGAATGCCCATCGCGCGGAAAATAATGCCAGAATAAAAATCCACATTTGGATACAATTTTCTCTCGACAAAATAGTCATCTTCCAAAGCGACTCTCTCAAGCTCCATCGCTAATTCCAACAGTGGTTCTTTGATTCCCAACTGATTCAAAACATCATGGCATGTCTTGCGCATCACAGAAGCCCTTGGGTCATAATTTTTATAAACCCGATGACCAAAACCCATGAGCCTAAAGCTATCGTTTTTATCTTTAGCGCGCTCGACATATTTTTTGATTTGGGATTTATCACCAATCTCCTGGAGCATATTCAGAACAGCCTCGTTAGCCCCGCCATGAGCAGGCCCCCACAATGCTGCAATGCCAGAGGCAATACAAGCAAATGGGTTAGCGCGACTTGATCCGGCTAACCGGACTGTTGACGTTGATGCATTTTGCTCATGATCAGCATGGAGAAGCAAAATCTTGTCCATAGCGTTTACCATGACAGGATTCAACTCATATGGCTCACATGGAACCGCAAACATCATGTTTAAAAAGTTTTCGACCAAAGATAATTTGTTTTGCGGATAAATAAACGGCTGTCCAAGGGAATATTTATAGGCCATTGCAGCCAATGTTGGCATTTTGGCAATCAGACGATGGGCAGCCACATCTCTTTGCTCATGATCGTCAATGTCCAAGCTGTCATGATAGAATGCTGAAAGAGCACCAACCACCCCCACCATGATCGCCATGGGGTGAGCCCCTCTACGAAAGCCACGATAAAAATCACTCAACTGCTCGTGCACCATTGTGTGCCGAGTGATACGGTGGGCAAAATCGGCTTTTTCTTCTTTAGATGGCAACTCACCGTTGATCAACAAATAGCTGGACTCGATAAAGTCACTCTTCTCGGCCAACTGCTGGATCGGATACCCACGATAAAGAAGGATACCATTGTCACCATCAATATACGTAATGCCGGAATAGCAGCTTCCAGTTGAGGTGAACCCAGGGTCATAGGTGATAAAGCCTGTTTTGTCATAAAGCTTTCGGATATCAATGCCCATATGCCCATCGGTCCCCTTTAAAACAGGAAGCTCGATGGTTTCGTTTGTATCATTAAAGGTAAGCGTCACCGTTGAAACTGGTTGAACCAATGGTTGGTCTGACATATATATTTCCTTCTTTTTGCAGCTCATTATAAACGATTTCGCTATTCAAGCAACTATTAGAAAGCATATTATGATCCAGCATTTAAATCATAACATTTCCTGGAAATTTTTATCGACTGCCTCCACCTGCACCACCGTGAGCAAAACTGAAACCTGGGCTACCCCCTAAAAGAACAGGCAAAGCAACTCTTTGGCGCTCTTGCCCTCTGCTTACCGATCCAGCTCTCCCACCAACTGGAACAGCAATAACTGCAGGGACATCCTGAGGAGGGTGTTCAGCGGCAGCGGCGGCGGCAGCAGCGGCTACAGCCACAGGGGCGACTATAGCCGAAGAAGCCCCGACAGCAACTGCCGATGTCGGAACAGCAATAATGGCAGGGACATCCTGAGGAGGGTGTTCAGCAGCGGCGGCAGCGGCAGCGGCTACAGCCACAGGAGCGACTATGGCCGAAGAAGCCCCGACAGCAACTGCCGATGAACGACTAGGAGGGATATCCACCCTCATTGGCCGCATATCAACAGCGGCACGGGCTTCCTCTATGGTCAGCACTTTTGCGCCTACATGTAGCGGCCCAGTTGCTAGCCGCTCAATTCCGACTTGAGGACGGTCTGGATCATAAGGCTTCAGCGCAAAGCCAAATGGCTGCGACGATGGCAGAACCTTAACAATCATTCTCCTCGGTTGAGAAGCTGGCGTCACAGCCACCACCGGAGGAGAGGCTGGCGTCACTACCGCACCCTCAGCTGCCCTCTCCTCTTCAATGACTTCTTCTGCCACCCTCCCAAAAGGCCTATGTACCATGGCATGAGTAATGGCAGCTTTAACGTCTTTTTTTTGCAAGAAATGGGCATTACTAGCTCTTAATTTTGCTCGCCTGAGGGCATCTACTCGCCTTTTTTGTATTTTGGTAAGCTCCTCAACAAACACATACAGACGGTCAATATGATGCCAGAATGTATGATAACGCCATTTGATTTCTCCCTCTGTAATCTCAGGTATTTCCTCTTGAGGAGTGCCTTTTCGCCTCGCACGCCACCGGTCAATCTCACGAAGCTTTTCTATTAAAAACATCTCGAGCTGTCCGATTAGATGATTAACGCCAATAACAAGCCGTATATCATTTACATGCTCATCATGCTCACCATTTGAAAGGTTGAACACAATGAGAGTAATAGCACGCATTTGCTCCAAATATAGCACCGTACTTACTAAAATTCCTTTTTTGTATTCTTTTAATTCACGCTCCTCCCCTTTTAACGACACCGTCCCTAACATTTCAATGTATTGATGAAGTTTTGTATTTACAAATACTATAAAATCTTCCAATACCATTTTGAAATTATGCGGGGCTTCCCTATAGGACCTCTCATCAAATCGCAAGACAAATGCATCAGGCAATGCAGACCCCTGATCCAATAGAAGAACATCAAATTCACGCGCTACTCGTCCATCCATTGCCAATACTGTGATGTGATGGCTTCTGGCAATAGCAGCAGCGACAGGCATAGGATGCTCAACCCCTGCCACACTACCACCACCACCACCTCCTCCTCCGCCATCTTCAGGAGCAGCAACCATCACACTTGTTGTCGCTGGAACGGCAGTTCTGGGCGCGGCAGCAGCTTCTGTTACAGCCAAACGAGTCTCTGCCACACCCGCAGGTGGTGATGGAGGTAGAGGTAGAGGTAGAGGTAGAGGTGGTGGTGGAGGTGGCGGCGGCGGTGGTGGAGGCACATCAACATCTAAGGTTAAATTTCCCATTAGGCCTGACAATGTCTCAAGAGGGTTTGGTAGAGGTTCTGGCACGCCACCACTAGACGAGCCAACAACTGACGCAGCAGGTGGCGTAGATGTTCGACCATCTGGCGTTGCAGGTGTAAAACCTCCAGCCCTCAGCATTGCATGAAGAGATTCTGAATGCAAAGTCAATACAAGCGCTAAAAATAGACTTAAAAACTTGTGAAGCACAATGATTACCAATTTTATATTTTTTTAAAAATCTATACAGATCTTAGTTAAAAATCACTTAAATCCAATAAGATAGTGAAAATTAAAGTGATTTTTTACCACTCAAGTTACCTTTTATCCTCCTCGCGCTTCTTTCACTGTCACCCTTGCTCTTTTTTTTGTCACCCTCGCTCTTTTTTTTGTCACCCTCGCGAAAGCGGGGGGCCATAAAATCCTGGATCCCGGATCTATCGTCCGGGAAGACAAAGGGAGGGCCTGTCACCCTCGCTCTTCCACCATCATCCTCGCACTTTTTCTTGTCACCCTCGCGAAAGCGGGGGGCCATAAAATCCTGGATCCCGGATCTATCGTCCGGGAAGACAAAGTAGGTGCCCGGGAAGACAAAGGACGCTAAGAAAGAATGACAAAAAGTGTTGGGTGAACTTTAAACATTAAATCGAAAGTGAAACACATCACCATCATGAGTAATGTAATCCTTACCTTCGAGGCGAAGTTTACCGGCGTTTTTAGCTCCTTGCTCTCCGTTACAAGACACATAATCAGCAAAAGAGATCGTTTCAGCACAAATGAACCCACGCTCAAAGTCAGAGTGAATTTCTCCTGCCGCTTGCGGCGCTCGAGCCCCCTTAAATGTTGTCCATGCGCGAGCCTCCTTGGGACCTACCGTGAAAAAAGTCAACAGCCCCAACAAATTATATCCAGCTCGAATCACCTGAGAAAGGCCAGATTCATTCAATCCCAGATCGCTAAGGAACATATGCTTTTCAGCCTCATCCGTGAGTGTTGCAACCTCAGCTTCAATAGCAGCCGAGATATGAACACATGCCGCTCCTTGGCTTTGCGCAAATTGAGCCACCTTAGAAACATAAGCATTGCCAGCGGCCGCTTCGCTCTCACCCACATTGCAAACATACAAGACGGGCTTAGCGGTGATCAGTTGCAGCGATTTAAAGGCAGCCTGATCTGCATCCACCACCCCAAGCTCACGCGCATTTTTTCCTTCTTGCAAGAGCTTGAGCGCCCCTTCCATCAGACGCAGTTGCGTTTGCATATCTGTATCCTGCAAAGATGATTTAAGGCGTTTTTGCAGAGCTGGCACTCGCTTTTCCAAACTTTCCATGTCAGAGAGCATCAGCTCTGTTTCAATAATCTCCATATCTCTGATTGGATCCACACCACCTTCCACATGGGTAATGTTCTCATCTTCAAAACAACGCACAACATGAATAATGGCGTCTACAGCGCGAATATGCCCCAAAAACTGATTTCCCAACCCTTCGCCTGAACTTGCTCCCTTCACCAAACCCGCAATATCCACAATTTCCAAACTGGTGGGAATAATCTGGGCTGACCCTGCAATCTTAGCGATTTGATCAAGACGCGGATCTGCAACAGCCACTCGCCCTGAGTTCGGTTCAATGGTGCAAAAAGGGTAATTGGCAGCCTGCGCAGCTACAGTTTGGGTTAAGGCATTAAAGAGGGTTGACTTACCAACATTTGGTAATCCTACAATTCCACAATTAAACCCCATGCTTATCCTCCATTCTGGGTGACTCCACTGAGTCTGGTCATAAATAGCGCCGAATCACCTCCCAACAAAACGGGGAGGAATCGATTGATATCGATGAGTGTGTCCTCGACGATATCTTTTTCATCTTTTTTGAAATCATTCAACACATACCCGCTCACCATATCCCTCAATGGCGGTCGATCAATGCCAATGCGTACTCGTGTGTACCCTTTCCCAATATGTTGATCAAGGCTTTTAAGACCATTATGCCCCCCATCACCCCCTCCCAATTTGACGCGTACCTTTCCAAGCGGAAGATCAAGTTCATCATGAAACACAATGCAATTTTCAAGAGGGATCTTAAAAAGCATGATATAGGGAACAATGGCCGGGCCAGAAAGATTCATAAATGTCTGCGGCTTGATAAGAATCACCCTATGAGAGTCAATCCTACCATCTGTGACCAAAGCCTTATCTTTTTTGACAAAGGGAGAAAACGAAGCGGCTGATGCAATCGCATCAACCGCCATAAACCCAACATTGTGTCGGTTATTTTGATACTGTGACCCTGGATTACCCAAACCCACAAGTAAAAACATATATCAGCTTACTCAGATGCTTCAGAAGCCTGAGAGGCTTCAGCGTCTTCATTTGCTGGAGCTGAAATGGTTGCCAAAGTATAATCTCTCTCTGGATGAGCCGCAGAAACACCAGCCTCAAATTTGATAGAATCAATGTGAACGCTGTCATGAATCTCAAGCCCAGACAAGTCAACAATGACCGCCTCAGGAATTGCGTTAACTGGCGCATTGATTTCCAAATCTCTCACAACGATTGTCAAGACACCACCGCGCTTTAAGCCTGGCGATTTCTCTTCATTAATAAATTGCAATGGAACGGCAACTGTAACCTTGGTGTTTTGGTTCACACGGATAAAATCAACATGCAAAGGAAAATCCGTAACTGGATCTAGCTGAACATCTTTAGCCATCACTTGCTCAGGCTTTCCCTCCAAATTCATCGTAAAAACTTTAGTGAAAAATCCTTGATGGTGCAGCTCATTGTTCAGGAACTTCGCATCCACTGCGCACATCTGGGGTGTTGCTTCACCTCCATAAATTATACCTGGCACAAGCCCCTGACGACGAACAGCTCTAGCTTGACCTGTTCCTGAAAGTTTGCGTACACGAGCGTCCACTTGGCCCACGGTTGTCATCTCTTAATCTCCTTCAATTTCCTTGCGCCGACAGGCCTTTATAGCCGAAGTTATTTCATTAATCAAACAAACTCGATATAGACCTTTCATTGGCAATTGAATCTATCCCTTTTGCAGTCAATTCCGCAAGAGAAATTTGCCTTACCTTTTTACACGCCTTCACAATAGGTGTAGCTAAGATGCTATCGGTCACCACCATTTCCGTCAAAGGAGAGGCCTCAATCTTTTCTAGAGCATTACTGGAAAACACGCCATGACTTGCATACCCACAGACAGACGTAGCTCCACCATCCATCAATGCCTTGGCTGCATGGCAAATAGTTCCAGCCGAATCCACAATATCATCCACCACAATGCAGCGCCTACCTTTAATATCACCAATCACATTCATCACTTCTGAATGACCAGGCTGCAGCCTTCTTTTATCAATGATAGCAAGATCAACCTTGAGGCGACTCGCCATTTCTCGAGCGCGCACCACACCCCCCACATCTGGCGAAACAATGGTACACGCTTCTAAGCCATAACGACTTTGAATATCCTGCAAAAAGATAGGCCGAACCAGAAGATTGTCCGTTGGGATATCAAAAAATCCTTGGATTTGCCCCGAATGAAAATCGAATGTCAACACGCGATTCGCCCCAGCCACCGTTAACAAATTGGCCACCAATTTTGCCGAAATGGGCGTCCGAGGGCCAGACTTACGATCTTGCCTTGCGTAACCAAAATAGGGAATAACAGCCGTTATCCTTTTAGCTGACCCCCTTTTTAGAGCATCAATGGTTATGAGAAGTTCCATCAAATTATCATTGGCCGGGCAACCTGTAGACTGGATAACAAATATATCCTCACCCCGTACATTTTCATGGATTTCAACGAATATTTCCATGTCACTAAAATGCTTAATAGTGGCATGGGTTAACGGCACACCAAGTTGATGCGCGATCGCTTGCGCCAAAGGAATGTTGCTATTGCACGTAAGTAGCTTCATGAGTATGACGGGCCCCTCAGGGTAAAGCTCTATCATATTTCCCCAATGACATCTCGTCAATTTTTTTACAAAAATGAACACATATAAATTATGTCGAACCATTCATAGTGCAGACACAACTTATATTATGTATCCAAAAAGCTCCTCAATTTTCTTGAACGGCTTGGATGCTTTAGCTTACGCAAGGCTTTGGCCTCAATCTGACGAATACGCTCACGAGTCACGTTAAACTGTTGCCCAACCTCTTCCAACGTATGGTCTGTGTTTGTCCCAATACCAAACCGCATCCTCAAGACCCGCTCCTCACGCGGTGTTAAACTGGCCAACACACGTGTGGTTGTCTCCCGCAGATTTGCCTGTATAGCCGCATCAATGGGAAGAACAGCGTTTTTATCCTCAATGAAATCACCTAAATGGCTATCTTCCTCATCCCCAATTGGGGTTTCCAAGCTAATAGGCTCTTTAGCAATTTTTAGAACTTTTCGAACCTTTTCAATAGGCATAAGAAGCTTCTCAGCCAGTTCTTCCGGCGTTGGCTCACGACCAATCTCATGCAACATCTGACGGGAAGTCCGCACAAGCTTGTTAATGGTTTCAATCATATGGACCGGAATACGTATTGTTCGCGCTTGGTCTGCAATGGAGCGAGTAATAGCCTGACGGATCCACCACGTTGCATAGGTTGAGAATTTATAACCACGACGATATTCAAATTTATCCACGGCCTTCATAAGGCCAATGTTACCCTCTTGAATAAGATCTAAGAACTGCAACCCACGGTTTGTATATTTTTTTGCAATGGAAATCACCAACCTAAGGTTTGCCTCAATCATCTCCTTTTTAGCCTTACGGGAATCACGTTCACCTTTTTGAACGGTGCTCACAATGCGACGCAATTCTTTGATTTGAGTGCCGGCTTCATGGGAAATATCACGAATTTTTGTTAAAATCCCTTCAGCCTCGGGGCGATGTTTCGCAACAAAATTTTTCCATCCCTTGCCTGTATTTTGCTCCAAACGATCCAACCATGACGGATCTAATTCTGAACCAAAATATTCACTCAAAAACTGATCTCTTTTAACACCCTCAGCTTCGGCTAGACGCAATAGCTTCCCTTCAAAACCAACCAAGCGCCTGTTAACATTATAAAGTTGATCAACAAGATAATCGATGCGCTCCTGATTTAAGTGAATCTCATCCATAAATTCAACCAGTTGGCCTCGAGCAGCTTCATATTGCTTTTCAAGTTTAGAGTTGGCGGCTTTTTGCTTTTGAATGGCCTCAAATCGTTGGTTTTGCAATGATGAAAATTGCTCATATGTTTGTGCAATTTTATCTAAGGTTTCCAATACTTTTGGTTTCAGAGCTTCCTCCAATGCAGCGAGTGACACCCCCTCCATTTCTTCTTCGCCTGTCTCCACATTTTCTTCTTCAGCAGCAGCATCCTCCTCAAACCCTTCTTCTTCACTCTTTTTATTATCTGGGATGAAGTCTTCATCTTCAGCGTCATCAGCGTTCAAATCAGGTTCTTCACCTTCTGAGGACGTCTCAATAGCAATCAAATCGCGGACAAGCATCGTCCCGTCTATAATAGCTTCGCGCCACTCTGTTAAAGCCTTCATAGTCATTGGGCTTTCACAAATAGCACCAATCATCATTTCGCGGCCGGCTTCAATACGCTTAGCAATGGAAATCTCGCCTTCACGGGACAGCAATTCCACGCTACCCATTTCCCTAAGGTACATACGCACTGGGTCATCCGTCCGACCTACCTCAGGCATTTCCTCGCTCTCTTCTTCTTCGCTTGCAGCAGCTGCTTGCTCTTGGTTAGCCTCGCCTTCCTCCGCATCCTCATTTTCAACCAGGTTGATGCCAATATCTGTCATCATGGACATAATATCTTCGATTTGCTCAGAAGAGGCTTGTTCCTGAGGAAGAGCACGATTGAGCTCATCATATGTGATAAAACCCCTCTCTTTGCCCTTTTGTATCAGACGACGAATGGATGCTTGCGAAACATCTAAAATTGATACATCAGAGGTCTCATCCTGAGGTTCATTCGTTGTTGCTGCCTGATTTGTACGAACTGCCATTTTGCCCTCATTTAAAATATTGCTTCATCATAATTACGAATTCGCCGTTGCTTCTTCAGCAATTAGCGCTTTTAACCTTGCCCATTTATCTTGGCTCATCTGTTCTTTCAACAATTGCTTTGCAATTTGAATATCCTGCCTCAAACCTGACTTCTTTATAATCTGAAAAATCAATTCACGCCACCCTTCTTTAACCATATCTTCAGATGCATCAGGCTCAGCAAAGCGCCCATGGATCTTCAATGTAGTATCAGCAAGAAGTTTGCCCAAAATTTGAGAGCATTTACCAGCTTCTAAATAGTGCAACAATTTCTCTTTTTCAAGGTCTTTAGTGGCTACAAACTCAAGAATACACATTTTTAGATTCTCCAAATCAGGATCTCCCAAGTGCAAACTTGAAAAAACCTCAATATCTTCGCTCAAAATATATGGGTGATTGATGACCGTAAGTAGCAATAGCTGCTGTCTTACAAGCTGCCCTGTTTGCGAAAGGGTCACTCTTGGCTTAAGACTAACAGGCGGTGAAAATTTGCGCACACCTTGGTTTTGCATACCAAACAGTCTTTTTTTAATTTCAGCCATATAAGCTGACTTAACGGTATAATCCCTTATCTCCTTGACATATCCCTGCAAACGCTGGGCAAAATCTGCTTTTTGCTCAGGTGTAATTAATGGCGCCTTTTCAAACTCATACTGCCACAAGAAATCCACCAAGCTTATCTTCTTTTGTGCCAGATCAAGAAAAGCTTGAGCACCCAAATTATGCACAAAGCTGTCTGGATCCTGCCCTTCAGGCATGCGCATAAAACTCACAGAATATCCAGGCTTTAGCAGAGGAAAAATAAACTCCAAAATTCTTGTCGCCGCCCTTAAGCCAGCTGCATCGCCATCAAAACAAATGATCGGCGTTGACGCAGTCTTCCAGGCCAGCAAAAGCTGCTCTTGTGTAAACCCCGTCCCCAATGGCGCAACCGCACGCATAATACCATGCTGAAATAAGGTGATGACATCAAAATACCCTTCAACAATGAAGACCTCTTTTGTTTCTCGAGCTTGGGGAAGCGCTAAGTGATGGGCAAATAGCATCTTGCCTTTATGGAATAGTTTTGTCTCAGGCGAGTTCAGATATTTAGGCCCCTCGCCACTCCAAAGGCGGCCGCCAAAAGCAACCACCCTCCCTCTTGCATCACAAATAGGAACAACAATTCTATCCCGAAACCAAGGGTAAGTAGCATCATTGTGCTCGCTTTGCCCAATCAAACCTACGCTTATAAGATCACCACGAGCAGCCCCTGATTGCCTTAAATTTCGCCACAACAATTCCCACTGGCGATCTGCCTTTGCTGGCGCGTACCCAATCTTAAAATCATGAATGGTTTGCGTGTTAAGGCCTCGAGAATGAAGATATTCCAAACATTTTTCATTGCCTTGCAGTCGCTCATGAAACCAAGAGGCAGCCATCTGCAACCAATCATATTCTTTGGTTTCAACTTGCCTTTCGCTTGTTGCAGGCAGAGGAATGCCAGTCATCTGACTTAGGCGCTCCATTGATTCAGGAAATGTCATACCCTGCTTTTCCATAAGAAAATTGAAATGATCTCCTTTAGCCCCGCATCCAAAACAGTAATATAATCCTTTTTCATCACTCACCGTAAAAGAAGGTGATTTTTCATTATGAAACGGACATAGGCCAACAAACTCATTCCCTCGCTTCCTAAGCTTTACATTTGCGGATATGAGTGTTGACAATAAAAGCGCTTGACGCACACGATCGGTAAAATTTGACGAATTCACGCTTTATGTATAACAAAAGGCGAACTCTAATTCAAGAGCCCGCCTTTTTTGCATAACGAAAAACCTCCACCATAGGTGGCAGGGGAGGGCGGCTTCTTCTTTGACACCCCAAGCACTCCTTTTGCATCCCGCCCCACACACTTTTGCCTTCCCGCAACTCTCATTTTGTCTTCCCGGACGCAGATCCGGGATCCAGGGCTTATATGGGCCCCCGCTTTCGCGAGGGTGACAAGCCCTCCCTTCGTCATTCCCGCACTCCTCTTCGTCATTCCCGCACTCCTCTTCGTCATTCCCGCACTCCTCTTC